>JAXDRV010000100.1:0-14530 GCA_034090805.1 Clostridia bacterium
GATATTTAAAGAGATATTCCAAGCTTGTATCCTCGGCAATCCAAGGCGCTGTTATGTGGGGGGGGGGGGGGGGGGGGATCCCTGTTCTATACTTTATTGTATGGACAGGGATTTTTGTAATTGCAACAGGTTTTACTTTCCAAATCTCTCACCTCTGCATAATATATTCTGACAGAATATATTATATCACAATTCTATATTATTAGCAAATATATGGAATTGTCAATATATGTACAGTCATAAAATACACTAAATTTCCAATATCATATTTTTAGATTTTCTAAGCCGGAGCAAATTTAAAGTTCTGCACCGAACGTAGCACCGCGCAGCGGCTTGCTCTTGAATGTGATAGAAATACTTAATACAATTCTATCAAAATATAACTTCTTTCACACCTAAAAAAAGCTGCAGGATCGAATACAATCCTGCAGCTTTTTATTAATTTAATATATCCATTAAACCGATACGATCCAAGTAATATATTAAGTTTATAGCTAAAACAACAACACAACAAATATGCAGCACTGCTTTATACCTTCCGAACAAACCATTAAACAGCTCTCCTATAAATACAAGAAAAACAGGAAAAGCCATAATATTGTAATTTGCGTAGGCACGTAAATCTCCTTTAATAAGAGACAGCAGCGCTCTTGTCATGCAGCACGTAGGACATGGTATATTCGTAATTTTATAAAACAAACACGTAATATCAAAAATCCTACATATAATAAGTAAAATAACAAATAATAATAAAACTATTATTTCATTCTTAAATTCTTTTTTAAATAATTGCCATAACATTATTAAAGTTTAAATCTTTAACCTTTTTTGATATTGTAAACCAGTCAACAATAGTTAAAATACCGCAAACACCTACGGTTAAAAGCTTTAATATTCCCATACCGGTATCGCCGATCATAAATCTATCAATTCCAAAAGAACCCAGGAAAATCGAAACTAAAAGAATCGTGGTGGGATCTTTTAATTCAACAGCCGAAATCAATGAAAATTTATCTTCATCCATCGCTCTTAATTTGTCTTTTAAATACACTATCTTTTCCGCAGGAAAATATTTTTAGTTTGTCATGATAAACATATCAATCTTTTGTTGATCCATTTTTAATCCTCCATTCTGCTGTTCAACTTAATAACAGCTTACGTTTAATTATTTAATTTCGGCATTACAGTGCCTCTCGACATATTATATCATAATCTGATATTTTTTGTCAAGTATTATATAAAATATTATATAATAAATCCGAAAGATTGGCGAATTCTTCTATTGACAGTGTTTCGCCTCGTCTTGACGGATTTATTTTTGCATTCTCCAAAACCTCCGCCGCCGTTGCTTTCGGCATGGAGAAAAATGCGCTTATGCAGTTTAACAGGGTTTTTCTGCGCTGTGAAAACGCCGCCTTGACGGTTTTGAAAAATATTTCCTCGCTTTTTACCGAAACAGCCGGGGTTTCTCGTATCTTAAGCCGCAGCACTGCGCTGTCCACCTTCGGAGGCGGTACAAAATTATTTGCCGGCACTACTGTTATTATCTCCGGCTCGGCAAAATATCGGCACAGCAGCGTTATTGCCCCATAATCCTTTGACCCCGGCTCCGCCTTCATGCGCTGCGCAACCTCCTTCTGAACCATTACCACGATATTCTTAATAGGAAGCTTTTCCTCAAGAAGCCGTGTTATTATCGGAGTGGTAATATAATAAGGAAGATTTGCGGCGACGCTGATTTTTTTATATCCGAATTCCTCTTTTATCAGCGAACGCAGATCCGTTTTTAAAACGTCCGCATTTACTATCTTTACATTTTTGTAATCACCGAGCAGAAATTCGAGAATTTCAATCAGTCGTTCGTCTATTTCTATCGAAACAACCTTTTCCGAACTTTCGGCAAGCGCCTGCGTCAGCACTCCGAATCCGGGGCCTATCTCAAGCACGCCGTCATGTGAGTCCGCAGCCTCGCAGATTTTTTCCAGCACGCTCCCCGAAACAAGAAAATTCTGCCCAAGTCCCTTTTTAAACGTAAACCCGAACTGCTCCGCAACCTGCCTTACAAGTCGGGGTGATGTTAAATCCATATCGTTTCTCCTGTTTTTATTAATATTATAACATATTTATTTTAATTTGTATATAAAATAAATATAATGACATACATTTGACAAAATAATGTAATATTAATATATCTTGAAAATATCCCTTTCCGTAGATTTTATTATCTGCGGTTTGTCGTTTCCGAGCTCTTCAAGAATTTTTTCAAAAATATCGGTAACTATAATCTCTGTCGGATAATGTCCCGCATCTATTACCGCTATGCCGCATTCCGAATAATCTATCATTTCGTGATATTTCATATCTCCCGTTATCACCGCATCACAGCCGCATTTTATCGCAGTTTCTATACATTCACTGCAGCTGCCCGATGCAATGCAAAGAGTTTTTATCTTTTTTTCCGAAGCTCCCGCCGCTCTCACAAACGGAGTATTTAACTTGTCCTTTGTGATTTTGCAAAGCTCATCAAGAGTTATTTCATTTTTAAAATCTCCATATCTGCCGAGTCCCGCCTCTATATCGTCTGTGTGCTGTTCGAGAATTTTTATGTTTTCAAGACCGAAAAGCTCCGCAAGATATGCGTTTATACCTATTTTCGCCGTATCCATATTAGTATGCGCCGCAAAAACGGATATATCGTTTTTTATAAGAATTTCCATCATTTTTCCCGTCGGAGAGGTTAAATCCAATCTCTTTATCCCTCTGAACATTATCGGATGATGCGACAAAATCATACCACAGCCGTTTTCGGCAGCCTCACGCACCGTTTCGAGGTTTGTATCGAGTGTTATCATTATCTTTTTAACCTCGTTTTCCCCATTTCCCACAAGAAGTCCCACATTATCCCAATCATAAGCCAATCGTGCGGGAGTGTATTTTTCCATCAATTCCGCAATTTGTTTTACCTTCATAACAATTCTCCTTTAATTACAAATATTAGGTAATTGTAAAATTCAAGATTTCCCCGGAATTTGAGATATTTCTGATTACGGGGCGGCAGGGACACCGCCCCCTACTCAATCATAAACATCTCAAATTCTTCTAAAAGTGTAATTTCTTATCTATTAGGAAATTCCTTAATTTCCTAATAGCAAAAAAGTCTACCTATTGGAGTGCAGCACAGCGGAACAACAATCACGATAGTGACTTTTTTATAGTATTTGAGAGTGTTTTTGATTTTGTTAGGACAAGTTACCGCAAGGGATGTTTAAGTACAAATAAACTCAAAATACTCTCAAATCCTCAACCGACATTTCACAATCACCTGCTATAAATATCTATTAACTCCTCTTTCCATTGCCTGTACCTCTCAAGCTTTTTCTCATCACATTCACCCGAACGCTCCAAACCGCTTATTACCTTATTAAATTCACGCAGCTTTTTTTCATAAAGCTTGTCAAAATTTTTATGTGCCTTTAAATACGGCGGGACATGATAATATATGTCACTCTCAAACTCCTCTTGTCTGCCGGATTCCACAAGCATGATGTTATACACTTTGAATCCCTCAACGGCAATATCCTCATCTTTTATCGCAAATCCGCTGCCGAGCAAAAATTTCCTCAGCTCATACTGCGAATTCATCGGCTGCAAAATCAACTCTGACGCTCTTGCCGTACCTTCGTCCTCTTTTATTATCTTTTCAATCATTTCGCCGCCCATTCCGGCAACGATTATCATATCTGCCTCGCCGCTATTCAGCACCGACAACCCCGAACCGAGTCTTGTTTCTATTTTATCACTCATTCCGGCGGCATTTATGTTCCTCACCGCACTGTCAAGAGGCCCTCTGCGTATGTCCGAGGCTATAACCTTCTCCGCACGTCCCACAGATATAAGCTCAATCGGAATGAATGCATGATCCGTTCCGATGTCTGCTATCACTCTCCCATGTGCATAATTTATTATCGATTGTAATCTTGACGTAATCAATGTAATACTCCCTTAACATAACTCTTTATTTTGTGCAGTTATCCATGATTTTATTCACACCCCGTGGATAACTTTATCAACCGAAAAAACAGCATAAAATGCGGTTTTTTCAGCTTTTTCGACGTTTGGTGTGTATAAAAACGTGAAAAACGTGGATAAGTGTGTGAATTTTTTTTTAAAAATATGTAAACCACGTAAAACGGCATAAAACCTTGCTTTTTCAGACTTTCATAATTATCTCAAACCGTGGATAACTCCGTGGATAGTGTGGATAACTTTTAAAAAATTCAAGTTTTATCAGAAATTTTTGATGTATAAGTCAAATTTTCCCTGTGGATAATTTTTTTATTAGGTTTACATAATTCCTATTTACTTAAAATACATCAAAATCCACATCATATTAAGTACCACTCCCATAGCAAGCGGCAGTGTGTTTAATATCCGTCCTTTTTGGTATTTTCCCGCAGCGGCGCACATCGCAGTATATACCGCCGGCAGCGCATCCGTTACGTACCTGTTGCCGTAATGCGAGCCGCCCATCGTTTTGTGAGCCGTTATCATCACCATATGCACCCAAAATATCGCCATAACCACCCCAAAAATCCGCTTTTCCTCCGTGCTGCCCTTTATCATTACGATTATCCAATAAACGAAAAACGATATAAGTACGGGACTTGCGATAAACATACAAAAGCCGTCCGATGACTGAAATTTAATGCGTCCGTTCACAAGCTGAGGAAGTCTGAAAAGATTTTTGAAATTCTGCGCAATGTACGATACGTCAAACTGTCCCGTTTCCACTCTCGTAAATTCCGGAAGATAATTATGTCCGAATTCCGTTATGCTGCCGAAACGGAAATAATTCAACAGCATATACGAAACAGCTATGCACACCGCAGGAATAATTGACGGCAGACGCTTTTTTATCGTATTCACCGCATTTTGCTTTAATTCATTTCGATAAAACCGATAAAGCAGATACAATATAAATATGATGTATATAATCTGAAACGGTCTGCACCCGACAGCGCACGCCCAAAGCGTGAACGCTGCGCACGGCTTTCCCTTTAATGCGTAAAACAGCGACGCAAGCGTGAGCGTAAACGCAAGATTCTGCGCAATAAACCACACCCATGCGTTTACCGATGTAAAAAGCCAGTTCGAGCCTATCGTCACAAGCAGGGCAAGCAGCATTGAATGTTTATCATCAGCTATAAATTCCGATGATATTTTATATGCGTAAACAGAGCCTATAACAGCACAAATAAGTGCGATTATCCCATCGCAGAAGTCAATGCCGAGAGCCGTAAACGGCAGCATCAAATACGACGGAAACGGCGGAAAGCTTACAAAATATTTTCCGCCGTATATCGCAAGCTCAAGATACGGATAATCCTTTCCGAGGTCGAGCCGTCCGTCAAGCCATGCCTGTGCCTGTAAAATATAAGAATTATACGGCTGCGGCTTGAAAAACCATTGATTTGTCACCGCCTGTAAAGAAATTATCACAAGCAGCGTTATAAGTCCCGTCAGAACGGGATAATACCGCTTTTTCATCATACATTAAATCTGAACAGAACAATATCTCCGTCCTTCATCACATATTCCTTGCCCTCGCTGCGTACAAGTCCCTTTTCCTTTGCCGCAGTCATTGAGCCGCACTCCATCAAGTCATCGTAGTGAACAACCTCGGCACGTATAAAGCCTCTTTCAAAATCCGTGTGGATTTTACCGGCAGCCTGAGGAGCCTTTGTTCCCTTTGTTATCGTCCATGCTCTTACCTCCGGCTCGCCCGCAGTAAGGTAGCTTATAAGTCCGAGAAGCGTGTAGCTTGCCTTAATAAGCCTGTCCAGTCCCGATTCACTCATGTTAAGCTCTTCAAGGAACATAGCTCTTTCCTCTCCGTCAAGCTGAGCAATTTCTTCCTCTATTTTTGCCGATACGGGCATAACCTCCGAATTTTCCGCTGCGGCAAATTCACGCACACGATTAACATATTCGTTGTTTTCTATTCCCTTTGCAAAATCATCCTCGGCAACGTTTGCGGCATATATTACCGGCTTCATTGAAATGAGGAAAATATCCTTCATTACCGCCGTTTCGTCCTCGGTGTATTCGAAAGTGCGGGCAGGTTTGCCCTCCTCCATATGCGCCTTGACACGCTCAAGAAGAGCAAGCTCGGCAGCAAGCGACTTATCGCCCTTCATAGCCTTTTTCGTGCGGTCTATTCTTCTCTCTATCATCTCAAGGTCGGAGAAGATAAGCTCAAGATTTATCGTTTCAATGTCACGTATCGGATCAATTGAGCCGTCAACGTGAGTTATATTTGCGTCCTCAAAGCAGCGCACAACATGAACTATTGCGTCAACCTCACGTATATGCGAAAGGAATTTGTTTCCCAAGCCCTCGCCCCTCGACGCACCCTTTACAAGTCCGGCAATATCCACGAACTCTATGTATGCGTGGGTGACCTTTTTGGGATTGTACATTTCCGCGAGCCTGTCCAATCTTTCATCGGGAACGTCTACAATTCCCACATTCGGCTCTATGGTGCAGAACGGATAATTCGCCGATTCCGCCCCCGCCTGAGTTATCGCATTAAAAAGAGTTGATTTTCCCACATTGGGTAATCCTACTATTCCAAGTTTCATTTTTTCCTCCATTCCGGCAGTGAATATTTCCGCCGATTTAATTATTTCTGTTAATGGTTTGTTACCAAATTGTAAATTGTTATATTTTATATTATACAATAATAAAAATATTTTATCAAGACTCTTTATTATTTTTTATTTATGTGTTATAATATTTTTAAGGAAAAATTTACAGATGACTGTAAAAAAGTCATTTGACAATTAAAATTTACTATCATAAGGAGGATTTTACCATGACAAACAACAAAATTCTTGTCGTTGACGACGACGCTCATATCGTTGAGCTTATAAAGCTTTATCTTGAAAAAGAGGGCTTCAGCGTTGTTACTGCTGCAAACGGACGTGAGGCGCTTAATAAATTCAAAACCGAAAGTCCGTCAATGCTTATTCTTGACGTTATGATGCCTGAGATGGACGGCTGGGACGTTTGCCGTGAAATACGCAAAACCTCAAACACTCCTATAATCATGCTTACCGCAAAGGGCGAAACCTTTGATAAGGTTCTCGGTCTTGAGCTGGGTGCGGACGATTATATGGTAAAGCCGTTTGACACAAAGGAGCTTACGGCGCGCGTCAAGGCTGTTTTAAGACGCTCCGATACAAAGGACACCACCTCGCAAAAGGAAATCAGCTTTACCGGGCTTACAATAAATCTATCGAATTATGAGCTGAAAATAAACAACAAAATCACGGAAATACCTCCCAAGGAACTTGAGCTTTTGTTCTTCCTTGCGTCAAATCCCAATCGTGTATTCACAAGAGAGCAGCTTTTGGAGGAGGTTTGGGGCTTTGATTATTTCGGTGATTCAAGAACAGTAGACGTTCATATAAAACGCTTAAGAGAAAAGCTTGAGCAGGTCAAGGACGCAAACTGGCAGCTTAAGACCGTATGGGGCGTGGGATATAAATTTGAAGTGAGATGATAATCCATGAAGCATCATAAAAATTCAATACTTAAGCGTCTGTTCATGACCTACAGCCTTATACTTGTTATTGTGCTTGCGTCAATATCGGGGCTTACGGGATTTTTCTTAAACAGCTTTATAGAATATAGTCAGATTAATTCAATAGAGCAAATCTCGGAAAACATCGAGCATTGGACGGGTGCTTTGCATATCGATAAAAACGATATGCGCTCAAGAATTGCCTTCAAAAATATGCTGAGCTTTTGGAGTAAATTCCTTAAGGCCGATATAATCGTAACAAACAACAAAGGAGAAATAACGGAATCCACCGCCGACATAAAATCCGTGCCTCAGGAATTTATCAAACAGCTTGAAACACGCAATAAAATAACAAAAAAGAACGACTTCGGCGGAATTTACGAAAGACGTGTGCTTACTGTCGGTTTTTCCCTGTCGTATCAAGGTACAAAAATCGGAAACGCATTCGTAAATCTGCCTATTCCGGAGCTTCAGAAAACTGTTTCAAATCTCGTTCTGATGCTTGTGATAGTGGTGCTTATATCGATGTTTTTTGCGTTTTTCGTGGTGTATTACCAATCGAAAAAAATATCGCTGCCGATAATAAGAATCAACAATGCGGTGCGTGACATTGCTTCAGGAAATTTTGAAAAGCGTGTGAAGATAGATTCGGACGATGAGATAGGTCAGCTTGCGTCAAGCTTTAATTTTATGGCAGACAGTATAGAAGATCTCGAACGGCAGCGTTCCGGCTTTATAAGCGATGTGTCCCACGAGCTGCGCACACCTATGACGAGCATATCCGGCTTTGTTGAGGGAATACTTGACGGAACGATCCCGCCCGAAAAGCAGGATTATTACCTTAACATAGTCCTTGAGGAATCAAAGCGGCTTACCAAGCTTGTAAACGATATGCTTGAAATGTCAAAAATGACATCAAGCGAATATCAGCTTGACATCAGTTCCTTTGACATAAACGAGCTTATAAGGACGTGTATAATTGCTCTTGAAAACAGGATATGCGAGAAAAATCTTGACCTTAACGTTGATTTCAAGCCGGACGAGATCAAGGTTCTTGCGGATAAGGATTCTATAAAGCGTGTTGTGCTGAATATCTTAGACAATGCGGTTAAATTTTCATATCCGAATACCACAATCGGAATTTCGGTGCATATCGAGAAAAACAAGGCGTATGTTTCAATAGGAAACTTCGGCAGCGGAATAGACAGCAAGGATCTGAGCAGCGTATTCAATCGTTTTTACAAAACGGACAAATCACGTACAAATTATAAAAGCGGCGCAGGTCTGGGACTTTCTCTTGTCAAAAATATCCTCGTGCTGCATAAGCAAAGCATATGGGTTGAAAGCGTGGATACAAAGGAAGGCTCGGACGCAAAATATACTAAGTTTACATTTACGCTTGAGAAGGAATAATTTTAAAATAAAAAACCGCTTAAACTTTTGGTTTAAGCGGTTTTTTGGAGCTAACGAGCGGAGTCGAACCGCCGACCTCTTCATTACCAATGAAGTGCTCTGCCTACTGAGCTACGTCAGCACGCTGCGGTATTGTACCGCAACATGATAATTATACTACATATTTATGTTATTGTCAAGATATTTTTTAAATTAAAAGTTTTTTCTTAAAAAATGCTTGATTATTATGCCGAAATTTGATATGATATAAGATAGGCTTAGTTTATTATATATATAATAAGGTAAAAATATTATAGACGATTGTAAAATGTCAATTTGGGAATTGAGAGTGTTTTTAAATTTATTCGTACTCAAACATCCCTTGCGGTAACTCGTCCGAATAAACTCAAAAACACTCTCAAATCCTATAAAAAAATTACACTTTTAGAAGAATTTATAATGTTTATGATTGAGTTTTGGCGAGTTCCCGAACGAAGTGAGGGATGTCTGAGTTGAAATTCAAGAAGAAACATCTCAAATTCCGCGGAAATCTTGAGTTTTACAATAGCCTAAAAATATCACAAAAGGAGACTGACGTATGAAAAGCAGGGATATTAACAAGCTTTGGGATCAAATATACGATATTGTTAAATCAAAAACAAATAACGTTGTCGGCTTAAACGTACATATGAAAAAGGCTGTTCCCATCTCTTTTAATGATACCTCATTCACAATATCTGTGCCGATGAACCTCAACCGCAACATGATAAACTACAGATATAAAGAAGCAATCGAAATGGCAATCGAGCAGGTAACGGCGCAGAAGCTTACACTTGAGATAATCGTTGACGGGGAGGACAAGCCAAAAGAAAAGCCGGAGGAAGCGGAAATAAATTCAAACAGCATAAATCCCAAATACACGTTTGAAAACTTCGTAATAGGTGCGTCAAATCAATTCGCAACAGCAGCGGCAATCTCAACTACGGAAAATCCCGGTCATGTATATAATCCGCTGTTCCTTTACGGAAACTCAGGACTCGGAAAAACACACCTTATGCACGCAATAGGCAACAGAATTTTACAAAACAATCCCTCGGCAAAGGTAATTTACGTAACGAGTGAATTTTTCACAAATGAATTTATCACCTCGGTACGTGAGGCAAAGGGTGAGGAATTTCGTAAAAAATACCGTTCCGTGGACGTTTTTCTCGTCGATGACGTACAGTT
Source organism: Clostridia bacterium (assembly GCA_034090805.1). GTDB lineage: Bacteria > Bacillota > Clostridia > UBA1381 > UBA1381 > Ornithomonoglobus_A. Next base: position 10,205 of record JAXDRV010000100.1, read on the forward strand.
CCTCGCAAACAAGGAGGCAACGCAGGAGGAATTTTTCCACACGTTTAACGAATTATACAGCCTTAACAAGCAAATAGTTCTAACATCAGACCGCAGACCGAGCGATCTGCTTATACTTGAGCACAGACTCCGCACACGCTTCGGACAGGGACTTACAATAGATATTACCGTTCCTAATTACGAAACGAGAGTTGCAATTCTGCAAAAAAAATCGGCGCAGCACCATGTGAGCATAGATACGGAGGTTCTCGGATATATCGCCGAGCGCATAAAGTCAAATGTGCGTGAGCTTGAGGGAATACTGTTAAACATGATCTCGATTGCACAAATATCAAAAAAGCCAATAGACGTGGCTCTTGCCGATTATGTTCTGGAATCGTATCTGCCGAATGAAAGCATAGTGAGAATAACGCCGGAAAAGATAATGGAAAAAGTGGCTCTCTACTATAATATAACGCACGACGCACTCGTCGGAAAATCCCGCACGTCAAACGTTGCTGTGCCTCGACAGGTTGCGATGTATCTTTGTCACAAAATGACAAACATGAATTTTACCGCAATAGGCTCTCTTTTCGGCGGCAAGGACAGAACAACCGTAATGCACAACGTAAGAAAAATAGAAGGCGAACTGCCGATAAACGAAAAGCTCAAGGGAGATATAGATTACATTACAAAGGACTTGAGTAACATTGAATAACTGTCGGATAAAGTGTGGATAACGTGTTATATGCCAAAAACAGGAATTTTACACCGATAAGCTTATCCACATTTACCCACAGCTGTCAAACGTCAGTTAACGGTTGGTGATGAATGAAAAAGTCTGTTAAAATCTGCGTTTAAAGGACTTTTCCATCAAATCCACACCCCTAATACTATTAATACTATAATTATATTATTATATATACATATATATATCATCTTCGGTGAAACCGATTGTGTGAATAAGTCGGTGTGAATAAAATTAAAAGGAGAATAACTAAAATGAAACTTAACTGCAGTAAGGAAATACTTCTTGATATGGTAAATACCGTACAAAAAGCAGTCATGATAAAAAGCACAATGCCGGTACTTGAATGTATCAAGCTTGATTGTTCAGGTGACGGAAATGTAATTATGACAGGCAACAATCTTGAGCTTTGCATAGATTACAATACCGTATGCAACGTCAACGAGGGAGGAACTGTTGCATTAAAATCGAAAATGTTCGGTGAAATAGTGCGCAGACTTCCGGAAGGTATGGTTACAATAACAACAGACCCGGAAAATTACGTTACAAAAATAAAATGCGGACTTAGTGAATTCAATATCCAGGGCATAAGCAGCGTAGAATTTCCGTCCGTGCCCAAGCTGACGGAAATATACAGATTTTCAATCGAACAGGCAGCTCTGAAGCGTATAATAAGAAAGACAATATCCTTTGTTTCGCCTGTTGAGGGCAAAAAGCCTATTTTAACCGGAGCTTTGTTTGAGATTAAGGACGGGGTATTAAATGTTGTTGCCTCGGACGGACACAGACTTGCCGTTGTAAAGCATGAGCTTAACGATATGATAGAAAACAACAAAATAGTTATTCCCGGCATGGCACTGAGGGAAATACTTAAGCTGCTTAAGGACGAGGGTGATGTAACGGTTATAGTATCGGATAGACACGTATTATTTGATTTTGGTTACTATAAAATTTATGCACGTCTGCTTGACGGAGATTTCCTTAAATATGAGGCTATCATAAATGTGGTAAGCAGCATTAATGTTGTATGCGACAGGGAGCTTTTAAACGATTCTCTTGAAAGAGCGATGCTTCTGATAAGCGAGGAGGTTGCTAACGGAAAATCAAAAAAGGTTCCGGTAAGATTTAATATAGGCTACAATAAAATAGATATATCGTGCATAACGGGCAAGGGACAGGTAAATGACACCGTAGACGTTCAGATGGACGGAGGGGAGCTTACCATCGGCTTTAACTGTAGATTTTTGCTTGACGCTCTTGCGGGCTGCGACGGCGAAAAGGTGAAAATGGAATTCAGCGCACCCACAAGCGGCGGATTTATTCGCTCCGCCGAGGGCGATGATTCATATGTATATATGATTTTGCCGGTAAGATTGAATTAAGCTTCGGACGGGGTACATTAATTATGAAAATAAAACGCTTGAATAATTATTATACAGATGAAAACACATATCTTGTTTATGACGGAGATGACGCTGTAGTTATTGATCCGGGATATAAAACAGACGGGATATTAAAGGCGGCGGCAGACGAAAATACGGAGATAAAATATATTCTTATAACCCACTGCCATTATGACCATATAGAATTTCTTGAAGAACTGCGTGAAAAAACGGGCGCAAAGCTTGTGAGCGGCACAAACGGTGCGGAAAATGTGCAAAATCCCGATATTAACCTCACTCTTGCGGGGTTAGGGCGTGCTGTAATTGCAAAGGCTCCCGAGGTGGTATTACAGGATAACGAAATCCTCGATGCGGGAAGCATGAAAATAAAGTGCATATACACTCCCGGTCATACAAGCTGCGGAGTTTGCTATATGATTGAGGATCATGTTTTTACAGGCGATACTCTGTTTTTAAGAAACTGCGGAAGATGGGACTTGCCGACAGGGGACGAGGAAACACTCTTGAAATCAATAAGAGAAAGACTATATACCCTTGATGACGGAACGAAGGTTCATCCGGGGCATGGTGAAATGACGGAGATAGGCTACGAGCGTAAGTTTAATTTGTTTGTAAAGGAATAAACACAATGTTGATTTTTCAGCACGGATATGACTGCGAGTATGAAATGCGGCTTTTCGGAGGTTTGTTTTTCGGAGAGGACGAGGACGTGACCGTCTATTCGGATTTTAAAATAACGGACGGTATTATCGACGTCTACACGCAGATAAATTACGGCGGGCAGGCATATTTTAACGATTTTGTGTTCGATTATAATGAGAATACATCTGATTATCGTGACAAAAATGATAAAAAGCTGATAAAAAAGGTGTATACCTGTGCCTGTACTAGGTCGTTTTGCGAATGTGCGCGCCAAATTCGGAGTGTAAATCTGCCGTGGGGAGTTATGTGCGGGATACGTCCGGCGAAAAATGTTCGTGAATTTAAGGAAAGCGGCTTAAATGATGAGCAGATTTTCAGAAGTCTTAAGAATATTTATGACGTGAGTGACGAAAAAGCGGAGCTTGCGATGCGTGTTGCAAAAAATGAGGAGCAGCTGCTCTCACGGATAGGAAAAAACAGCGTAAGCATATATATAGGGATACCGTTTTGTCCGACTCGCTGCCTCTACTGCTCATTTGTGTCAACGGATATAAGCGTGAGCGGGAAATATATGGACGAGTTCGTGGAAAAGCTGCTTCTTGAAATTGATAAAACTGCGGAAATAATCGGAAAAATGGGCGCATATGTCGAAAATATATACATAGGCGGAGGAACTCCGACAACTCTTTCGGCTCAAATGCTTACGAAAATTTTCGAAAGGCTGCACACACACTTTGATTTTAATTTGATAAAGGAATTTACGCTTGAGGCGGGAAGGGTGGATACGATAACACGTGAAAAGCTGCTTGCCGCAAAAATGGGCGGAGTTGACAGAATAAGCATAAACCCGCAGACGATGAATAACGAAACGTTAAGGCGTGTTCGCCGAAGCCATGATGATAAAATGATTATCGAGTGCTTTAAAGAGGCGAGAGAGCTGGGGTTTGATAACATCAACATGGATTTGATTGCGGGACTTCCCGGAGAAACGCCGGAAATGTTCAAAAGCAGCCTTGACAGGATAACGGAGCTTGACCCGGAAAATATAACTGTTCATTCGATGTGCGTCAAGCGTGCGGCGAATCTGAGGAGGACGGAAACGGTGCTTGCGGAGGCAGAGGTCATGAACGAGATGCTTTCGTATACGCAGGAAATGATGAAAAAGACCGGCAGAGAGCCTTATTATATGTATCGGCAGAAGAATATTTCGGGAAATCTCGAAAATGTGGGATATGCGAAGCCTGGGACGATGAGCACTTATAATATTAACATCATGGAGGAAAAACAGACGATAATAGCTCTTGGCGGAGGCGGCTCGACAAAGGTGGTTTCGGGCGGCAGAATAGAAAGAATATTTAATTTCAAGGATCCGTTAGAATATATACGGAGGTTTGATGAAATTCTTAAGAAAAAAGATGAAATATTGAAAATTAGGTAGTTGTAAAATGTCGGTTGGGGATTTGAGAGTATTTTTGAGTTTATTCGTACTCAAACATCCCTTGCGGTAACTCGTCCGAACAAACTCAAAAACACTATTAAATCCTACAAGCTGTT
>JAXDRV010000101.1:0-37269 GCA_034090805.1 Clostridia bacterium
CACTGAACAAATGCGATTTTCAATCGCATTTGAAAAATTATGACTATTGTCAAAATTTTTCGTGTAAAATCAGAGATTTTACACAGTTCGCATTGATAAAGTCTGCCCAAATAAATATTTTGAGAGAAAAATATTTATTTGGGGTGCAAGGATTTTTTCATATTTATGAAAAAATCCTTGCGCCTGAACAATTATGAAACGCTTTTAAGCCGCTATGCGGCTGCGTTTCATAATTGTTCAGCAGTCATTATATAGGCAATTATATGTGCAATATAATATAGGAAAGGATTTTTAATTATGGATAACAAAAACATGACAAAACAGGAATACGGTGAGTTTGTCAAAAAGGAAACTCCCAACTCAAACCTTGCTCTTGACTGTCTTAAGGCATTTTTATTCGGCGGAGCGATATGCGTAATCGGGGAGGCTCTGTCGCAGATGTACAAATATTTCGGAATGAATACCGAAAATGCCTCCTCCATGGTTTCGGTGACTCTCGTTTTCCTCGGTGCGCTGCTGACGGGGCTTAACATCTACCCCAAGCTTGCAAAGCACGCCGGAGCCGGTACAATTGTGCCAATAACCGGCTTTGCAAATTCGGTTGCCGCACCCGCTCTTGAAGCAAAAACGGAGGGGTATGTACTCGGTGTGGGAGCAAAGCTATTTACCATAGCCGGCCCCGTTATACTTTACGGTGTGCTTGCGTCCGTAATTGCCGGTATATTTTACCTTATTATGGGAGTGTAATACATTTCGGCAATACAGCAGACGGTTATCTTTCGATAAAATCATCAAAAAAGTGCTTGACAAAACGTGATATACATTGTATAATAATAGTTGGTGTCTGAATATTTTGGAATAAGACAATTAATTTGGATTGTTAGATTAAGCAGGGAGGTGCTATAATTATGAAGATGACATTTCAGCCGAAGAAGCGTCAGAGAGCGAAGGAACACGGCTTCAGAAAGAGAATGGCTACTAAGTCCGGCAGAAAGATTTTGGCTTCAAGAAGACAAAAGGGCAGAAAGTCTTTGACGGCGTAAGCTGATTATACAGGGACTGCGGCGTTAAGGTATGCTATCAAGGCCTTATGCGGCAGTCCTCTTTTATATTAGTATATTACTTATAAGCTATGAAAATAACCGATAATACCCAAAGCCTTAAACGAAGCAGCGATTTCAGACGAATTTACCGAAAGGGCATATGCGAGGCGGGGGGATATATTGCAGTATACGCTCTTAAAAACCGTATCGGCAGCAACAGGCTCGGACTCACCGTCAGCAAAACTGTGGGCAATGCCGTTGTCAGGAGCCGCACTAAAAGACTTTTAAGAGAATGTTACAGATATTATGCCTCGGCTTTGCCTCAGGGCTACGACTTTATTCTTGTCGCAAGAAACCGCGCCGCCGGGAAATCACTTGACGCACTGCGCCGTGATTTTGGCTATGTATTAAAAAAAACAGGATTAAAATGAAACGGATTTTGATATTTTTAATCGATTTTTACAGACACCATATTTCACCGTATAAGGGCGGAGCTTGCTGCAGATTTATTCCGACCTGTTCACAATACGCTCGTGAAGCGATAGAAAAATACGGTGCTCTAAAGGGCGGATTTCTCGCAGTCCGCAGACTGCTGAGGTGCCATCCGCTATGCAGGGGCGGGTACGACCCGGTCCCTTAAACACAAAAAAGCAGCAGAGAGGAAACAGGACGTATGTTTGAATATCTGATTACACGTCCCCTTGGCTGGATAATCGAACAGATATACAGCCTTGTGGCAAACTACGGTTTTTCGATTATTATATTTACAATAATCGTAAAGCTCATACTTCTTCCGCTGAACGTAAAATCGCAGAAGGCAATGCGAAAGCAGCAGAAGGTGCAGCCTATATTGCAGGAGCTGCAGAAAAAGTATGCAAACGACCAGGAAAAGCTGCAGCGTGAAATGATGAAGCTTTACAAAGAAAACAACATTTCAATGACCGGCGGCTGCCTGCCGATGCTGATTCAGATGCCTATACTTGTAGGTCTGTATCAGGTTATTCAAAAGCCTCTGTCGTATCTTATCGGAGTTGACTGGATGACCCAGGAGGTAATTGATAAGGTGTATATGCTGCGTGATGCAATGGCGCCGCATATAGGCAATCTTGCAACGCAGACAGAGGAAATGCTTGCGAAAATGTCACAGATACAGCTTTCGCAGTGGGCCGGCATAATAAACGGTCCTCAGGACCCATGGGTAATAAACTTTAATTTCCTGGGTCTTAATCTGGCAAACACCCCATCGGCGGCGCTGAACTACATCATGCGCCTTGACTTTTCAAATTGGGGAATTATTGCCCTGCTGATTATTCCGGTGCTTGCCGTTGTATCACAGCTGCTGACAACAAAGCTCACACAGGTTCAGAGCGGTCAGACCCAGAACAAAGATGCAGACGACAAATCAGCGCAGATGAATAAAACAATGATGCTGATGATGCCGATAATGACGGGATTTTTCACATTTACTCTTCCGTCGGGAATAGGCATATACTGGATAATTTCATCAGTAGTACAGCTAATACAGCAGCTTGCTTTAAACAAGTATTTTGAAAGCAAAGGGGACGATATAGAAATCAAGGCCCCGGAAAGGAAGCAGCTTCATGGAAAAAAGAGCAAAAAGCGTTGAGGCAGCGCTCGCAGAGGCGCTCAAGGAGCTTAACGCATCCAAAGATGAAGTAGAAGTAACAGTAATTGACGAAGGAGCAAAGGGATTTTTGGGCATAGGCGCAAGAGATGCGGTTATCGAGGTAACTCTCAAAAAGCAGCCCGCAAAAAAATCCGAAAGCAGACCCGCAGCTCCAAACGCAGCCGACAAGTCCGCCTCCAAAGCGGAGCATAAGGCTAAAGCACCGAAAAAAGTGGGCGGTGCCCCCGAAGCTGAGGCAAAGAAATTCCTTGAGGATATATTCAATGCCATGAAGCTTGACGTTGAGGTAAGAACAAGACTTGAGGGCGATACGGTTTTAGTTGAGCTTGAGGGTGACAACATGGGCATAGTAATAGGCAAGAGAGGCGATACTCTCGACAGCCTCCAGTACCTCACCTCGCTCGTTGTAAACAGACGCTCGGAGGATTACATCAAGGTTTCAATCGATACGGAAAACTACCGTGAAAAGAGAACCGAGGCTCTGCTTGCACTGTCAAACAGACTTGCGGAAAAGGTTGAAAGAACCGGCAGAAAGTTCACGCTTGAGCCGATGAATCCTTATGAAAGACGTATAATTCACTCAAATTTGCAGGATAACCCCGCCGTTACAACGTATTCTATCGGTCAGGAGCCTTACAGAAAGGTTGTTATCGCCGCAAAGAATGCAAAGCCCTACGGCAAAAAGAACGGCTACGGCAAGAACAGAAGACCCTCACGCTCTTACGACTCTTCAAAGAGTTCAAAGAGCTATGTTCCCGACTATGCCGAGGACAAGCAGGAGGAGGCATCAGCTCCCGAAAAGAAGGGCAGCTATACCACCACCTACAAGGCAGACTTCAAGCCGCAGCAGCATAAGGCGCAGTATTCTTCGTTCGAGGATTACCTCGCCGCACAGGAAAAAGCAAAGGAAAATGAATAATTCATCAAACCGCAGCATCAAATTCCCGATGCTGCGGTTTTTTTTGAAAAATTTTTAAAAAAATGCTTGACAACTGAAGATATATGTGGTATTATATTAAAGTTGAATCCGTAGACAGTCGGCTGCGCTCATGCGTGTAAGTCCTACCGAGGGTAATTAGTATTGAGATTACTATGACCTTTTGCGCGTCTGCGGAAAAGGTCTTTTCTATTTTACGGAAACGGCATTCAATAAAGTAATTTCCGAAAGAGGTGAAATTTTATGCCAAGCGAGAAGGTATTGGAGTCAAAGAAGGCGCAGGTTGCCGAGGTTGTCGAAATATTAAAGGCTGCCGAAACAGGCGTACTTGTTGACTACAGAGGTCTTAACGTTGAGGAAGACACAAATCTTCGTAACAAGCTCAGAGAAGCCAATGTAAAATACTTCGTTATCAAGAACACACTTTTGGGACGTGCCGCTAAGGACGCAGGTCTTGAGGGTCTTGAGGACGCACTGCACGGTCCTACGGCAATAGCTGTATCGGACGAGGATGCAGTAGCTCCGGCAAAGGTTCTTGCGGAATTTGCAAAGGGCAACGAAAAGCTTGAGATCAAGGCAGGCTTCATGGACGGAGCTGTAATGTCGCTTGATGAAATCAAGACACTTGCGGCAACACCGAACAAGGAGACTTTGATCGCAAAGATGATGGGAAGCTTGAATGCTCCTGTATCAAATCTTACACGTCTGTTACAGACTATCGTGGACGGCGGCGAGGAAATTTCCGAGCTGATCGCCAAAAAGTCGGCTGAGACAGCTCCCGCAGAGGAAACTCCGGCAGAGGAAGCTCCGGCTGAAGCACCCGCTGAATAATTGCGGATAACAAACATAATATTTTAAAATTAGGAGGAAAATAAAATGGCAGATTTAAATGCAATTCTTGATTCAATCAAGGAATTAAAGTTATTGGAAGTTGCAGAGTTGGTTAAAATGATGGAAGAAGAGTTCGGCGTAAGCGCTGCAGCTCCCGTTATGGTTGCTGCTGCAGGCGGCGAAGGCGCAGCTGCTGCTGACGAAAAGACAGAGTTCGACGTTGTTCTTGCTGAAGCAGGTGCTTCAAAGCTTAACGTTATCAAGGTTGTAAGAGCTATCACAGGTCTTGGTCTGAAGGAAGCTAAGGCACTTGTTGACGGCGCACCCGGCACTGTTAAGGAAGCTGTAGCTAAGGAAGAGGCTGAAAAGATGAAGGCTGAACTCGAGGAAGCAGGCGCTAAGGTAGAATTAAAGTAATTATACTCTGATTTTATATCCGTTTAACGGATACGCGCTTTATGCGTATATATGACTAAGGAGCTTAAAATGATAATCGATGTATCGAGCATTTTAAAGGAGCTTGGCGGAAAGGTTGATGTTGATTGCAGCATTGACCTGGGAAAGACCGAGTTCCTCGGCGGGAATTACGAGTTCACCTCGCCCGTCACAGTAAAGGGAGTTATCAAAAACAACGGCAAATCTCTTACCTTCACGGCAGAGTGTGCTTCTACCTTTAACACTCAGTGTGCAAGGTGCGGGAAGGAAATCGAAGCTGTTCTGACATTCGCCATTGACGAAGACCTGATGCAGAATAACGGAGAAACCGACGACGAGGACGTTATACTCTTTGACGGCGGTACCGTTGAAATTGACGACATTATCCTTAACGGCTTTTTCATGAACGAAAACGGCAAGCATTTGTGCAGCGATGACTGCAAGGGCTTATGCCCCAAATGCGGCTGTAATCTGAACGAAAAGCAATGTGACTGCGAAAGTGAAAGCATAGATCCTCGCTGGGCTGCCTTGGTTGACATCATGAACAATGAAAATTAGAGTTGTATTATTTTATGGAGGTGTAACAAATGGCAGTACCTAAGGGTAAAGTATCGAAAGCCAGAAGAAATAAAAGACGTGCCAATTGGAAGCTTACAGCACCTAACATGGTGGAATGCCCCCAGTGCCACGAATTTAAGATGCCTCATAAAGTTTGTAAGTCTTGCGGATATTATAAAGGCAAGGAAGTTATAAAAGTTGAGGATTAATTCGGCTTTAAATTGAAATCTAAGGGTGTTACACCGAGTGTAGCACCCTTTATTTGATATAAAAACAGGCGATTGTAAAACTCGAGATTTCCTCGGAATTTGAGAATGTTTTTGAATTTGTTCGGACGAGTTACCGCCAGGGATGTTTGAGTACGAATAAATTCAAAAACACTCTCAAATCCCAAACCGATATTTTACAATTGCCTATTGATATAAAAAATATAGGAGGATTAATATGTCAGGACACTCAAAATGGAGTACAATTAAGCGTAAAAAAGGCGCAAACGACGCTCAGCGAGCAAAGATTTTCACCAAGATTGCCCGCGAGATTATCGTTGCCGTAAAGGCAGGCGGCCCCGACCCCGACAACAACTCCAGTCTTAAGGACGTTATCGCAAAAGCACGTTCAAACAATATGCCCAACGACAACATAAACCGCACAATCAAAAAGGCGGCAGGCTCAACCGAGGGCGACAATTACGAGAGCATCACATACGAAGGCTACGGCCCCAACGGCGTTGCGCTTATCGTGGACACTCTTACCGACAACCGCAACAGAACAGCCGCAGATGTACGTCACGCATTCGATAAATTCGGCGGAAACATGGGTCAGTCGGGCTGCGTTTCGTTTATGTTTGACAGAAAGGGCGTTATTGTAATCGAGGACGAGGACAAAGAGATTGACGAGGACGAAATCACAATGGATGCACTTGAGGCAGGTGCAGAGGATATTGAAATTGAGGACGGAGTTATCGAAATCACGACCGATCCGAACGAGCTTGGCACAGTACGTGAGGCTCTTGAGGGCAAGTATACCTTTGCCTCTGCGGAGGTAAGCATGGTTCCTCAGACAATGACAACGCTGACAGATGAAACACAGATTCAGCAGATGCAGAAAATGCTTGATATGCTTGAGGATAACGATGATGTACAAAACGTATATCACAACTGGGATATGCCGGACGATACGGAATAATTAAAAGCGCCGCAAACACGGCGCTTTTTTCTTATCTATTAGGAAATTTCTCAATTTCCCAATAGCAAAAAAGTCTGCTTATCGGACAGTCACGATAGTGACTTTTTTATCTGTTAGCAAATTACTAAATTGCATTATTTATTTCTTATTTTATTAACAGCCTCCGCAAGTGCTCTTGCTTCCTCGGCGGTGTTGTATATCCCGAACGAGGCTCTTACCGCTCCCGTTTTGTCCGTTCCGAGAGCTTTATGCGCAAGCGGCGCACAGTGATACCCTGCTCTCAGCGCAAATCCGCTGAGTCTCTCCGCAGTTTCCTCACTGCCGCAGCCGTTTATATTAAACGCAACAGTGCCTATCCCCTCTTCCGAACCGTAAACCGTCACGTTATCCATATTCATAAGCTCCGATCTCAAAAGACCCGCCAGATACCTTTCATGCTTTAAAATTTCATCTGTTCCCGTTTTCATAACAAATCGTATTCCCTCGCCGAGCGCAGCTATCGCCGGAGCGTTGATCGTCCCCGAATGGAGCATATCCGGCATTGTCCTCGGCTGCGCAAGCTCCTCCGATTCACTTCCCGTACCGCCCGTAATTACAGGCTCAAGCTCCTGAGGCGACTTGACGTAAAGCCCTCCTGTTCCGAGAGGTCCCATAAGTCCCTTATGCCCCGAAAACGCAATAAAATCAGCGTCAAGCTCCGCATTGTCTATCCCGACAATTCCCGCCGTCTGCGCCGTATCAATCATCAGCTTAACCTTATGCAGGTGCGCAATCCCCGCAATTGTTCTTATATCCTGAATTGTTCCGCACACGTTTGACGCATGGGATATTATTATCATTTTCGTATCTTCCCTTATTGCACGTTCCACATCATACGGCGAAACAAATCCATTTTTATCAGCCTTGACCGCCGTATAATTGCCGAGCCTGTGCAAGGGGCGCAGTACGCTGTTATGATCCATCACCGTGGTTACTGCGTGACCTCCGTCCGACAGCGTGCCTAAAATGGCCGTATTCAGCGCATACGTCGCATTTTGCATAAATGCTATATTGCATGACTCCGATATATTAAAAAGCCTTGCAGCGTCATTCTGCGTGCTTATAATCGCATCGACTGCCGTCATACTCTCCTTGCTTACTCCTCGCCCGGCATTTGCGCTGTGTCGGCGTGTAAATTTATCGAGCGTATCGTAAACCTCAGGCGGCTTTCTCAGCGAGGTTGCGGCATTGTCAAGATATATCAACATAAACACGCTCCCCGTTTTCGTATTTTTCTTGGTAGATACCCTTTATTTTAATCCCTTGACTTTGGGAAATATCCTTCAACAGAGGTAAAATTCGTTCGTCACACCTGACCGAATACGAGCAGCCGCCGTTTTTTATCCCGGACGGCGTATGCACAACATACGCCGGATACCCTGCGGCGCTCTCCAACGCCTTCGCAAGGCGCTCAGCAGACGTGACCGAGCCGGTCAGCAAATACATAACTTATCACTCCTTTTCTTCTGTATTATAATATGAAAAAAAGAACCGCTGTGTTACTGTTACATAACACAGCAGTTCCCATAAAATTAAAATAATGTTCCGTTTTCGTACCGTATGCAAGCGTCCTCATAGCTTTCAACGGTACCGATGTCTATTCTCGTTGCATCGAACACGTGTGCATAAACGTCACACTGTCCTATTAGCCACGGTATAAAATGTCCCGGTGCGTCCGGGTTGTTGCCCTCCTTGAGATAACGCTCAATAAGCGGCAGCGTTTCACGTCTGTATATGTAAAACGGCGGAACTCCCAAATCCGTTTTCGGTTGTTCCGGCTTTTCCTCAAAGCTCAGCACACGTCCGTCACCGTCAAGCTCAACAACTCCCATCGAGTGCAGATCCTGCTTATTCTCGATTGTATGTGCGCATATCATATCAGCTTTCCTCAGCTTATACTTATCGGTGAAATCCGTAAGCGGGAATCCGAAAATATTGTCGGACGCCATAACGAGTATATCATCGTCAACCTTTTCCAAATCAATAACATATTTCAAATCGCCTATCGCTCCGAGGCGGTTATCGTTTGACGTGGTATGGTCGTCTATGACCTTGACGCCCTTTCTGCCATTATATCCGTCCGCCCATTTGCAGAAATGAGCATAGAATTTTGCATTCGTTACAATATAAATATTTTCAACCTCGTCAACCTCGTCTATTTTATCGACAACCATATCGAGTATGGTTTTATCTCCGAGCCTAAGCAGAGCCTTCGGCATATTTTCCGTAAGCGGATACAAGCGGGTAGCATATCCCGCCGCCAGCAATATACACTGCATATTTAACTCCTTTCCGGCGTTGCATGGGTGTCCACGCAACAAACAACTCAGCCTATGGGGTTACTTATGTCTTTCTTAATTGTCCTTGTTTTCCAGCTTTGACACTATCGCCTCGATCTTTGTTACGGGGTCAAGCAGCTTTGAAATCGTTTCATCATGGTTTAACGTGTCGATAAGCAGTGAAATATACTTCGACATATCAACCGAATAATGCCACTCTCTGTCCTTAAGACCGGGATTCTGATAAATAAGATTCGTAGTGAATATTTTATCGATAACGCCGTCCTCATACGCAGCGTCAACCACCTCAAGACCGTTTACGAACAGTCCGAAGGACGAGAATACAAATATTCTCTTTGCACCCTGCTTTTTGAGTGCGGTAGCAACGTCAATTATCGATTCTCCCGACGAAATCATATCGTCAACGATAATAACATCCTTGCCGTTTACCTCACGTCCGAGGTACTCATGCGCAACGATCGGATTCTTGCCGTTTACAATTCTCGAATAATCACGGCGCTTATAGAACATTCCGAGGTCAAGCTTAAGTACCGAGCTGTAATACATACATCTGCCCATTCCGCCCTCGTCCGGCGAGATTACAACCGTATCAAACTTGTTGAAAGAAATATCGGGAACCGCTTTTATTATTGCCTTAATCATCTGATAGGTAGGCTGAACGTTATCAAAGCCCGAAAGCGGTATTGCGTTTGAAATTCTTGGGTCATGCGCATCAAATGTGATGATATTTGCAACACCCATATTGACAAGCTCGTGAAGCATCATCGCAGCGTCAAGCGACTCTCTGCCGTTTCTTCTGTGCTGTCTGCCCTCGTAAAGCATCGGCATAACAACAGTGACACGCCTTGCCTTTCCGCCCATAGCGGCAATAATACGCTTCAAATCCTGGTAATGGTCGTCGGGACTCATATGATTTTCCACGCCGTACATCTTATACGTAACTCCGTAATTAAACACGTCGCATATGATATACACGTCATGCCCTCTTACGGTATTATCAACCACGCACTTACCCTCGCCCGTGCCGAACCTCGGGCACTGAACGTGCGTTACATAGGTGTCAGCCTCCTCAAACGGACGCATCCTTTTAAGATAGTCGTCGATTTTTGCTGTGAACTCCTCGCAGCCCTTCATGCTGATAATCGTAAGCTTTCCTACGATAGGTGTGTCCTCACTGAAAACGTTTTTTGTCATTGTTATTTGCTCCTTCTTTGGATAGGCTTTCCTGCTGACGGCAGGAATGTATTTTTCTTTCCGTTATTGCACGTTTACCCAAACATTACAATTCCATTACAAATATATCATAAATACTGCTATTTTTCAAGTGACATATTCCCTTTATTTTGTAGAATTTTAATGTCGTTTTTTGTGGAATATTATACATTCTTCTTCAAACCGGCCATTCTTACTCCCAAAACGGGGTGAATATAGCTCGGAGCAAGCTCGCACATCGGCAAAACAACAAAATCCCTGTTCTCCATATCAGGGTGAGGCAGTGTAAGAATGGGATCATCGCTGACAATATCGTCATAGAAAATTATGTCAAGATCAAGCGTCCTCGGCCCCCAGTGAACCGTCCGCTCTCTGCCTGCCTCATTCTCCAATTCATGCAGAAAATCAAGCAGCGCATACGGCGAATATATCGTTTCCATCTCCAAAACGCCGTTGATGAAATCCCCCTGTTCAACTCCGCCGTAGGGCTTTGTTTCGATAAATTCCGAAACACGCTTTATTTGGCATTTTGGATTTTCATCTATTTTTGCAAGTGCATTTTTAATATATTCCTCACGGTTTCCCATATTTGAACCGAAAGCGATAAACGCTCTGTGACGGCGGCGCTCAATCTCCACCGCAACGCTGTCAAAATGAAGATGAATTGGCGGGTTAGGCTTTTTTATCTCAAGCCTTACACCCCGTACACTCGGAAAGGTAAGCAGAATATGCTCAGCAGTACCCTCCGCAGCCGCCTCAATCAGCTTTTTTGTGTTTTTTTCGTTATATTCCTTAATACAGCTGCACACAAGCGCATAATTTACGCTATCCTCCAGATTGTCGCTCCTGCCCGCCGCCTCAGTCGACAGCTCAAGCTCCGCCGATATGATAAACTTCTGTCCGAGAGCAGTTTCCTCCGGCATTACGCCGTGACGTGCAAAAATTTCAAGGTTTGTTATCTTTATTTTATCCATTTATTTCTCCGTTATTTAAAATCGCCTCAGTCATTTTGATTGCTCTTACATTTTCCTTAACGTCATGCACACGCACAAACATATACCCGCTCTGCACCGCCATGACCGTCGTCACAAGCGTTCCCTCAACACGCTGCGTCACGTCCAGACCGAGAGCATTACCTATCATCGATTTCCTTGACGTTCCGAGAAGCAGCGGATAGCCAAGGTCAAATGCCTTGAGATTTCTCATTACCTCAAGATTTTGCTCATACGTTTTGCCGAAGCCGACTCCGGGGTCAAGTATGATTTTGTCGGCGGAAACTCCCGCCGAAAGAGCAATCTCGGCACACTCCTTAAGCTCCGCCGCAGCGTCCGTTATAAAGCTTTTGTACTCGGCTGCATTTTTGTTGTGCATCAGGCAGCAGCAAACTCCCGTGCGGCTTACAAGCTCTGCCATTTTCGCATCATACTTAAAGCCCCACACATCGTTTACCAAATCCGCTCCCGCCTCAATCGCCGCCTCGGCAACGGCGCTTTTGTAGGTGTCTATGGATACCGGAATGTCGAATCGTGCCTTGACGGCTCTTATAACCTCCGCAGTACGTTCGATTTCCTCCCCGTCCGTTATTTGAATATGCCCCGGACGGGTGGATTCGCCGCCTACATCTATTATTGCCGCACCCTCGTTTATCATACGCTCCGCATGCTTGAGAGCCTTGTCGAGTGTGTTATGCTCACCTCCGTCCGAAAACGAATCCGGCGTTACGTTCAGTATGCCCATAACGTGCGTGCGTGATCGGTCAAATTTTTTGTTCCCTATTTCCATCATCTTTCTCCTTTAATGAAAGAAGGACCGCCGCATTGCGGCAGCCCTTTGCTTATTAATCAAATGTTTTTACGTCAATACTGTACGTTGCGTCCGAACCGCCTACGTCCTTGCCGGCTGCGTCCGACGCATTGTCTACGGCTTCGCCTAAACCGAAAGCATTAACTCCACTTTCCGTCAAAATATCGTCCTCATCATCAAACATGGAGATGAGCATTTTAGGTTCAATATATTTCATGTCGCTTACCTCCCTTGCTTACATAGATGCAGCTGTATCGACTGTATCCAATTCCGTATCTATAACCTCTGACGATACAGTCGGCTCTGTCGGTATATCCTCGACTGTGCCTGCGTTATCCTCAACTGTTACGGTTTCATCTGTTGTCGGCTCGGAGGAAACAACCTCCGTCACCGTATTATCCGAAACGGCTGCCTCCTCATACTCGAAAGCGGTCGTTATGTAGTTTGCCGCTGCATCGCCGCTGATTTCCGGCTCGCTTGCTGCCCAGTTATTTATGATAATACCTATAACAACACTGCCGTTTACTTCCATTTCAGGCAGCTTAAACTCACTGCCCTCAGCAGTCTTTGTTGCAGCTACGGTAAAGCTCTTTGTTGTACTGTCTGCCATAGGCAGAGTAAAGCTCCATGCAATCTTTGAAACAGGCTTGCTTCCAAGCTTGATTTCCTGCTTTACAGATGCCGCCTCGCCGTAGGTTTCGGCTGTGGCATTACCGTCTACAGTCACATTCGATGTTGCCATCGTGTCAAATTCATATGTATGGCTCTTTATAACGGTTGAAACAACCTCCGCTTCCTCCTTGACATCAGCGCTCTCATCATTCAATCCGATTACATCGGGTGCGGGGATATACATCAACTCATCGGCCGCCTTGAAAAACGCAGATTCGGGATTTGCGTCTGTGTATTCACGCAGGTGATACACAACACTGCTCAAAATTCCCTGCGCCTCATACATAGCCGCCATTGCTTCCAGATCCTCATCGGTTGTTGACGGATCATTAATCATACTGTAAATCAGCTCTGCCTCACCGGTTGTATCAACAACAGGTACTTCTTCCGTTACCGAAACTACCGCAGCATCCGCCTTCGCAGCGTCCTCCGGCTCGTCAGCCATAGCTGTTCCTGTCAAAACCGACACCGAAAAAGCAAGTACACATACGCAGCCGAGCAGCTTCTTCAAATTCTTTTTCATTAAAAAGCCTCCTTATCCTATATATTCACGGGTCATACCCCGGTCTAATCAAAATCTATGTAAAAAACCGCTATAGTAAATACTACTATTATTATACAACACTTTTTTTGATTTGTCTATAGTTTTTTTAATTTTTGTTTATTTTTTTGTCAATTTTATCTTCTGCATCATATAATAGTATAGATACTATGTAAAAACTATGCAATTGTAAAATATCTGCTTGGGATTTGAGAGTATTTTTGAATTTATTCGTACTCAAACATCCCTTGCGGTAACTCGTCCGAACAAACTCAAAAACACTCTCAAATCCTACAGCTTTTATAGTTTTTGTGATGTTTATGATTGAGTTTCGGCGAGTTACCGAACGAAGTGAGGGGTATCTGAGCCGAAGCTCAAGCAAAAATATCTCAAATTCCGCAGAAATCTCACATTTTACAATCACCCAACTATGTAAAAACCGAAAGGAGTCAGTGATTATAAATGCAAAATATAAATAGCCTTCTCCAAAATTTCAGCCAAAATCAGCTGAAGGAAATCAATGATTTTTTGAACAGTGCCAAGGGCAGGCAGTTCAGCCAAAGCCTTAGCTCCGCCGAAAAGGACGCACTGCTTAAAAAGCTTTCCGGCATAGATCCTTCCTATGCTCAAAAAAAGCTGAAAAACCTAAGCAGCCGTGATTTGGCAAAAATTATAAACAGTCTTAAGGGGTGATAATATGGCAGACGCAATGGATACATTAAAAAATCTTCTCGGCGATGATGCCGAGGACAAAATCAAAAACGTGATAGGCTCACTCTCCGACGGCAGTTCGAGCGGTGCGGGCGGCGATGAATACGTTTCACAGCTAAAGGGACTTATCGGTCAGCTTGCATCAAGCCGCTCAGACCCACGCTCGGACCTTCTCCTGTCACTCAAGCCTTATATGCGCTCAAGCCGCCAAGGCTCAATCGACAATGCAGTAAAGCTGCTCAATCTTTCAAGGCTTTTGCCGATGTTTAAAAAATAATTCGGGAGGAATTTGCCATGTACAAAACCTACAGCTACAATAATATGCCGAAGGCAATTACCGAAAAGCCGCAGCCTCCGTCTCCTCCCTGCTCGCCTTCCCCGCCAAAGCCGCAGGATAATAAAAAAGGCGGCGGGATTTTTGACGGGTTTGAAACCGACGATATAATACTCCTTGTTGTCATTGCAATTCTTCTGCTCGATGACTGCGAAGATAAGCTCCTGCTTGCGGCGCTTGCGTTTGTTTTTCTTGCAGATTATTTGTAATGTTACAGGTATGTTACCGTATTTTTAAAAATGTTACAATAAATATTAAGACGCTTAACATTTATTTTACATAATGCAAATTTTGTTGAATTTTGGTTAAAAATACGGTATAATACAATTACAAGCTGTATATAGGAATAAATAGGTAGAATTCGGATAAGACAAACAAGCCGTTCCCTTTGGGAGCGGCTTGTTTATTACAAAAAACAACTCCCGAAAATCGGGAGCTGTTTGTTAATTCAATTAGTGAACAATGGCAAGCTCTGTATCCTTGTCGAATATGTGAAGCTTGTTTGTTTCAAATGCAACCTTTATTGTATCGCCGATCTTGGCTGTTGATCTCTGGTTTACTCTTGCCGTAAACTGTGAGCCGGCGATATTCATGTACAGATATGTCTCCGAACCGAGAAGCTCCGTAACCTCAACGAATGCCTTACATACGCCATCCGGCTTAGCAGCGATAAAGCCTTCATCATCGTGAATATCCTCAGGTCTGATACCGAGAATAACCTCCTTGCCGATGTAGCTCTTCAGAGGAGCAGTCTTGCCGGCGGGAATCATAATTGAGTTATCGCCGAAGCTTGCCCAAACCTCGTCACCCTTTGCCGAAAGAGTTGCATTAATAAAGTTCATCTGCGGCGAACCGATAAATCCTGCAACGAATACGTTACACGGCTCTGAGTAGAGGTTTGTCGGAGTATCAACCTGCTGAATGATACCATCCTTCATAACAACGATACGTGTACCCATTGTCATAGCCTCTGTCTGGTCATGCGTTACGTAGATAAACGTTGTCTGGAGTCTGTGATGAAGCTTTTTAATCTCTGTTCTCATCGCAACTCTCAGCTTAGCATCGAGGTTTGAAAGAGGTTCGTCCATGAGGAATACCTTAGGACTGCGGACTATGGCACGACCCATAGCAACACGCTGTCTCTGACCACCCGAAAGAGCCTTCGGCTTTCTGTCGAGAAGGTGCTCGATTTCAAGAATCTTAGCAGCCTCGTTAACTCTCTTCTTTATCTCATCCTTCGGTGTCTTTCTGAGCTTAAGAGCAAATGCCATGTTATCGAACACAGTCATGTGCGGATAAAGAGCATAGTTCTGGAAAACCATTGCTATATCTCTGTCCTTGGGGGCAACGTCGTTCATAAGCTTGCCGCCTATGTAAAGCTCACCCTCCGAAATTTCCTCAAGACCTGCGATCATTCTCAGTGTTGTTGACTTACCGCATCCGGACGGACCTACCAATATAATAAATTCCTTATCGGCAATATCCAGGCTGATGTCGCTGGCACCGACAAATCCGTTCGGGTATCTTTTGTATACATGCTTTAATTGTAAATCTGCCATTTTGTAATTTCCCCTCTCATTCTGTAATTACATAATAATTTATTTCCCGACCCAAAAGTGTGAGATGGCTTTTGACGGGTTACAACCGTTTATAACTTTACACGGTCATCTTGCTACGATAATATCATAACATATTTTTTCAAAAATAGTAAGGCTTATAATACACAAAATTTTATTTATTCTTTAGACAATTTTACTAAACATATACACAAACCCGGCGGTTTATCAATTTTTCGACTCCTCGATTATCTTCTCGGCAATATTAGCCGGAGCCTCTGCATAGCGCACAAACTCAAATGTAAATTCGCCGCGTCCCTGGCTCATTGAGCGCAAATCGGTTGCGTACTTGAACATCTCGGACATGGGCACCTCAGCCTCGACAAGGTTCAAGCCCTCCTTGCCGCTTTCGCCCATTCCCATAATCTGACCTCTGCGCTTATTTATATCACCTATAACATCGCCCATGATGCTTTCGGGAACGTAAACCTTGAGGTTGCCTATCGGTTCAAGCAGAACAGGCTTAGCCTGCTTAAGTCCTTCCTTATACGCAATCGACGCAGCCGTCTTAAATGCCATTTCCGACGAATCAACCGGGTGATACGAGCCGTCAAGCAGCGTTGCCTTCAGATTCACAACGGGATAACCCGCAAGCACACCCTTTTCGCACGATTCCCTCAATCCCTTTTCGACCGCCGGGAAGTAATTCTTCGGCACGCTGCCTCCGAACACCTTTTCCTCAAAAATCATCTCCTCCGAAATACCGGGCTCAAATTCAATCTTAACATGACCGTACTGACCGTGACCGCCCGACTGCTTTTTATGCTTTCCTTCAACAGTCGCAGTACCCTTTATCGTTTCACGGTAGGGAACTATCGGAGCTTCGAGAGTTACGCTTACGCCGTATTTGCTCTTAAGCTTGCTGACAAGCACATCGATATGCTGTTCGCCCTGACCGTTTATGAGCGTCTGTTTTGTTTCCTTATTTGATGTAATCGTAAATGTCGGGTCTTCGTCCGTAAGCTTCATCAAGCCGCTTATTATCTTTTCCTCATCACCCTTTGCCACAGGCTGTACCGCCATTGACAGCACAGGTGCCGGGAAATCTATACCCGTAAGAATTATATTTTTGCCCTTTTCGCACAGTGTATCGCCTGTCTTTGTTGCGTCAAGCTTTGCAACACAGCCGATGTCGCCCGCCTTTATGCTCTTCACTTCGCTCTGCTTCTTGCCGCAAATCGTGTATACCTTGCCTATCTTTTCCATAACGCCCTTATTGGGATTAAAGAGCTGCGAATCGGATTTAACCTCGCCGGAATATACTCTGAACAGCGACAGCTTACCTACAAACGGGTCTGCTATAGTCTTGAATACTATTGCCGCAGTCGTTTCCTCCTCCGTCTGCACAAGCTCCACAGGCTCCGCAGTGTCCGCCTTTCTCGCTATCTCCTCAATCTCCGACGGAGCGGGCAGATATTTGCCCATGCCGTCCATAAGGCTGCGCACACCGATATTATCCTGCCCGCTGCCGCAGTATACGGGATAAATACTTCCGTCCTTAACGCCCTTTCTTATTGCCTGCTTAATCTCGTCAAACGTGAATTCCTCGCCGTTGAAATATTTCATCATCAGCTCTTCGTCCGTTTCGGCGATCGCCTCCATTATCATTTCTCTCAAAGGCGCAACAACCTCCGCCATCCCCTCCGGCACAGGCATCTCAACTCTGTAAATTCCGTCATAGCGGCGTGCGGTCATATCGACTATATCCACAAAGCCCTTAAACTCACCGTCCTCCTGTATCGGATAAACAAACGGCGTGACGGACTTTCCGAATACTGCCTTCATCTCCTCAAGCGTCTTTTCGTAGCTTGCTCTCGGATCATCTATCTTGTTTACGAAGAACATCGTGGGAACGCCCTTTTGCTTTGCGTATTTAAATACCTGCTCCGTTCCGACAGAAACTCCGCTTCTTCCGCTAAGCACAACAAGCGCCGAATCCGCCGCACGCAGACCCTCCTTTACGCCTCCCGCAAAATCAAAAAATCCCGGAGTGTCTATCATATTGTATTTCATGTCCTTCCATTCCACCGGCGCAACTGCCGCCGAAATCGAAAACTGACGCTTAATCTCCTCCGGGTCGCAGTCCGTGGTTGTCGTTCCGTCGGCAACCTTGCCGAATCGGTCAACCGCCTTTGCATTGTAGAGCATTGCCTCCGTAAGAGTTGTCTTTCCGCACTTTCCGTGCCCCATTACGGCAATGTTTCTGATGTCCTCCATTTTGTATGTTTTCATTTTAATCATTCCTTTCATTTTAAGTTATACCGGGCAGCGGCGGAATGAAAATCCATGTTTTGGGATTTTACGGTATTTCTACATTCCGTATTTGCCCGCTGAATTATATATTAACATACATTAAATTTCAAAATATAATGCCATAATTAATATTTACCCACTTTTTGGGTAGTGTAAACAAATAAATTAAAAAAATCCACCTATCATTTTGTACAAAATAATTAGTGGATTTTTGTATGTTTTAATAAAATCACATATCACTGCGCCCTTCAAGGGCCTTTATCAGCGTCATTTTATCTGCATATTCGA
The DNA here is from genome assembly GCA_034090805.1 of Clostridia bacterium. Taxonomy (GTDB): domain Bacteria; phylum Bacillota; class Clostridia; order UBA1381; family UBA1381; genus Ornithomonoglobus_A. The sequence continues at coordinate 18,407 of JAXDRV010000101.1, forward strand.
GATCTGAGCCTATGGGAATACCATGCGCTATTCTTGTTACCTTTACTCCGAACGGAGAAAGAAGCTTTGATATATACACAGCGGTCGCCGTTCCGCTTACCGTAGGATTTGTCGCCATGATGACCTCTTTTACCTCGCCGCCCGCAAGACGCAGCAGCAGCTCGTTTATCTTGATGTCATCGGGCGTAATACCGTCCATGGGCGAAAGCGCGCCGTGAAGCACATGGTATACACCTCGGTATTCGTTCGTTGCCTCTATGGCGTTGACGTCCTCCGGACTTTCCACAACGCATATTGTTGATTTGTCACGCTTTGCGGACGAACATATTTTACACGGAGTAACGTCGGTCAGATTCTGACATTCCTCGCAAAGGCAGATTTTCTCCTTTGCCTCCGTTATCGCCTGTGCCATTGATCCCGCTTCCTCGGCGGTCATGCTTTCAAGGATATAAAACGCAATCCTCTCGGCACTTTTATGTCCCACCCCCGGAAGCTGCTCGAATTTCTCTATCAGCGTTTCAATCGAAGCTGCGTGCATCGGCTCAGAATAATCCGGGGATATTCAGTCCGCCCGTTACGGCACTCATACCCTCAGCCATCATTTCGTCCGCTTTTTTAATTCCTTCGTTTACTGCCGCCATTACCAAATCCTCGAGAGTTTCAACGTCCTCGGGGTCTGCCGCCTCGGGAGAAATCTTGATCGAAACAAGCTCCTTCTTTCCGCTTACAACAACGCTTACCGCACCGCCTCCGGCAGTTGCCTCGACGGTCTTGTCCTCAAGCTCCGTCTGCACCTTTTCCATTTCCTCCTGCATCTTCTGAGCCTGCTTAATTACGTTGTTCATGTTTTTGTTCGTGTTCATACCCGAACCCGAAAATCCCTTGTATTTTCCCATTTTTCTTTACCTCTTTCTGTTTATTCGTTTTCATCGGACATTTCGTCCTGTTCGAGAAATTCTTCCTTATCGCCCTCAAAAGACGATTGCGAAAAATCCTCACCGCCGCCGCTGTAATTCAAAAATTCACGGTCGTCGGTTTTTTCAACTATTTCGGGAAAGTCCCGTATAACCGCATCGAGCGGATCGGCAATTTCAGCTCCGCCGGTTTGGTCATTATTTGAAGGCTCTGCCTCCGCCCCGCCGTTATCCGACACCGCAGGCGGCTGAAGATCCCAAAAATCAATTAAATTTTCACTGTCAAGGTCGTCCACCGTGACCGCCTTTATCATGCAGTCCGAGCCGGTCGCCTTTTTAAAGCCCTTGCGTATATCGTCCATGTACCTCACGGCAAGATTTTTTGACAGGGTTTCACTTTTTTTGTACAAAAGCAGTATTCCGTCTGCGTCAATCGTGATCTCACGGTTAAGCAGCGGCGCCATCAAATGCGGCGCACCTCCCAGAATCGATCGCACCGTATTCTGCCAGTTCCTCGCAAGCTTGACTATCGGATTTTCGCTGTTAAGCTCCGACGGCGGTATCGGATTGTAAAGCCGCTTTGAAACCTCTTTCTTTTTCTTCGGCTCAGGCTTTTTCTCCTGCTGCGGTGCCGCTGCCGGGACGCCGTTTTTCAGCTTTTCCTCTATTGCGTCAAGGCGGCGTTCTATCCCATCCGCTTTAACCGCTCCCGTTTTCTTTAACGTCTGCTCCACCGCCGAAAGCCTGTCCGAAAATGCCGCAGCACTGCTTTCAAGCTCCGGCTTTGCAAGCTTTATCAGCGCAAGCTCGTAAATCACTCTCGGCGATTTTATATATTTCGCCTCGGACTGCGCCTCGGAAAGTGCCGTTATCGCATGAGATATTTTATCAAAGGACATTTTTGAGCATTGGCTCTTTATCCGCACAAGCTCCTCACTGCTGTAATCGAGAACATCGTCCGCATCTGCACTGACCTTGAGTATCATGAGATCACGGAAATATTTTATGAGAGAATCGATAAATCCCCTCAGCTCCTTTCCGTTTTCAAGCACCTCGGTGATGATGTTCAGCACTCCCTCGACTTCGCCGGAAATTATCGAATCCGTCATGGCATATATCGAATCGAGCGTGGAAATTCCGAGAGTATCGACGATTTTTTCCGCCGTTACGGTACTCCCGCACGAGGATACCACTCTTTCAAGTAAGCTCAGTCCGTCACGCATAGACCCGTCCGCAAGGCGGGCAAGCATCGTGTATGCGTCCTCGGAAACGTCAAGTCCGTCCCCGTGGGCAATCTCTTTCATTCTGTGTATTATATCCGACGGCTTTATCCGCTTAAAGTCAAATCTCTGGCAACGTGAAAGTATCGTCTGCGGTACCTTCTGCGGCTCTGTTGTCGCAAGGATAAATATTACGTGCTCCGGCGGCTCCTCAAGTGTTTTTAAAAGAGCGTTGAACGCTCCTCCCGACAGCATATGCACCTCGTCTATGATGTACACAGTGTATCGTGCGACCGTTGCAACGTAGCCTACGTCCTCTCTTATCTCACGGATATTGTCAACGCCGTTGTTCGAGGCTGCGTCAATTTCCTTTACATCAAGTATTGAGCCGTCCAGAATACCTCTGCACACCTCGCACTCGTTGCACGGGCTGCCCTCGTGATTGTTCAGGCAGTTCACCGCCCTCGAAAGCACCTTTGCGCAGGTGGTTTTTCCCGTTCCTCTCGTTCCGCAGAAAAGATACGCATGACCTATCCTGCCGCTGAGGATTTGATTTTTCAGAGTTTGGGTAATATGCCCCTGTCCGACTATGTCCTCAAATACCATAGGCCGCCATTTGCGGTATAAAGCCTGATGTGCCATTCGTCTGCCCTCTTCCGATTAAATATATAAAAAAGCTTTTGACAAAGCTGCGCCTTTGGTGCAAGGTAAGCTTTTTTGCTAATAGTAAATCAAGAAATTTCCTATTAGATAAAAAACGCCTTGCGGCGCTGTTTACAAAAAGGCTCAAGCCGAGTTTACCGTAACACATTAAAGACACCGCTTATTGCTGCTTGGTTCCCCATCTGACAAGGTTCACAGGCTTCAATCGCACGGGCTCGGCTGTCATCGCCACATTTTTTGAGATTTACCTATATATTATAATATACTTTTATGAAAATTTCAAGTATTATTTTAAAATTTTTTAATTTTTTTATTCCCACAAAATCCTAACCTCGGACGGAATACCGAAAAATTCCTTATACCGCCCCTCATGATAGCTGCTGTTATACGGCATGGAATGTTCAAAAGCGTCATTTCTGTACTGCTTCTGCACAAGCTCCCCGTGCTGCGTTTTGCGCCATTCTTCGATAAGCCTTACATTTTCGTCATACATCACGCTGTTTTTGTAAAAGCCGTGGGTGATATACGATATATTCCACACCGACAGCGCAAGCACAAGCAAATGCACCGCCGCACACGTCCATGTATTCTTTTTCAAAAGCTCCGCCAATATCATAGCCGCAGACATTATCGTCATGACCTCGGCAAAAAGCACCACTCTTGCGCCGAGAGTCGGCGAAAACACAACAAACGCACACGAAACAAACCCAAAGCCGAGTCCCATCATAATCAGCGGATTTTTCGACCTTACGAGATACGCATACGATGTCACCGCCGCTGCCGCAAAATAGTATATCCTCGACAAGGCGAATATGATACCGTAGCCGAAGCCCAGCCACTCAAACTCGCCCGAATGGTTCGTAACAAGCAGCGCCGCTATCTCAAGCGGAAGCAGATACGCCGCCGTTTTTACGCCGGATTTATACAGATACAGCGCACAGCACGTCATAAACACAATATTAAGCCATATCATGTAATCCGAGGATATACAGTAATTCAGCATAAAATCAATGCCGCCGAAAATATTGCTGAGCGTACCCGCCGAGCTGCCTATCTCATCACCCATTCTTGTGAGATTCCCCGGCGCAAGCAACAGCGTTGCCGCTCCGACTGCTGTAATTATCATCGTCTTTTTCAGCTTGTCCGACAAACTCCCGCGACTTTTGAAGCACACATACACAAAGCCCAGCGTCAGCAGCACCGCCAGCACCGACTCCTGCTCCATTGATGCAGCCGCAAGAAATCCTATAATACACAGCTTTTTTGTACTGTGCTTTTCGTTTGTGAAAAGCAGATACCAATACCACGTGAACATCATCAGCGGATACGTGTAATTAAACGATCCCGTCAGCCACAGCGTGCTTTCCTTTGCCATTTCGATATGGATCGTCAAAATACCTCCGCAGAGCATGAACATAAAGAACCTGAGCTTTGATGTGTCCTTTACGTACAAATTCACAAGCTTGTATATATTAAGTGCCGTTGCCGTCCACATGAGAGCGTTGACTGTTTTCCATATTATATGCGGCAGCCACAAAAACACCGACGCAAGCACGTGAACTATACACCTTCCGTTTGTGTGTATATAGTGGTCTGCGTGCGCCGCAAGAAAATCGCCAAAGCTGCCGTTCGAAAACGACGCATAGAAAAAATCATCTCCCGCATTTGTAACAAACATACTCATCACAAGCATTCCGATAAACAGAAACGCAAGGCTTATAAGGCGTATGTCCCGTTTAAAAGCACCCATACGCTTACCCCTTTGCCTGCTCAAGCAGAGCCTCAAGCTCCTCCTTTGAGAAGGTGTATCTGTTTTCGCAGAAGTGGCACGTAAGCTCCGCGCTCCCCTGCTCCTCTATCAAGTCCTCAAGCTCCTTTTTCCCAATAGAAATCAAAGCGTTCTCCATGCGCTCCTTTGAGCATTTGCACTCATATTTCGGATGCACCGCATTATTGTCCATAAGCATATCGAATCCTTCGGTGACACGGAACAATATATCCTCCGCCGTCATGCCCTCGTGAATCATCGTTGTGACCGGCGGCAGACCGTTTAATATGCTTTCGATTTTTTCCGCCATTTCATCAGTTGAGCCGGGCATCATCTGAATTATGAAGCCGCCCGCAGCTATTGCGGTGTTGTCCGTATCGACAAGCACTCCTAAGGCAACCGCCGTAGGTATCTGCTCCGAGCTTGCGAAATATGCCGTCAAATCCTCGGCAATCTCGCCCGAAACAAGCGGTATCTGTCCGATATACGGCTCCTTAAGTCCCAAATCTCTTATAACGCTCAGCGTACCCTTGCCAACTCCGCCGCCCACATCGAGCTTGCCCTTTGAATTTAGCGGACGGTCAACAAACGGATTGCCCACATATCCTCTTACGTGTGACTCGCTGTCCGTTACGGCAACGAGCGTGCCGAGAGGTCCGTCACCCTGTATCTGAAGAGTTACACTGTCGTCCTCGCTTTTGAGCATTGCGCCCATCATTGCCGCTCCTGTCAGAAGTCTGCCGAGTGCGGCTGTCGCAACGGGATATGTTTTGTGTATTCTGTGCGCCTCGTTCACAAGATTGGTTGTGACTGTGCTGAAAACACGTATTGCGCCGTCGGCGCTGCTTCCTCTTACCAATGTATCCATAAACAATTCCTCGTTTTCATGTATATTTCTTTAACTATTCTAACATATTTTATCCGAATTATCAATAGCCGATGATAAATTTATTGACCGACAGCGGTTTTTGTGGTATAATCTGCTTATCTTTAACGGATTGATTTGCAAAAAGGAGCTGAACATTTACAAAATGATTAAAATAAAAAATGCCCAAATCATCACCTGCGCAGGTGATACCATACCAAACGGAACGATCGTTTTTGATGAAAAAATCCGCTACGTCGACGCAGCGGATACGGACGATTTCCCCGTAACCGAAACAATAGACGCAGACGGTCTTACCGTCACGCCCGGTCTTATAGACGCACACTGCCACGTGGGAATGTTCGAGGATTCACTCGGCTTTGAGGGTGATGACGGCAACGAGGACAGCGACCCGGTAATGCCGCAGCTGCGTGCGATAGACGGAATAAATCCGTTTGACAGAGCCTTTTCGGACGCACGTCTTGCCGGAATAACCTCCGTTGTAACGGGTCCGGGCAGCGCAAACCCGGTAGGCGGTCAGTTTGCGGCAATCAAAACGGACGGAATATGCGTTGACGATATGCTTATAAAAGCGCCATGCGCCGTGAAATTCGCCCTCGGTGAAAATCCGAAAGCGGTATACAACGAAAAGGACGACACCCCCGTAACACGCATGGGTACGGCGGCACTTATCCGCGAAATGCTGATAAAGGCGCAGCTTTACCTTGAGCAGCTTGAAAAATGGGAGAACGCTCCCGACGAAAACGATCGTCCTGAATTTGATATAAAATCCGAGGCTCTTATCCCCGTTCTGCGCCGTGAAATCCCCGTAAAAATTCACGCACATCGTGCGGACGATATATGCACGGCGATTCGTCTGGGTAAGGAATTTAACATAAAAATCACCATAGAGCATTGCTCTGACGGTGACAGAATAGCGGAAATACTCGAACGTGAAAAGCTGCCCGTAATGCTTGGCCCCACCCTTTCGGACAGGAGCAAGCCGGAGCTTAAAAACCTTACGTTCGGCACATATAAAAATCTTTCGGACAGAGGTATTGACGTTGCGATAATCACAGACCACCCCGAAATCACGATAGAAAACCTGCCTCTTTGCGCCGCAATGGCGGTAAAGCACGGAATGAACCCCCAAAAAGCTCTTGAGGCAATCACAATAACAGCCGCAAAAAACTGCGGCATAGACGCCAGAGTCGGCTCAATCGAAATCGGCAAGGACGCAGACATAGCCGTATTTACCGAAAATCCGATACGCTTTAACGCACGCTGCGTATACACCTTCATAAACGGCAGAAAAATCAGCCGATAAATCTGTAACCGACACCCCATACGGTGTCTATGAATTTTTCGCCGCACACGGACAGCTTTTCACGCACTCTCTGGATATGTACCGCAACTGTCGAAACATCGCCCAATGCGTCCATTCCCCATATCCTGTCGAAAAGATGCTCCTTTGAAAAAGCACGTCCGGGGTGCTGCGCCAAAAACAGCAGCAAATCGAACTCCTTTGCGGTGAACGGGATTTCCTTGCCGTTCACCTCCACTCGTCTTGCGTCCGTGTCTATCGTGAGCGAACGCACTCTGATAACCGTCCTTTCCTCCGGCGAGGTCAGCGTTTCGTGACGTGATATATGCGCCTTTACACGTGCGACAAGCTCGTTTGGGCTGAACGGCTTTGTCATATAATCGTCCGCTCCGAGTCCCAGTCCCCGTATTTTATCTATATCATCACTGCGCGCCGAAAGGAAAATTGCCGGTGTCTGCTTCTTTTTTCTGATGTTCGACAAAATCTCAAACCCGTCCATTCCGGGCAGCATGACATCGATTATAAATAAATCGTAATCGCCCGCAAGCGCCGTTTCAAGTCCCGTTGTTCCCCATGTTTCTATATCGCACTCAAAGCCGTTTATCACAAGATAATCACGCTCAAGCTCCGCAATTTCACGGTCATCTTCTATAATAAGTATCTTTTTCATGTTAATCTCCTTGCTATATGGGTATACACACTATTGCCGTCGTTCCCTTGTCAATGCCTTCGCTTTTGAGCCACATACGCCCGCCGTGACGGTTTACTATCTGTTTTGCAATCCCCAATCCCAGTCCGTTGCCTTTTATCTGCGAGGTGCGGGATTCGTCCGTTCTGTAAAAGCTGTCGAACACACGGTTAAGCTCCTTCGGCTCTATGCCTTTTCCGTCATCGGTTATGAAAACATACGCAAAGTTTTCCTGCTTTTTAAGCTCCACCGTGATAAGGCTGCTTTCGGGGCGGCGGTATTTGATTGAATTTTCGATTATATTTGAAAACACTCTGCGCATCTTCTCACCGTCGATTTTCACATTGACGCTTTCATCTCCGAGTTTTGCCTCAAATCTTATACCGCACTGCTCCGCATCGAGTCTGTAATCCGAGATAACCTCACCGATCAGCTCTCGCATATCTCCCTCCGCAAACGAAAACTCAAGTCTTGACAGCTCTAACTTTGAAAAAGTTGATAAATTATTCACAAGATTTTCTATCGTGTTTGCCTTGGATCGGATTGTATTCAGATATTTTTCCAGCTTTTCGGGAGTGTCGGCAACTCCGTCATTTATGCCGTCGATATACCCCTTTATGGAGGTTATCGGCGTTTTTAAATCATGGGAAATATTCGCAATCAGCAGGCTGCGCTCCCTTTTTAATTCCTTTTCACGCTCATTCGCCGCCTCAAGCACTCGCCGCATTTCGTCAAAGCCCTCGCACAGGTCGTCTATCTCGTCATAATCGCTGCCCATCACCTCAAAGCTGAGGTTTCCGTTTTTTACGCTTTCTACGCTTTCCTTAAGCGAATTTATCGGTCTTTCAATGCTTCGCACCATAAGCCTTGTAAACAGCGTCGTTGTGACGGCGGCAATGATAATACATATCGCCGCCCACAAAAACACGTACATCACCGCACCCGGATTATCACGAAAAAACTCCCCGAACGCACGCACGAGCGTTATCGGATTAAGCAGCGAGGCACGGGATAATGACAGCTCCTCAACCGGGAATTTAAGTATAAATATAATCAGAAACAGCACCGAAACAGCGCCTATGATTATCACAGGCGCCGCAAGCATAGCTAAATTGTAAAAAGCAAATCTCTGACGCAGCTTCATATTTTGGAGCAGCTCCTTTCGGTACAAGTCGTTTATATATCCTTGTTATCAAATATTATATACGAAACCGAGAATAAAATCAATATACTTCCGAAAACTATTCCGATTTTATACAATATTACATTCAAAGGCAGCGCCGTTCCGAGGAAAAGCGTGTGCCATTTTGCATAGGACGTAAACAAAAACGACTCCGATCCGGCTATGTAATAGCCCATGTACTTCATGACCGCATAGACCGCAAGCGACAGCAGCACCGCTCCCGACGGATTGTTCACACACACATTCACAAGCACCGCCAAAAGAGCCACTCCCGCAAGCGGAACTATATCAATAATATATGCCGCAAGCGTAATTCCGAGATTGTCCGCACTCCCGCCGCACAGCAGCTGAATCACCGCACATATCACGTAAAACGCTGTCAGTGCAGCCGCACCGAGTATCGTAACAGCCGCCGACTTTGCAAGCAGCAGCTTAAACCGAGTCACAGGCCGCAGCAAATCAGCCTTTATCGTATCAGCCGCATATTCTCCGCTTATCAAATCCGCTGCCGCCATTATCAGCATAATCGGAATAATCAGCTCCGCAAAAAGCGGCAGCATCTCTATTACGATATTGCTTTTTATCACAACCTGCCCGCCCGTAAGCTTGCTGATGAGAGCCGTACCTCCCCAGCGCAGTGCACACACCGCCGCTCCGATTACAAGCATCACGTAATATTTCTTTTTATGTCTGAGCTTATACAGCTCATTGTTCAGTGTAAGCATAAACTGACTCATATGCCGCCTCTCCTTTCACGAACCTTTTCGAGGAAATACTCCTCAAGTGACGGGTAAAGCTCAAGTATTTTATCCATTTTCTCAATCGCAATAAGCTCACCCTCGCTGATTACGGCAGCCTTGTTGCACACCTTCTCGATCTCGGAGGCAATATGGCTCGAAATAATAAACGTTGTTCCGTATTTTCGGTTCATTTCCTTTATAATGTCACGTATCTCAACAACGCCCTCAATGTCAAGTCCGTTCACAGGCTCGTCAAGTATCACAAGCTGCGGCTTTCCCAAAAAAGCCTTTGCCAGTCCCAGACGCTGCTTCATTCCGAGTGAAAACCTCCCCGCTTTTTCGTTTGCGTATTTATCGAGATGCACAAGCCTTAAAAGCTCGTCAATCTCCCCCCGTTCCTCCTTTGTCCTTGCGGCAAGGAGCATATTTCTGTAAGCCGAAAAGTCCTTGTATACGGCGGGAGCCTCGATAAGCGCACCCGTTTTTGCCATGATGCTTTCAAAATCATCATGGATATTTTCACCGTTTATCACAACGCTGCCGCTGTCCTCATGGATAAGCGACAGCATCGTTTTCATTATCGTTGTTTTCCCCGAGCCGTTGGGGCCCAAAAGTCCCAGAATATCCCCGTCCTCAACCTCAAAGGATATATTTTTTATGCCCCTTTTGTTGCTGTAGAGCTTTGTCAGCTTTGTGATTTTAATCATTTCTTAATCCTCGTATTCTTCCTCTGTTGCCTCAGGTTCATCATCTATAAAGCGCACCTTTACGCTGTCGGTATCAAGCTTTTGCACGCTGTCAATATCGTGTATTTCGCCGCTCATGCCCACGCTCATCTCATGGCGTGCACCGTTCTCGTCCGCTCCGACAAACAGGATATTTATATCGACATTTTTCAGCCTGTTTTCTCCGTCCACCGTAAAGCGGCACTTTGCATTTTCAACATACGGATCATCGCCCATTTTTATGAATACCATATCCGACTCATCCGCATCGTCAAGATTTCTTTCCGAATAAGTTTCGTTCTGCACCGCAAACAGAGCGCTGAGACCCGCATTTGCAAGCTCCGGAATCTGAATTGCCGAAAGGCTTATTTCGTAAACGTCCTCGTTCTCTCCGTCCTCAACGCATATGAAATTGTTTCGGAGATCTCCCACGAACGTGTCCGCAAGCAGCTCGACAAATTTCATAACACGTGCGTTTGTCTTTTCATTTTGAGAAAATGTCGGCACAATCGGATTTTCTCCGTCAAATGTCGAGTTATAGCCCTGATAGAAATTGCTGTCACAATCACCAAATATAAATTTTCCGTCCTGATACCAGGTTTCACTGACATATTCAGCCTCGCCGAAGCTTTTACTGCGCTCCTTTGAATGCCTTACCTCGTTTTCCGTATCGCACTGCATCTCCATATCGGCTGACGAAATTCTTTCGCCGTCAAAATCAAACGTAAGGCTTGTTTTTAATTCATAACGCTTGTAATCCGCAAGTGAAAACACTCCCTTTTTAAAAACGTCGTAGCCGTTCGCCGTTTGATAATTTGCGAATGCTGCGGTTGCAAATATGCACGTACCGATAACCGCACTTATAACCGCAAGTTTTTTCTTGTCATTTTTTCTTTTCATAATGATCCTCCATTCCATGTCTTGTTTTTCGGCTTACAATTACATTCTAAACTGTCTTTATAAAAATTATATAATATAAACTTAAACTTTTTATAAACAAAGATAAAGAATTTTTAAAATAAAAAGGGGATATAAGTCAATAAATCTCTGATACGGGTTGGCGAGGACACCAACCCCTACGATTTTCATTAATTTTAATGGTTGTTTCGACAAAACCTCCCAAGTTTCATCAAAGGATTTTAAAGGTAAAAAATGGAATATATATGTGTACGGGCATTTATGCCCGTTAAACCAAAAAGGAGGAGATGCTATGCAGGTATCTGTAATAAGCCCGTACAGGCTGCTTTACGTGCAGCTTGCCGGGGAGCTTGACCACCACTGCGTGAGCGAGCTGCGCAGCCGCCTTGACGGGGAGCTGATACGCAGCGGCGTGCGTAATCTTGCGCTTGATTTTTCGGGCGTGGGATTTATGGATTCGTCGGGATTGGGTCTTATCATGGGCAGGCACAAGCTTGTTTCGGCTCTCGGCGGCAGGCTTATCGTATGCGGAATGAACGAAAGCACGGCAAAGCTTTTTAAAATGTGCGGACTTCAGAGAATAGCCATTGTGGCGGATAACATAGATGACGGAATAAAGGAGTTAAGCGAATGAACAGGATGAAGCTTGAATTTTTAAGCTGCTCCGGAAACGAGCGGTTTGCAAGAAGCGTTGCGGCTGCGTTTATACTGGAGCTTGACCCGACTCTGGAGGAGCTTTCCGAAATACGGACAGCGGTATCCGAGGCGGTCACAAACGCCGTTGTTCACGGCTACGGCGGCAAAGAGGGTATCATCACCCTTGAGGGCAGACTTGAGGGTAACGAGGTGGAGTTTATCGTTTCGGACAGCGGAGCGGGAATCGAGGATATTAAAAAAGCAAGAGAGCCGTTATTTACCGGTAAACCGGAGGACGAGCGTTCGGGAATAGGCTTTACGATAATGGAAAGCTTCATGGACAGTCTTGAGGTCGAAAGTGCTCCGGGCAAGGGAACGCGTGTCATTATGCGCAGGCTTATAGAGGTGGAAAATGACTGACAATGCCGCTTTGATAACTCGAATACGTGACGGGGACAAGCAGGCAAGAGATACAATGGTAGAGGAAAACATGGGACTCGTACATAGCGTTGCACGCCGCTTTGACGGCAGAGGCTGCGACAGAGAGGATCTCGTTCAGATAGGCGCCATCGGACTTATCAAGGCAATCAACAAGTTCGACAGCTCCTTTAACGTGCGTTTTTCAACGTACGCCGTCCCGATGATAATGGGAGAGATAAAGCGGTTTCTGCGTGATGACGGCATGGTAAAGGTCAGCCGAACATTAAAGGAAACAGCGTCAAAGGGACGTCGGGCAAGGGAGCTTTTGCAGCTCAGGCTCGGACGTGAGCCGACAGTTGCGGAGATAGCCTCCGAATGCGGAATCAGCGAGGAGGAAATATCAGAGGCATTCGAGGCAGCCGCCCCGCCAAATTCCATATACGAGAGCGTTTTTTCGGGTAGCGGCAAGGAGATACAGCTCATGGACACGCTTGCGGCGGACAGCTGCGAGGACGGTGTTGTAAACAAGGTTTTGCTTAAGGAGCTTTTGGAGCAGCTGAGCGAGAGGGAGCGGCTTATCATCACGCTGAGATATTTCCGCGGGAAAACACAAGCGGAAATATCGGAAATAGTGGGAGTATCGCAGGTACAGATTTCCCGCATCGAGAAAAAAGCAATGGAGCGGCTCAGGAAGTTTTATGAATAATTCCATGCTTTTTTGAATAAATATAGTAAGTAATTTATACAGGCGGTTGTTAATTTCTGCTTTCACTGCTGAATTTGAGATATTTCTTATTAAGCTTCGGCTCAAACATCCTAACTGCATTCGGAAACTCGCCGAAACTCAATCAGAAACATCACAAATTCTGTCAACTCTGTAACAAACTTATGGAATTTGCGAGTGTTTTTGAGGGTGTTCAGACGAGTTACCGAACGCAGTGGAGGATGTTTGAGTCTGAATAAGCTCAAAAATACTCGCAAATCCAAGCGCATATTTTACAACCACCCAAAAAATTTATAAATACGGAGGTATGCCAATGTGCTATGATTACAATCGTCTTAACGGCGAGATAGAGATGCTTTTGTCAAATTACGGAGGATTAATCGACAGCTTTTCGGCGGGCGAAAGCGTAATGGGGAAAAATATACCTTGCATTAAAGCGGGATACGGAAAAAAAAGTATGCTGCTCATAGGCGCTCATCACGGTCTTGAATATCTGACCTCGGCGTTTCTTATGCGGTTTATTTCAAATTACATAGTCCGTCTTGTAACGGGCAGCAAATATTTTGACTGCGATATACGCAAAATGTTCGGCGAGGTCACGCTGTATATTATCCCAATGCTAAATCCCGACGGTGTTGACATTGCCGTCCACGGACTTGACATCACAAACCCGTACCACAGACGGCTGATAAGCCTTGTGGGTATTCACAGCTTTAACAAGGTCTGGCAGGCGAATGCGGACGGAGTGGATATTAACCACAATTACGATGCCGGCTGGAAAATGGTGATGGAGCGTCCGTCACCGTCAAAATTCGGCGGTCCGTATCCCGAATCCGAGCCGGAAACACGTGCCGCCATCAAGCTGATACGTGAAAAGGATATAGATATGGTACTTGCATTTCACAGTCAGGGACGTGAAATATATTACGACTATGACGGAATGGCTGCGCAGCGGTCGTATGATATTGCAAAGCGCATGGCGGAGGAAAGCGGCTACGCAGTTATGCAGCCGGACGGCACCGCCGCCTTCGGCGGCTGCAAGGATTGGTTTATTAAGGAATTCGGACGTGAGGGCTTTACAATAGAAATCGGCAGCGGTAAAAACCCTCTGCCGATGGAAATGCTTGATAAAGTATACGACGAAAACGCAAGGCTTGTGCTTGCGGCTATGTGCGAGCTTATCCGGTAACGCCGCTGTCCCTGCTGTCCGAAATCGCCTTAATATCTGCCATTCGTGACGCAAGAGCGGTAAAGCGCCGTTTTGTGTATGCGTTGTTTACCATATTCACGGCGGTCAGCTCAGAGCCGACAAGTATGACAATATCCCTTGCACGTGTGACGGCGGTATAGAAAAGATTGCGGGTCATAAGCCTCGGCATGAATGCGCCGAGCGGCATAATAACAATCGGAAATTCACTTCCCTGGCTTTTATGAACCGTAACGGCATACGACAAATCAAGCTCATCAAGACCGAGAAACGGATAATCAACGTATTTTTCATCATCGAAAAGTACGGTCATATATTTTCCGCTTTTGTCAATGCGCTTGATAATCCCCATATCACCGTTAAATATACCCGCTCCCTCGTCACCGTTGGTGCGCTTGTAAATCATATCGTAATTGTTTTTTGTCTGCATGACCTTATCGCCCTCACGGAACGTCACCGAGCCGTATATATGCTCTGCCTTGTCCTCCGACGGCGGATTGTATGCCGCTTGGAGCATACGGTTCAGGCTTACCGTGCCGATGTCGCCCTTTTTTGTGGGAGATAAAATTTGTATCTCGGTAAGCGGGTTGACCTTGTAGCTTTTCGGCAGACGATTGACGAACAAATCCCTTATCGTTTCGCTTATCGCTCTTGCCGAGCCTCTGCGCAGACAGAAAAAATCACTGCTCTTTGTCGACAGGTCGGGCATTTCTCCCCTGTTTATGCGGTGAGCGTTGACGATTATCAGGCTTTGCTCTGCCTGTCTGAAAATTTTGTTAAGACGTATAACAGGTATTGCTCCGCTTTCGATAATATCCTTAAGCACGCTGCCCGGTCCTATGGACGGGAGCTGATCGCTGTCGCCGCACAGTATAACACGCGCACCGCTTTTTACCGCCTTAAGGAACGAGTGCATAAGCGGTGTATCAACCATACTCACCTCGTCAAGTATGATAACGTCTGCCTTGAGGGGATTTGTTTCGTTGTAGGTAAAGCAGTGTACGCCGTTTTTGTATTCCGTTCCGAGAAGTCGGTGGATCGTCTTTGCCTCAAGTCCCGTTATCTGCGACAGACGCTTTGCGGCACGTCCCGTCGGAGCGGCAAGCGCAACGGAAAGCTGCATATCCTCAAGCACCTTGATCATTGTGTTTACGGTTGTGGTTTTTCCCGTTCCCGGTCCTCCCGTCAGCACCATGCACCCGCATGAGGCGGCGGTTATTACGGCATTTTTCTGTTCGGGAGCAAGCTCCGTTTCGGGTGAGAGCGCAGCGATGCGTTCCTCTGCCAAAACGGGAGTAAGCGTGTGCTTCTGCGGAATTTCCGCCATCATCGTAAGACGGCTTGCAATGTACATCTCCTGCTCGTACAGCACACTCAGAAAGCATACGCTTGTGCGGTCTATGCAGTCGGAAACAAGCTCCTTATCCTCGATAAGCTCTGCAACGGCATTGTCTGTTTCATCCTCCGTCACATTCAGCTTGTATGCGGAATCCTCAATGAGAAGCGACCTCGGCATATACGTATGTCCGTCGTTGTACGCAGCCGTCTGCATAATATATTTTATACCCGATCGTATGCGCATCATGCTGTTTTTCGGTATTCCCATATTATATGCGATTGTGTCTGCCGTGGTGAACGACACACCCGCAACCGCATCGGACAGCGCATACGGATTTTTTTCTATTATTTCCACCGCCCCGCTGCCGAACACATCATGCACCTTCATTGCAATCGAGGGCGAAATGTTAAATTTCTGCAAAAATATCACGAGTCTTTGAACGGACTGCTGCCGCTTAAAGGAATCGCTTATCTTTAAGGCTCTGTCATAGCTGATACCCTTAAGCTCCGCCATTTTTTCCGGTTCGTTCATAATAACGGAGAGAGTGTCCTCGCCGAATGCGGCAACAAGCTTTTTCGCCGTTGCCTCACGCACTCCCTCGATAATCCCGGAGCTTAAGTACCTTAATATGGTTTCCTCGTCCGTAGGCATTACCGCCTCGTAATATTCGATTTTAAACTGATCGCCGTAGTCGTAGTGCGTTGTCCAGTAGCCGGTTATTTTAATGCACTGTCCCTCGCTTATATACGGCAGAATACCAACTGCGGTGAAATAATCATGTCCGTCGGAATACGACGCCTCCATAACCGTATAGCCGTTATCCTCATTGGCATATATTATTTCCTCCACAAGGCAGGTAATGGTTTCATTTGACATTATTATCTGTCATATCCTTTCAAATTTATATGTATTTAATTAATTGCGAAATGTAACATTCCCTCGGAATTTGAGATATTTCCGATTACGGGGCGGCAGGGACACCGCTCCTACACATCCTCACTTTGTTCGGGAACTCGCCGAAACTCAATCGGAAACATCACAAATCCCCCTCAAAGATGTAACATCCTATAAGATTTGCAAGTATTTTTGAGGTTGTTCAGACGAGTTACCGAACGCAGTGAGGGATGTTTGAGTCTGAATAAACTCAAAAATACTCGCAAATCAAAAGTTATATTTTACAACCGATATTTTGCCGTCCCTCATTCCCGTTATGCTGCCTCCGCAGGCGCACATACGCCCTATCTCCTCTGCCATGGCGGCAGTTATTTCCGCTCCGCAGCATATTATCGGTATTCCCGGGGGATATAACATAACGCTGCACGCCGCCGTTTTGCCGACAGCCTCCTCCGGAAAAAGCAGCTCTGTTTTGCAGAAGTACCCCTCCGAGGGCAAAAACCGCTCTATGGGCGGCTCAATGTTAATCTGACGTGATACCGGTGTGCCGCTGCCGAGAGTTTTAAGCGCAGCATACAGCGTTTCAAAATCTCCTTCGCTGTTTGACGGAGTCGCAATCAACACAATCGAAAACATATCCGCCATTTCTATGTCAATTCCGAATTTGTCGGCAAGCAGCTCCTCAGCCTCAAAGCCGCTCATGCCGCCGTCCGCAAAGTCGGTGTAAAATACAAGCCTTGTCGGATCGTCGTTTTTCATATGCGGCAGGTCAAGAGCCGATTTTAAGTTGCGGCATATATCGGCTGTTCTTTGCCATGCGGTCTTGTCAAGCGTGAGTGCCGCCGTTTCGGCCGATGCCGCAATAACATAAGACGGACTTGAGCTTTGAAACATCGAAAGCGCACGCTCAAGCCTTTCTCTGTCTATCCTTATTCCGTTTACGTGCAGATACGCCGCTCCGTTTAATGCGTTCAGCGTCTTGTGTGCGCTCATAACGGTGCAGTCCGAGCCAAGCTCCGTTGCCGCCGCCGGGAACGGCTCTCCTACGGCAAAATGCGCTCCGTGAGCCTGGTCGGTTATAAGCGGCTTATTCTGTGCATGACAAAGAGCCGCTATCCGCTCAATATCCTTTACACGTCCGTAATAATCGGGAGATACCGCTATCGCCGCCTTACATTCCGACAGCAGCGTTGAAAACAGCTCCTCGTCAAACCCGGCATATCCTCCGTATGCGTCGTATTTAAGCGGCATAAGCCTCACCCCCGCCCCAATCAACGCGCACGTGTTTATAACGCTCATGTGGCAGTCGGCAAAGGCAAGCAGCGTATCACCGGGATCAACCGCCGCCGAAATCGCCGCCTGTATCCCCGCAGTCGAGCCGCCCGTCATTATATAGCTTTTATCGCTGTGATAAAGCTGTGCTATAAGCTCCTGCGAACGCTTTACCGCCGCTCCGGGACGGTGCAGATTTTCCGTTGCGTCAAGCTCCGTAACATCGCAGTCTGTAAGCCCCGGCATAAGCCCCCGCCCGTTTTTATGCCCCGGCATGGCAAAGCTTATTCTGTTGCTGCGGTGATATTTCGTAAGACGTTCGTAAATCGGCAGTTCCATAAGCAATTATCCTTTCCGTAAGACTTTCTACATATATTATACAAAAAAAGCGAACATATGTAAAGCATATTTTTTAACATTTTTATTACAAAAATCAATAAAATACTTGACAGCATAACAAACACAATATATAATTATTATACATCACATCATGGGAGAGATTTGTATGCAGTCTGTTATCAAAAGCATAAACGATGCTCGTCGCCGCTCAAGGCTGATGGAAATGCGCAAGTTCACTCAGCACGGCGATACCGACTGTATGCTGCATACGGCCGCCGTTGCGTACTACAGCATACGGCTTGCCGCATTTATCGGCATAAAAATACACAAAAGCGAGCTTATAAGAGGAGCACTGCTCCACGATTATTTTTTGTACGACTGGCATGACGGCAAGCGTGAACGCAAAATACACGGCTTTACGCACCCGTCCGCCGCACTCAAAAACGCAATGGAGGATTTTGAGCTTACCGCACGTGAAAAGGACATAATAAAAAAGCATATGTTCCCGCTCACGCCCGCCCCGCCCAAATACCGGGAAAGCATTATCGTCTGCCTGGTAGATAAGGGCTGCTCACTGTACGAAACGTTTAAACGCCGTAATTCGTACAGCCTTCTGCGCAGCAGATTATCAAAAATTATATGATTACCGTTAATTTACGATTGCATTAAACTATAAGCATATAATAGGTAATTGTAAAATGCGGTTTGGGATTTGAGAGTATTTTTGATTTTATTCGTACTCAAACATCCCTTGCGGTAACTCGTCCGAATAAACTCAAAAACATTCTCAAATCCTATAAAAAATAACACTTTTAGAAGAATTTATAATGTTTATTATTGAGTTTCGGCGAGTTCCCGAACGAAGTGAGGGATGTCTGAGTCGAAATTCAAGCAGAAACATCTCAAATTCCGCGGAAATCTTGAGTTTTACAATAGCCTATATAAGCATATAAAGAAGGGAGGTACGTTTGCTTGATGGATTTAAAAAGATATTTCCTGTGTTTTGTTCTCTACAGCTTTATCG
>JAXDRV010000102.1:0-46746 GCA_034090805.1 Clostridia bacterium
AACAAGTGCAGTGTCGGAAAATCTGCATACAGAGGTTTAGGCTCAATCGACTTTCAGGCGGCAGCGAGAAGCGTTCTGATTGTTGGCAGAATCAAGGATGAGCCGGAAACAAGGGTTGTATGTCAGACAAAAAGCTCGCTTGCACCAGAAGCAAAGGCGGTTGCATTTCGATTGAGCGAGGAAAACGGCTTTGAATGGATCGGTGAATATGATGTTACTGCTGATGATTTGCTTTCCGGAACAGCAAAAGGCACAAAGAAGCAAGCGGCTATGGATTTTCTTGAAAAAGTGC
Organism: Clostridia bacterium; assembly: GCA_034090805.1. GTDB lineage: Bacteria > Bacillota > Clostridia > UBA1381 > UBA1381 > Ornithomonoglobus_A. The sequence goes on from JAXDRV010000102.1 coordinate 293, forward strand.
CTGCTGATGGTCAAATGCCACAGTCAGTGATAATGGAGCTTGCATTGAAAAAGGACATAGCCGAAAAGACCTTGCGAAATGCGAAAGAATCATTGAATGTGAAATCTAAACGGTTGAACAACCAGTGGTATTGGAGCTTAGATTAAAGTAAGATTGCAAGATGCCCCTTTCTATACAATAGGGCATCTTACCACCTTGAAAGGATATGATCTGATATGAAGAAAATACAAATTACGCAAGAGTTATTTGTAAAAATGCTCAAATATTTTTACGGTGAGGAATTTGAGCTTGATGACGATGAGTTGTGTGAGCTTTATAGTGAAATAAAGAGTGGCATTGATAAAAAGCTTGACGCAATTTCAAGAAGAGGCTACTACACCGAATATAAAACAGCTGATACTGCTGAAGCAAAAGAACAAGCAAGGCAGAAGTATCTTGATGCTGTGGGTATGCACAGAGATTTCAGATATTGATTCCCTTTTAACCACCTGAACGGGAATGTGGCACATTCCCGTAAAATTACTAAGAATGAGAGGATTGAACCATGAAAGAAAAATTTATTGAAAACGGAATTGAGTATGTTCGCTGCGGAGATTATTATATTCCTAATTTGTCTGTACCGAAAAATCAATATGAAATTGGCAAATACGGCAGAATGAGATTGAAGTATATTAAAAGCGAAAGAAAATGCTTCTACAGCTATCTTATGATAACCGGGAACTTGAATGAACATCTGCATGAAATTGATGTGCAGGCACAGGAGATTTTAAATCAATTTATAAAAGCGGCGGAGCAAACTGCTCCCGACAAGGAGGCACAACAAATGGAATGGGTAAGACATATGAACAATGCACAAGCCTCTGCCAATGAGGTTATAAATCACGAACTGATTTATGTATAAAGTAGGAACTTAATGTTCTAACAAGCATAGCATTTGGATGCCCAAATTCTCCATTTTAGTGGCGTTGCCCCTAATCCCCCAATGCAGAAAGGAGAATTTTCGTGCGAGTGAGAAACAACAGAATGATGCTTCGGCTCAGTGATAATGAATGTCAGACTTTGAAAAAATCGTCTGAAAAAGTGGGTGTTCCCCGAGAGGTATATCTGAGGATGCTGATTATGGGAACACAACCAAAAGAAAAACCATCGGCTGATTTTTACGGTATGATGAAAGAGTTAAACGCAATCGGAACCAGTCTGAATCAGATTGCAAAGGTGGCAAACTCAAAAGGCTTTATCAATGTAAAGGCATACGAGGAAAATGCTTGTAAGTTAAACAAATTTATCACGGAAATAAGCAAGGTGGTCTTTGTGCCCGAAAGGAGGGATGATAAATGGCTGCTACAAGAATTTGGTCTATAAAAGGTCGGCTGGACAGCGTGATAAATTATGTTACCAATCCGGAAAAGACAGACGGCGGCAGATATACAGATACGGAGCTTCAAGCCTTAACGGATGTAATAGATTATGCTGAAGACGAGGCAAAAACACATAATAAGGTTTATGTTTCGGGGATAAATATATCCCCGAACATTGCCCGTGATCAGATGGTTATGACGAAGCTTCAATTCGGAAAGACAGATAAAATTTTAGCCTATCACGGCTATCAGAGCTTTTTGCCGGGCGAGGTTACACCTGATATGGCACATGAAATCGGTATAAAGCTTGCAGAGCGTTTGTGGGGCGACAGATTTCAAGTGCTTGTTACAACGCATCTCGACCATGAACATATTCACAACCACTTTTGCCTGAACTCTGTTTCTTTTGTTGACGGAAAGAAATTCAGAGGTGGAAGCAAGGCTTACTGGATTATGCGAGCAGAGTCGGATAAAATCTGTACAGAATACGGCTTGTCTGTAATAGAAGATCCCGGCAAGGGTAAAAACTATGCAGAATGGAAAGCCGAGCAGGAAGGCAGACCAACCATAAGGGGACAGATAAAAGATGAGCTTGATGAAATTATCAAGGCTTCCTACACTTACAAGGATTTTTGGAGAATACTGAAACAGCGAGGATATGAGGTTAAGTGTGATGTAAAGTATGTTGCATTAAAGCCAGCCTATTCTCAAAGGTATATTCGTCTGAAATCTCTTGGTGAAGATTACAGCGAGGAATCAATACAAAGGCGTATTGCTATGGCGAGAAATGGCATAAGGGCATTGGATAAGCCTACACCAGATTACAATGCATGGCTTAACAAATATGAGCCTACAAAACTGCACGGATTTAAAGCATTATATTTTCATTATCTGTATCTGTTCGGCAAGATACGCAAAAAGGAAACCCCGCAGAGAATATCCTTTTATATGCGTGAGGAGCTTATAAAATTTGACCGTTATCAAAAGCAGTTTCATTTTCTGATTGATAAAGATATTGAAACCGTTGAGCAGCTACAAACTTTCAAGGAAAACGCAGAAAACAAAATATCAGAGTTGACGCTTAAACGCAGTAGGCTGTATAGCAAGCCCGACACTAAGTTTGAAATTAAGGAAATCAATAATGAACTGCGTGAGCTAAGGAAATATGTTAGAACCTGTAACAATATTTTTGAGGATGCCGAGCGTATCAGAGAACATACAAACTATGTTTCTCGACTTGAGCAAGAGGCAAAGAAGCAAAATAAAAGTAAAAATAGAAATGATGTTATTCGATAGTATGGAGGAACTTATGAAAACGATAAAATCAATTATTATTTTAACTATGGTAACGATATTTACAACAACTACATATGCAGCAGAGGTGCCGAGAGAGTCGGCGCCATGCTATACCACAAATGACAGTATTATCGTGGCAGAAAACCTTATAGGCGATATTTTGACTGAAGTACAGAATGGTTTAGGCTACGCCGATGCAAGAGCAAAGTCGAATGTGATTATATTCAATGCGTGGCTTAACGGACAGACTTGCGGTTTTAGTTATGGAGAGCTTGTCGACATAGCTAATAATACCATATGGCAATACAGAGATATGTATTTAAGACCGGATTTTTATATTAACAATATAGAAAGAGTTAAAACTATAATTGCTCCCGTAATTGAAGATTATAAATCCGGTAAAATTACATATACGGAAGCAGAATTTAGTGTTCGTATTGCAATCTATCAATCCGTAAATTCTGCATTTAATCCTGATGTAGAGTTTGTAAAAGATACTTGCTATCGTGATATACCATCCGTTGACAGTAGTTTGTTTATAATTGCAAGAAAAATATTGATGGAAAACGAATAATTTTAGCTTATATTTATTGATTTCAACATATGTTAATGTTTAATTGAGCCTATTGCTTTATAAAATAGGCTCAATTTACATTTAGCAAGAAATTAAAAGCAATATCATTGTAAATGTTAAAAATATATTGACAAATGGCAAGAAAAGTGATATAATTTTTATATCATGAATAAAAGAGGTATGATAATGACTGCTTTTGAAATTTTAAAAGATATTTCAAATAAGAATAGTGGGTTAATTTTAACAAAAAATGCTATTGATAATGGCGTTAGCAGAGCAAGTCTTTCGCAACTATGCAAAGATGGAAAGATATCGAGAGTCGCTATGGGACAGTATGTTTTGTCTGATGCGTTAAATGATGAAATGCTGTCATTGAGTGTTCGCTCCAGTTTGATTGTGTTTTCTCATGAAAGTGCTTTGTTTTTAAACGGAATATCAGAAAGAACGCCATTTGAACACACTGTAACCATACCTTCTTCTAAAACTTTAGCTCGTTCGATTAGCAGTAAATGCAAAATATATTATATTAAGGATAAACTTTATGACATAGGTAAAACGCAATTAATTACGCCTATGGGTAGTAAAGTTTGGGCATATGATATGGACAGAACAATATGCGATATTGTAAGAAGTCGTAGCAGAATGGCAGATGAAACATTCCTTTCGTCTTTAAAACAATACGCTGCCAAGCCGAATAAAAATCTTGCAAATCTTAGTATATATGCAAGTAAAATGGGCGTTTTGCAACAAGTAAGACAGTATTTGGATGTGTTATTATGAGTAGCGCATCTGATAGGTATAACTCCAATAAGAGAAGATGATATTTATGGCGGATATAGAGTTTCTTTAGATGCAATATATGAAACCATTGTTATACCTATAACAATGAACATTTCAACGGGAGATGTAAGTATACCAAATGCTGTAAAATTTGATTTTATGAGAATATTTGCTGATGAACTCAAATTTGAACTGGGACGTACAACATAGAAATTGTTTTGGCTGAAAAGATTGAAACAATTCTTAGGAAAAGTGTATTTAATACAAGGCCAAGAGATTTCTATGATATTTACATACTCATTGCAACGCAGAAATTTGATATAAATTTGTTGGCAGAAGCACTTAAGAAAACTATTGAGCATAGAGGAATGAGATAACAGATAAATGTCTATATGGACACTTTGTCTATTATTGAATAAAGTGAAGATTTAAAGAAAGGCAGTTTATAGCAATGATTAACTTAATAGAGTTACAGAGCCTTGTAGATCGTTTTTGTGCTAACATCGATTTCTACAAGGATTCGAGAAATGCATACAACGAGCATTCTTGCAGAATTGAATATATTGATCCTCTGTTAAAACTTTTGGGTTGGGATGTTGCAAACGAAAAAGGATTGGCACCTCAATATCGAGAGGTTGTTGCAGAGAACTATTCCACCCACACTGATCGTCCTGACTATACTATCACTCTCAGAGGTGTGCCCAAGTTTTTTGTAGAGGCGAAGAAGCCGGCGGTAGATATTACCAGAGATTCAGCACCCGCAGTTCAGACCAGAAAGTATGGTTGGAACGCAAAGCACCGTCTGGCTGTTCTTACAAATTTTGAATATCTTGCCATTTATGATACTTGCCATATTGCCCATGAGGATGATGGGTGTGCTGTGGCCAGATACCGTTTGTACCATTACACTGAGTATGTAGGAAAGATCGAAGAAATCGCGGGATTAATTTCAAGAGATACCGTATATTCTGGCGCATTTGAATCTTTCTTGGATGAGAAATTTCCTGCAACCGATGGACAGACTCAGCAGGTTGATGTTCTGTTTCTTTCTCAGATAAATGAATGGCGGGTAGCACTAAGTAATGAGTTGTATGCCAAGGGTGGTCGATATACATCACTGGAAGTGCTAAACGATGTTGTTCAAGAATTTATTAACCAGATCGTTTTCCTAAGAATATGTGAAGATAAGAACCTGCCGCTTTATCATAAGTTGAAAGATACAATTGCAAATTCTGATCAGTTGCAATTAAAACTGGAGGAATTGTTCCGTACTGCAGACCGCCGCTACAATTCCGGAATGTTTTCTGGTGATGATATTATTTTTGATCTATCGTGCGAGGTAATAAAGGACATGATAGAGGGGTTGTATTACCCTCAGAGTCCGTATTTGTTTAACATTATCGAGCCCAATTTGCTTGGAAAAATTTACGAAATGTTCTTAACCGAGCAGTTGGTGTTGCTTGAAAATAATACAATTGGTCTTGGTAGGAAGAAGGATTGTCAGAACAGATCCGTCGTAACTACACCCACGGAAATCGTTAAGTATATGGTTGAAAAGACACTTTCAAAAGTATGCGTTGGAAAATCACCTTCCGATATTTTGAACATTAGTATCGCTGATATTGCATGTGGTTCTGGTATTTTCTTAGAAGAAGCCTTCTCATTCTTGCAAAACTATTGTGTGCAATGGTATATTACCAACGGTCAAATTGACCACTTGATTGAAACAGGCATTGATTTATACAAATTGCCTCTACAGGAAAAAAAGGCCATTCTTTGTTCCTGTATTTATGGCATAGACATTGACATCCATGCGGTTGAAGTTGCCAAATTTTCTCTGCTGATTAAGCTGATTGAAGACGAAACCGCACCTTCTGTAGCAGAAGTTGTGCCGATTCTCCCCGATTTAGGTGACAACATTCAATTTGGCAACTCCCTTGTCAGTCAAGTTGAATTGAATGGGATTAGTGGTGACAATAATCAGATAATGGAAATCGTTCCTTTTGATTGGAGCGATATTAACAATGGGTGCAGCTTTGATGTAATTATCGGTAATCCTCCCTATGTGAACACTGAAGGAATGCATACTCTGTTACCGAGTGCAGAAGTCGAAGTCTACAAAAAGAAGTACAAGACATCTCACAAGCAGTTTGACAAATACTTTATTTTCATCGAGCAGGCCATCAATAAGATTAAGGAAAATGGCTTTGTATGCTATATCGTTCCTAACAAATTCTTTAAGATTGGTGCCGGTGAGAAATTGCGCAACCTTATTGCAAAAGAACAGATGCTCGTCAGTCTGGATGATTTTGGAGACGCTCAGTTATTTGAAGATAAAACTATTTATAGTTCTATCATCTTGCTTTCTAAGGCAATTCAGCCGACATTCGTTTATAGCAGTGTTGATTCTGCAAACAGACTGTGGGCAGGCGAAGAAGTGAGTTCCATTGAGCTGAATTCTTCGGTATTGAACAAGTTGCCATGGAGACTGACAACTGATCTCGAGTTTTTAACGATGCTCCAAAAACTGGATAATGTTTCTGCCCCTATCACAAAACATGCAGAAATCTTTAACGGCATTCAGACAAGCGCTGAGAGACCGACTCCTATATATTGGTTCTCCTCAGATGAAATTGTGGCTGAATATGCAGATACTATCGAAATTAGCAGGGATGGGAATAGTTACACCATTGAGAAAGCTTTGCTTCGACCTTATTTCAAGCCGACTAAAAAAGCAGAAAAGGGCTTGAATTCGTATAGTGTTCTTGCAACTGATAAGCAAATTATTTTTCCTTACGATAACAACGGACATCTCATAAGCATAGATGAAATGCAAAATAGTTATCCAGGAACATATGCTTATCTCTTAGCACATTATGATCGATTGGTCCCTAAGTGTGTGTCACCCGTTGGAACTCGTGATGTTCCGAATGCCACAGCAGATACTTGGTATCAGTATGGAAGAACTCAAGCATTGACTGCTTTTATTAACACGCCCAAATTGATAGTTGGAGTGTTAAGTAAAGAGCCTATGTATGCAATGGATACTAATGATATTCTAATTTCATCAGGCGGCACTGCTGGCTATTGCGCTGTTAGCAAAAAACATGGTAGTCCTTATGCTCTTGAATACATTCAAGCGTGGTTATCAAACCCCATTACGGAGCAAATCTTGGAAATAGTAGGTAGCGATTTCGAAGGTGGTTTTACAGCTCGTGGCACATTCGTTCTTTCTACGCTGCCATTTGTGGAATTGGATTTTGCCGTAGAAGAGCAAAAAGCTATCTACGATAGAGTGGTGGCAGCAAGTCGAGAGATATACGAAATCAATGATGTGCTATATAGCCGTCCGGCAAAACGCATTGTAAATCAGTTGCAGAGACAGAAAGAAGCACTTATTTCTGAGATTCAGGAATTGATAGCTCGGGTATATAGACTCAATTACTAAGAGAGGTATAAACAATGAGACTCAAAAAGGACAGTTCAGAGCAGAAATTAAGAGGAGCGTATTATACACCATTGCAGCTTGCAGATGTCATGGTGGAGCTTTTTGTGTCTCAAAATATCTCTACCATCTTAGAACCGAGTTGTGGAGATGGTGTATTTATTGATGCTCTGAAAAACCTTAATCTTTTGGATAAGGTTGATAAACTGACTGCTGTCGAAATTGAACCGGATGAGGCTGAAAAAGTTCGGGATAGATACTCTGGATTTGATCAAATTGAAGTATGTACCGAAGATTTTTTTGACTATTATAAACGAGTCCTCGGCAAGGAACAGTTTGATTTGATTTTGGGTAATCCCCCCTACATTCGCTACCAATACCTGAAAGAAAGTCAACGAGAAATGCAATCTCAAATTTTGACTTCACATGGTATGAAAGCGAATAAGCTAATAAATGCATGGGTTGCATTTATCGTAGCCTGCGTACAGCTATTATCAGAAAAAGGCAAGATAGCGTTTGTTATCCCAGCTGAAATACTTCAAGTTGCTTATGCTGAGGACTTGCGCCTATATCTGGCTAATAATCTTGCAAAAATCACCTTGATTACATTTGAGAAGCTCGTTTTTCCCGATATCGAACAAGAAGTAGTTGTATTTATTGGCGAGAAAGGCGAAGAAGAAAAAGGTATTCGTATTATTGAAATGAATGATCTTAGCGGATTTTCTCAATTAGATTTAGCACAGAATGGTTTTCAAAAGTTACAACACATCAAGGAAAAATGGACAAAATACTTTGTAAATGCAGATGAAATGTCTCTTATTCAGGAGCTTCGTGCAGACAAGCGCTTTGCCAAATTCTCCGAATATGGGACAATCAATGTTGGAATAACAACAGGAAATAACGGTTACTTCTCAATCACAGAAGAAACATCTGAACAATATCACCTGGGCGAAGTGACTCTCCCTCTGATCGGCAGAAGTTCTCATGCTCATGGAATATACTTCACTGCAGAAGATTGGGAGAGTAATAAAGTTTCAGGCAAGCGTGCGCGACTAATTAACTTCCCCGAAATTCCATATGAAGAATACCCCGCTGAACATAAAGAGTATATTTTGCTTGGCGAAACGAATGGTGAACATGAGGGGTACAAATGCTCCATCAGAGATAGATGGTATATTGTTCCCTCCGTGTGGGTGCCAGATGCATTTTTCTTAAGAAGAAATAACTTTTATCCCAAATTTGTGTTGAATGAATGTAACGCAGTATCAACGGATACAATGCATCGAATGAAATTCAATGATGGCGTTGATCCGAAGAACATACTTCTTGCCTATTACAATAGTATTTCCTTCGCCTTCACCGAGATTTGTGGACGAAGCTATGGTGGTGGTGTACTTGAAATCCTACCGGGTGAAATGGGCAACATTTTGATACCCAAGGTAGAAAAGATCGATCCTACACTTAGAAATAAGCTGCTAACACATATTGACTCTGTAGTTCGTAACGATGATGATATTGAACTTGCTCTGGATGCCGTTGACGAAGAATTGCTTGTAAATGCATTAGGCATTGAGTCTGAGATATGTCGGAAATGCCGTGCTATCTGGAAGAAAATGCAGAAAAGAAGATTAGGGAGAGGCTACAACGAAAAAAACTCTGACTAATTACCAAAGAAGGGGGTGAGACTAAATGGAGTGGAATGGATGCATGAGTATATTGCATGGATATTTAGAGAATAGCCCATTGATTGTTTTAGGCTCAGGTGCTTCTATGCCATATGGACTTCCTTCTATGGGGACTCTTGCGGAAGAAATAAAAAAATCCGACATTGTTATTTCTGATCCCAATTACGATCCAATCTGTACGGCTATAGATAGTTTAGGTCTTGAGGGAGCCATAGATTCAGTTGCATTGTTACCTCAAACATTAAGCGAAATACGACGTGTTGTTTGGCAAACGGTCAACGAAAGCGATCTTTCGTATTTTGATAGAAATTCCATAAATCCGCCTCAAGCGTTGGTAGATCTTATTCGGAAGGTACTCGCACCTACTCCCAATAAAGCTGTCATTGTAACAACTAACTATGATCGTTTAGCTGAATATTCAGCAGATGAAGTTGGTGCAACTACAGTTAATGGTTTTGAAGGAACTTTGATAAAAAAATTAGAACTACCTACTTCCCAGTTAAAAATGCGGCGTACACGTGCTCGTGAGCGTGTTGTCGATATTTGGAAGGTTCATGGCTCGTTGGACTGGTTTATAGCTCCTGATGGAACCGTAGTGGCTTTTCCTCTTTCTCGAAAAATTCCAGATACATTTCAGCCGCTAATTATTCCTCCTGGAAAAGAAAAGTATAGTACTACGCACGATGAACCATACAGAACGGTTATTGCGGAGGCAGACAATGCATTTGTGCAAGCAGGTGCATACTTATGTATCGGATATGGTTTTAATGATGAACATATTCAACCTAAGCTTTTAGCCCAAATTTCTAAAGGCAAACCAATTGTTGTTCTTGCAAGAACTATGACCTCAGCTTGCCGCAAACATATTGTTGACGCAGGAATTAACAAATTTCTGGTTTTTGAGTATGCAGATGATACGCATACAAAAGTATATGGAAACGGTTGGGAAGAAACCTACGACGGTCAATATTGGCTGTTGGAAAATTTCTTAAATATTTGGTAAGGAGTGATAGAATGAGCATATTTGAATATACACCCGAAGAACTGTTGGGTACTGTCGAAAGTGTAGATACCTCAACAGTTATTGTTAAAGTGGAGAACGATGATAAATTACGTGGTCTACAGGTGAATCATTTGATCTCCATTCAAAGTTCAAAAATTGGACAGCACTTGATTGGCTTAGTATCAAAAATCATTCGCAAGTCAGCATATAGTGATCCGATAGCGGATATAACTCCGGAGCTTGGTTTTAATATTATCAAAGTTATTTTGATTGGAACACACTTTGATAGAGATGCTGGGAAAGAAAATGTTTTTCGTCGTTCCCTGGCTACCATACCTACAATAAATGCTGAATGTCATCTCATCCATGGAGACAGATTAAAACGATTTATGCAAGCGATATCGTCTATCCCAGAAGGAGAAGATGCGGTTAGTTTGCAAATTGGAAACTATTCAATTGATGAGGATGCCACAGCTTGGTTAAATGGAAACAAGTTATTTCAGCGCCATGCTGTAATCGTAGGTAGTACAGGCTCTGGAAAATCGTGGTGTGTTGCCAAAATTCTTGAACAGGTTGCAGTACTCAAATCAGCAGATGCAATTTTGTTTGATATACATGGTGAATATTCTACACTACAAGGCGATAATTTCATACATCTGAAAGTAGCAGGTCCAAATGATGTTATGGAAGAAGGAATACTTTTTCTTCCATACTGGCTTCTTACTTATGAAGAAATGCTCTCTCTTATGCTTGATAGAAGTGACAATAATGCACCTAACCAAGCAATGATGTTCAGCGGTGCTGTTATTGATGGAAAAAAAGATTTTCTTAGAAATGCAGACAAGGCTGAGATGGAAGCAAATATCACATTGGATAGTCCTATTCCATATAATCTCGATGAGCTACTCTCTTTTCTGAAATCAAAAGATACTGAAATGGTTCCCGGAGCGAGAGGAGAAAAACAAGGAACATATAATGGAAAACTCACTCGTTTTATCCAGCGTTTAGAAACTAAGCAAAAAGACAAACGGCTGAATTTCATGTTTGCAGCAGACGATGCTTTGCTTAGTTATGATTACATGAGTGTGCTCTGTAGCAAATTAATGCTGCCTTCTATAGCAGGCAAAAAAGGTGTAAAAATAATTGATTTTTCTGAAGTGCCATCAGATATTCTTCCGTTAATAGTATCTCTCATTGCTCGTGTGATTTTTTCAGTTCAACAGTGGACAACTGTTGAGCACCGACATCCTATTGCAATTTTCTGCGATGAGGCGCATTTGTATATCCCAGCCAATACGGAAAAAAGCATTGATGATGCCAGTTTGGTCACTTTTGAACGAATTTCAAAAGAAGGCAGAAAATATGGCATAGGTTTGGTTGTTATTTCGCAGCGACCTTCCGAAGTAAACCGCACCGTACTAAGTCAAAGCAACAATTTTATAGCTATGCGCCTTACTAATGTTGATGACCAGTCCGTTGTAAAACGTCTTTTGCCTGATAGTTTAGGGGATTATGCAGAAATGCTTCCGATATTAGATATTGGAGAAGCACTTGTTGTTGGTGATGCAAGTTTGTTGCCAAGCAGAATCCGCATTACACCACCAAACATGAAGCCTCGAAGCGCAACTATTGACTTTTGGGATGAATGGTCAAAAGAATCGACCTCAGTGGATATTTCCGGTGCTATAGAGGCATTAAGGAAACAATCAAAATAAGATTTGTCCGTGGCAACAATATGGCAACAAAAAGCCATAAAGCCGAAAAAATCAGTATAATACAAATATTACAAAGACAACGGCAAATGGATTATTAACTAATGTGTTTGAGGTTATGAATATCTTGCCGAGTGGGAATAATTAATTTTATAAATGTGCAAAATTTGATAAAATATAGCTTGACGAAAAACGGCAAAAGCAGTATAATATATAATGAGAATTATTTTGCTGAAAGGATCGGTTATAATTATGGATACAATGAAGGGTTTAAAGCGTACCTCCTACTGCGGAGAGGTTGACGGAATAGGCAGCGTTGCGGTAGTGGGCGGATACGTTCAGAAAATACGAGATTTGGGCAACCTTATTTTTATAGATTTAAGGGACAGAACAGGGATAGTTCAGCTTGCCTTTGATGACGCAACAGACAGAGAGATTTTCAAAAAAGCCGCATCATGCCACAGTGAATATGTACTGATGGCAAAGGGATTGGTTCGTGAACGCGAAAGCAAGACCGACAAGATTAAAACGGGAAATATCGAAATCGCCGTTGATGATTTGAGAATACTCGCAAAGGCGCAGACTCCTCCGTTTGAAATAACGGACGACACAAAGGTAAACGAGGAGCTAAGACTGAAATACCGTTATCTTGATTTGCGCCGCAATGTATTACAGAAAAATCTTCTCATGCGAAGCAAAATCGCCAAATCCGCACGTGACTATTTTGCGGAAAACGGTTTTATCGAAATCGAAACACCTATGATGATGAAATCTACTCCGGAGGGTGCAAGAGATTATATCGTACCCTCAAGGATACATCATGGGAAATTTTACGCACTTCCCCAGTCGCCGCAAATTTATAAGCAGCTGCTTATGATCGCCGGCTGTGACAGGTATATTCAGCTTGCACGCTGTTTCCGTGACGAGGATCTAAGAGCTGACAGGCAGCCTGAATTTACGCAGATTGACATGGAAATGTCATTTGTTGATGTGGAGGATATACTCGAAATTGCAGAAGGCTTTGTGAGTCGTGTATTTAAAGATGTACTGAATGTTGACATCCCCACTCCCCTGCCCCGCCTTACGTACAAAGAGGCAATGGAGCGATACGGTTCGGACAAGCCCGACACTCGTTTCGGCATGGAGATATGCGATATTTCAGAGATTGTAAAAAACAGCGGCTTTGGTGTATTCACTTCCGCAATCGAATCAGGCGGCTCGGTACGTGCAATAACTGCAAAAAATGCCGCAAAAACCCTTACACGAAAGGAAATAGACAAGCTTACCGAATACGTCCGCGGCATAGGTGCAAAAGGTCTTGCGTTTATTCGCTGGGTTGACGATGCTCCCTCATGCGGATTTGCTAAATTCCTCGGCGAAGGCGAGCTTGACTCAATACTTAATAAATGCGGTGCTGAAAAAGGCGATGTAGTACTGATTGTAGCAGACAAAAACAAGGTAACTCTGCCTGTACTCGGCGCACTCAGATTAAAGGTTGCAAAGCAGCTTGATATAATCCCCGAAGGCTATAACTTCCTTTGGATAACGGAATTTCCGTTCTTTGAATACGATGAGGAAAGTGAATCATGGGTTGCAATGCACCACCCGTTTACAATGCCCATGGATGAATGCATACAGTATCTTGATTCCGACCCTTCAAAGGTAACGGCAAAGGCATACGACCTTGTATTAAACGGAACGGAGCTTTCAAGCGGCTCAATACGCATAACAGATTATGAATTACAGCAGAAAATGTTTGAATCTCTCGGTCTGTCAGATGAGGAAATTGAAGCAAAATTCGGTTTTCTTGTCGAAGCGTACAAGTACGGCGCACCTCCTCACGGCGGTATGGGCATAGGTCTTGACAGACTTGCTATGATTATGTGCGGCTGCGACAGTCTGCGTGACGTTACGGCATTCCCGAAGGTTCAGAACGCATCAGAGCTGATGTCACAGGCTCCCGGTTCTGTGGACGAGGCTCAGCTCAAAGAGCTTGCAATAGCCGTAACCGAAAACAGCGAGGGCTAACAAACCAGAGTTCCGTAAAACATACACTTTTAAAATCAATTTGATACAATAGCAAAAAATCCTGCCGCGTTTGATAAGTACGGCGGGATTTTTTTGAATAGGTATACATTTTATACGAAACCTCCGTAAAACAATTATTTTATTGGTGATTTTTATCAAAATAAAATACTTTTTTTGGCAAAAATGTTGTATAATTACTTCTTTTCCCGATATTTCGTCAATAGGTGTTGACATTATTTTGCACTTATGATATAATATTCATAACGGCTCAAAAAGCCGGGAATATTTTATATACGGAGGTAAATATGATGAAGTCATTAGGAATAGTTAGAAAGGTAGATGAGCTTGGGAGAATCGTTCTGCCTATTGAGCTGCGTAGAAAATTTGACATCGAGGTCAAGGATTCTCTTGAAATTTACACCGAAGGAGACACCATAGTACTTAAGAAATATGAGCCCGCTTGTATTTTCTGCGATGATGCATCACAGGTTGTAAATTACAACGGAAAGAACGTCTGCCAGAAGTGCATAAAGCAGCTTCAAGATATGCTTAATAAATAAACATCAAGGATAAAACAAAGAGCCGCAAATTCAACGGCTCTTTGTTTTATCCATTCAATACATCTTCAATTCTTTTCAGCTCATCAGCTGAAAATCCGAGATTATCAAGCGCTTTAATATTTTCAATAATCTGTCCGCCGTTTGAGGCTCCAATCAATACGCTTGTGAGATTCCCCCTTAAATTCCATGCAACCGCCATTTGAGCGAGAGTCTGACCTCTCTCCATTGCTATATTATTAAGCTCCGCAATAATGTCAAGCCTTGCATTTTCGACAGCTTTTTCGGTAAGAAATACTGATTTTTTGGCTCTTGAATTTTCCGGAATGCCTTTTAAATACTTATCCGTAAGCAGCCCTTGAGCCAACGGGCAAAATGCGATAGAGCCCATTCCCTTACTGTTAAGAACATTCTCCAAATCTCCCTCAAGATTACGTTGGAGCATATTATAGCAAACCTGGTGAATCACAAGCGGAGTACCCAAGCCTTGCATAATATCAGCCATTTTCTCGGTTTGCTCGGGACTGTAATTTGAAATCCCGACATACAGTGCCTTGCCGCTTCTTACTATATGATCAAGTGCCGCCGCAGTTTCCTCCATGGGCGTTTCGGGATCGGGGCGATGATGATAAAAAATATCAACATAATCAAGTCCCATGCGCTGCAAGCTTTGGTCAAGGCTTGCAATAAGATATTTTCTTGAGCCGTAATCTCCATAAGGGCCGTCCCACATGGTGTATCCCGCTTTTGTGGAGATTATCATTTCATCACGGTACGCTCCCATTTCATTTTTCAGTATACGACCGAAATTTTCTTCGGCACTTCCGGGATACGGACCATAATTATTAGCCAGGTCAAAATGTGTTATTCCATTATCAAACGCAGTTGTTACCATATCGACCATATTATCATAGCTGTCACCGCTGCCGAAATTATGCCACATCCCAAGCGAGATTGCACTAAGCTTTAATCCGCTTTTTCCGCAGCGGTTATAGGTCATTGACGAGTATCTTTGTTTATTTGCTTTATACATTATTATGATCATTAACTCCTTTCACAAAACCAAGTTTGAAAGAAAATCGTCAAGATTGCCGCTTTGCAGCGAGCGGTGCTGTACCAAACGGTTTTGCTTGCAAAACTCGCCTACGGCGACTATCGGCAAAGCCGATAGCGTAAGGGTACTGCCCCGAGCAAAAAGTGGTGAGATTGGCGATTTTATTCAAACTTTTTTCTCCTCTACAATATTATCAAGCCTTTGTCGGAGTGCGTGAGATTAACAGCTTTGCCGTTTACTATCGCCGTTAAATCCTCTATTCTCACTCCGCCCATGCCGTCTATGTATATTCCCGGTTCAACCGTAAGAACATTACCGTTTTCAATAATATCCGTGCTTTTCGGCGAAAGATTCGGATTTTCATGTATTTCTATACCAACGCTGTGCCCCAGGCTGTGACCGAAGTTTTCGCCGTATCCTGCATCGGTTATTATCTGCCGTGCAACGCTGTCCGCCTCTGCGCAGCTCTTCCCTGCCTCGATAAAGCTTAATGCCGCAAGCTGTGCCTTAAGCACCGTGTTATACACCTCATGCTGCCATGGTGCCGCCGTACCTACCGCAACCGTCCTTGTCATATCCGAACAATATCCCTCAAGAACACAGCCAAAATCAAGAGTAAGCATATCCCCACGCTCTATTACCTTTTTGCTTGCCGTACCGTGAGGCATAGCCCCACGCTTTCCCGATGCGGCAATTGTTTCAAACGACAGCGCAGACGCTCCGTTGCGCTTCATGAAAAATTCAAGCTCAAAGGCTATTTCAGCCTCGGTAACTCCTGTCTTGATTTTTGTTAGTATATAAGAAAATGCCTCATCACCGAGCCGTTCCGCTTCTGCGATTTTTTTGATTTCATCTTCGTCCTTTGTTCGTCTTGGCGCATTTATTTTCTCTTGCAGCTTTTTTAGCTCCTGTCCTTCGCCGAGTGCGGCGCACAGCTTTTCATAACGCTCAACACTCACGCACGCATCTTCAAAGCCTATCGTCTTTTCCGATATTTTCGCAAAAATTTTCCCAAAGCCTTCGGCTATATCCACAAGCTCAAATCCGACAGCCTGCTCCCTCGCCTGAACAAAGTACCTTGAATCCGTTATGATAAACCGCTCATTTTCCGTCATAAGCAAAAATGCGTCGCCGCTTGTAAAGCCGCTGTAGTAGAATATATTCGGATATGACGAGATAAGCACCGCCATACCCGCATCAAGCGTGTTAAAAAGCCGCGCGGCTCTGTCCGTCATTCGGAATCACCTCTTGACACAAGGTACTCCAGCGCAAGCTCATATCCTTTAAATCCAAGTCCGCATATCTGCCCGTCACATTCGGGGACGATAACAGATTGATGACGAAATTCCTCACGCTTGTGTATGTTTGAAATATGTACCTCAACCGCCGGCAGCTTTACCGATCCGAGAGCGTCTCTTATCGCATACGAATAATGCGTAAATGCACCGGGATTTATTATTATTCCGTCATAAACACCGAGAGCACTGTGTATTTTTTCGACTATTTCGCCCTCAAAATTACTTTGAAAGCAGTCTGCCTGAGCTCCAAGCTCCTCTGCCTTTGATTTAACGCTTTTTTCAAGCTCCTCAAGCGTGTTGTTTCCGTATATTCCCGGCTCTCTTATGCCGAGCATATTCAAATTAACTCCGTTTATTACAAGATATTTTTTCAATGAATGTCACCCCTACAGTAATGTTTCTATTTCTCGCATAAGCTCATCTACAAGCCTATCCTGCGGAACCTTGCGCAGAATTTCGCCTTTTTTGAAGATAAGTCCCTCGCCTTTTCCTCCCGCTATGCCTACGTCCGCCTCACGAGCCTCACCCGGACCGTTTACGGCGCAACCCATAACGGCTACCTTTATCGGCTTTTGAATTGAGGCAATGCGTTTTTCGACCTCGTTTGCTATCGGTATAAGGTCAAGCTGAGTTCTTCCGCATGTAGGACACGAAACAAGCGTTGCGCCTTGTTTTCTCAATCCCAATATCTTAAGAATATCATATGCCGCATAAATCTCCTCAACGGGATCTGCCGTCAAAGAAACACGAAGCGTATCACCTATTCCCTCTGAAAGAAGTGCGCCTATACCCACAGCCGATTTGATTGTACCGCTCCTGAGTGTTCCCGCCTCGGTTACTCCTATGTGCAGCGGAATATCCGATATTTTATCGAATTTTCTGTAGGCACTGAGCATTGTCGGTACGTCCGATACCTTAATCGATACGACAATATCCCGAAAATTCAGCTCATCAAGAATCGCTATATGCTCCATTGCGCTCTCGACAAGTGCGTCAGCGGTAACTCCGCCGTATTTTTCAAGCAGACGCTTATCGAGAGAGCCGCCGTTTACGCCTATTCTTATAGGCACTCCCCTATCCTTTGCCATATCGACAACCGCTCTTACTCTGTCGCTGCCGCCGATATTTCCGGGGTTTATCCTGACCTTATCCGCTCCGTTTTTCATGCACTCAAGCGCAAGTCTGTAATCAAAATGAATATCCGTTACAAGCGGGATTTTTATTGATTTCTTTATTTCCTTAACCGCCTGCGCCGCCTCCATATCCGGTACGGCTACTCTGATGATTTCGCAGCCGGCATCTTCAAGACGTTTAATCTGTTCTATTGTTGCTTTGGCGTTTCGTGTGTCGGTATTGCACATCGACTGGACGGCGGCTCTGTTATTGCCGCCGATTTTCACGCCGCCTATATTTACCTCACGTTTCATATTGATTCCTTTCATAAATCAGCTTATCTTGTTATTTTACGAACAACCGCATTACATCATGGAACGATACGAAGATTATCAGCGCAAAAAGCAGCAGCATTCCTATCGCATGAACCATGCCCTCCTTTTCCGGCGGGATCGGTTTTCTGCGTATAAGCTCGATTATCATAAACAACAGTCTGCCTCCGTCAAGTGCGGGAAGCGGCAAAAGATTGAATATACCGAGATTTATCGTAAGAAGTGCACCCAAATTCAGCACGTACAGCCAGCTCATGCTGCCTTTGTTTACCGCATTGTTGACCTCGTTTACTATACCCACAGGTCCCGACATCTGCTCCATTCCGACACGTCCCGTGACAAGCTGCCACAGTGACTGATACATAAGCTTAACCACGTATTTTGTCATATTCCATGACTGTCCCCATACGTTAAAAAACGTCACGTCCTCGCTTTTTGGAGTAAAGCCTATAATGTATCTTATACTGCTTTCGGTTTTGCCGATTTTGCTTTCGTCCTTGGGATTTTCATCACTGTACGGAATATGCTCCGTTTCCGGGAAACCGTTTACGGACGATACATATTCAATATCGTTTTCGGTATAGGTTATATCTATTTTCTGTTCTGTCGGCATAATCGCAAAGTCAAGCTTCTTCCCGTCACGCTTTACGGTAATTTCGGCTGTTGTATCTGCCGAGAAATCCTGCGTATACAAGGCAATATCATTGTAAAATCCAACGTTTTTGCCGTTGATTTTCACTATCTTATCCCCCGGAAGAATACCGGCGTCCTCGATATAGCTGTGCGGTACAACCGTATCCACCGTGCTTGTAAGCATGGGTGAGGTTGCCGGCACGATTATCATAAATACGATAAAGCCAAGGATTATATTAAATATTCCTCCTGCCATAACAACGAGTATTCTTTTCCATACGGCTTGATTTGAAAACGCTCTCGGATCGTCCGAGCTTTCCTCCTCGCCCTCGAATTTGCAGAAGCCGCCGAGCGGCAGCGCACGCACCGAATACATCGTTTCGCCTTTTCTCTTTTTTAATACTACAGGGCCGAAGCCTATTGCGTATTCCAGAATTTTAAAGTTCAGAGTCTTTGCCACAATAAAATGCCCAAATTCGTGCAGAGATACCATGACAAGAAACATAACTATAGTCACTATTGCAGTTACCAAAATTCATACTCCCTATCTATATTTTTTCAGCACAAATTCACGTGCAAGCTTATCTGTCCGTAAAATATCGTCAAGCGTGGGATCTGCCTTTGACGGTATGCACTCCATAGCCTCGGCTATCGCATCTGATATTCCCAAATACGGCAGCCGACCGTTTAAGAACAGCTCAACCGCCGCCTCATCGGCACTGTTGAATACCGTCGGCAGTGTGCCTCCCTCACGTCCCGCCTTTTTCGCAAGCTCAAGAGCAAAGAACGTATCTGTGTCGGGTTCCTCAAATGTAAGACCCGCAAATGACGAAAAATCAAGCTCATTCCCTTTCATCGGCAGACGATTCGGATATGTAAGCGCAAATTGTATCGGCAGCCGCATATCCGGTGCGCCAAGCTGTGCTATTATTCCGTTATCGACAAATTCCACCATGGAATGAACGATGCTTTGTCTGTGAACAAGCACCTTTATATCGTCTATCGGAACATTAAACAGCCACTTTGCCTCTATAATTTCCAATCCTTTGTTGACAAGAGTTGACGAATCAATCGTAACCTTTGCCCCCATATCCCAATTCGGATGCTTCAATGCGTCACTCGGAGTGATTTTTTCAAGCTCGCTGCGTTTTTTGCCGAAAAACGGACCGCCTGATGCCGTAAGCAGGATTTTCTTTATCTCCCTACGATGATTTCCCATAAGCGACTGAAATATTGCGCTGTGTTCGCTGTCAACGGGCAAAATGGCGGCTTTGTGCTTTTTTGCAAGCTCCGTCACGATATGACCGCCCGTCACAAGCGTTTCCTTGTTTGCAAGAGCAATATTTTTCCCTGCCTTTATCGCCTCTATCGTAGGCTCAAGTCCTGCTATGCCGACAACTGCTGTCACCACCGTTTCCGCACCCTCGTGCGCCGCCGCAACCATCAGACCGTCTTTTCCTCCGATAACTCTTGTGGAGGTATCGGCAAGCTTGATTTTCAAATCCGCAGCGCATTTTTCGTCTGTAAGAACAGCAAGCTCCGGCTTAAATTCCCTTGCCTGCGCTTCGATTAAATCAACATTTGAATGTGCCGCAACGGCTTTTACTTTTATCCCCTTGTATTCCCGTGCAACGTCAAGCGTCTGAGTGCCTATCGAGCCTGTTGAGCCGAGAATTGAAATATTATGCTCAAAATCCATATTAATCTCCATTCACCATACAGTTGATTAAATCACAAAATGCAGTATCACGTATATGATCGGTGAAATGTACAGCACACTGTCAAACCGATCCATAAAACCGCCGTGTCCCGGAAAAATCCAGCCGAAATCCTTGACTCCCGTATCACGCTTTACCGCAGATGCCGCCAAGTCGCCGATTTGCGAAAAAACTCCCGATATACCGCCGATTACCGCTCCCGCAGCTACAGACGGTATCAGCCATGACGCTGCGTCCGTTCCTTGTGCGCCGACCGTCTTTAAATATACGGCAATATATATTATACACGCAGTGATCGCCGTAATAATACCGCCTATCGAGCCGGCAACGGTCTTATTGGGGCTTACGTGCGGAATAAGCTTTTTTTTGCCGAAGGCTTTTCCGCAAAAATACGCTCCCGTATCCGTTGTCCATGCGCATATAAATACAAGCAGCATAAGCATAGTGCCGAATTCCGCTCTTAATACAGCAAGACAGCTCATGGACAGGGTTATATATATGGTAAGAAATCCGTTTGCCAAAACATCTGCGTAGTTCGTCTTTCCATGCTCCGCAACAACCGCTCCCATATGGATAAGAACCGTAAGCAGTACCGACAAGACAATATAACCGTTTTCCCATATCGGAACAGCCGACGGAATACCCTTGTATGCTGCCGCCATCATTGCCGCAGCCGATAAAAAACCCGCCGCCATAACGGATTTTGACGCACCTGCGGAGGTATAGCACTCGTGAAGCATGATGATTATTACCGCTCCCAGCGCAATATTAAATACAATCGCAGGTGCAAGCAATACCGCAGCAAGCACAGCCAAAGCTACAACGGACGTTATTATTCTTGTTTTCATATATCAAACACCTCCAAAGCGTCTGCCTCTGTTCTGATAATCCAAAATAGCGTGTCTTAAATCCGCCGGTTTGAAATCAGGCCAGAGCTTGTCGGTAAACCACATTTCCGCATAGCTTACCTGCCACAGCATAAAATTGGACAGCCGCTGCTCTCCGCTCGTGCGTATAAGCAAATCCACATCGGGCTGATTCGCCGTATACAAATGACTTTCGATTTCCTTTTCATCTATATCCTCGGGACGCTTGTTTTCGGCGCATATTTCACGCACCGCATGAACAAGCTCATCTCTGCCGCCGTAGTTCAATGCGATATTCATTACTATACCAGTATTATTTTCGGTAAATTTCTCTGTTTTTATTATCTGCTGCTGCATTTCCTCCGAAAGACGGCTGCGTGAGCCTATGGCTTTTATAACCACATTTTCACCCGCAAGCGTTTTTTCGGCATTAATCAAATAATCCATGAGCAGCGACATCAAATAGTCTACCTCCTCCTTGGGACGCTTCCAATTCTCTGTGGAAAACGCATACACGGTAGCATATTTAACGCCAAGCTTATTCGCCTCGGTTATTATTTTTTTCAGTGACTCCGCTCCCGCCTTATGACCGGCGCTTCTCGGAAGTCCTCTCCTTTTCGCCCACCGTCCGTTTCCGTCCATTATAAAGCCTATATGACGGGGCAGATTATTCAAATCAATATCGTTATTTTTCTTCTTAAAAAACATAGCTCTTCCTTTATCTCATTCGGATATAAGCTTATAGCTTAACGGCGTCCCGTTTTGCCCATTTAGGGACGCTGCGGACGCCGTACTGCATTTATACCTCTAATATTTCCTTTTCCTTTGCTGCGCAAATATCATCTATTTCCTTAATGTATTTATCCGTAAGCTTCTGTATGTCCTTTTCGATCTCCTTAAGATCGTCCTCCGTAACCTCTCCGTCCTTTTTCTTTTTCTTGTAATCGTCAAGAGCGTCACGTCTTGCATTTCTTATCTGCACCTTTGCTTCCTCGGTGTACTTCTTTACGGTCTTTACAAGCTCTTTTCTTCTCTCCTCCGTCAGCGGCGGGAAATTAAGACGTATAACCTTACCGTCGTTTTGAGGTGCGATTCCTATTTCGGAGGCGTTAATAGCCTTTTCAATAGCCTTAAGAGCCGTTGCGTCCCACGGCTGAATAACAAGCTGCCTCGGATCCGGCGAGGATATCGAGCCTACCTGATTGATAGGCGTCATCGTGCCGTAATAATCAATAGCTATTTTATCGAGTACCGACGCATTCGCACGTCCGGCACGTATCGTCTTTAACTCACTGTGATAGCCGTTTATTCTTCTTTCCATTCTTTCTTCTATTTCAGGATACTTTCCCATTTTCTTTCCTCCTTTTGAATATCAAAGCTTTCCGGTAGAATTTACCAGAGTTCCTATACGTTCACCTTTTACACCTCTTACTATATTTACGGGGTCGTTCAGACCGAAAACAAGTATGGGCATATTATTATCACGGCACATGGACGCTGCTGTCGAATCCATTACGCCGAGATTTTTTGAAAGTATATCGCTGAATGACAGCACATCGTACCTTTTTGCATTCGGATTTATATTCGGATCGCTGTCATATACGGCGTCAACCTTTTTGGCAAGAAGAATTATATCCGCCTCGGTTTCAACCGCCCTCAGGGCAGCCGCCGTATCTGTCGACATAAACGGATTACCCGTTCCGCAGCCGAATATTACAACTCTCCCCTTCTCAAGATGCCTTTCGGCCTTTCCTCTTATATAAGGCTCAGCCACCTGGCGCATCTCGATAGCCGTCTGCACACGTGTGGGAACGTTGCAGTTTTCCAAAGCACTGCACAGCGCAAGAGCGTTTATTGCGGTCGCAAGCATACCCATATGGTCAGCTCGTGTTCTGTCCATATTTTCGCCGCTTCTACCTCGCCATATATTGCCTCCTCCGACAACAATAGACACTTGAACACCCATGTCAACTATCTTTTTTATATTTTCACTGATGTCGGCAATGGTTTTCTCGTCCAGTCCGAAGCCGTTCGGACCGGCAAGTGCCTCTCCGCTTATTTTGAGAAGAACTCTTTTGTATTTAGCCTTCATAAATTTTCCTCCTTTAAATTTATGACTATTAATTCCTTTCACAAAACCCGTTTGGGAAAAGAGAAGCAAGCAGGCCGTGCGTCTGCGTGAGCGAGATTATACTCGTGTATGCGAATGAGCACAGACGCGCGAGATGCGCCACTTATCTTTTTCCAAAACCCGTTTAGGAAAAGAGAAGCAAGCAGGTCGTGCGTCTGCGTGAGCGAGATTATACTCGTGTATGCGAATGAGCACAGACGCGCGAGATGCGCCGCTTATCTTTTTCCAAAACCCGTTTGGGAAAAGAGAAGCAAGCAGGTCGTGCATCTGCGTGAGCGAGACTATACTCGTGTATGCGAGTGAGCGCAGACGTGAGAGATGCACCGCTTATCTTTTTCCAAACTGATGCACTACTATTGATTATACTATTAATTTGCCAAAAAATCAATATATATTTTATTAAATTTTATTTATTTTTTGAGCAAGGCGGTTTTTTTCTGTATTTTTGCGATATTTTTTTGAAAATTGTATTGTTATTGTGAGCCTTAGGTGATATAATTATCGGAGAAATACCGGTAAAGCCGCATGGCGGCGGAATGGAGATTAATATGAGAAAAATCATCAAGCGCAGAATAAAATACGCAGTGGCAGCGGGAGCTGTTGCCTTAACCGCAGCCGTAGGCGGCATTATCGAGAAATATGACGGCGATCCGTTTACAATAGAGCCGATGGCGACTCCAGCCGTTTCCGCCGCTGCGGAAGCACCGACGGCAGAGCCGCAGGTGCTTAAAAACAAAATCAACATAAACACCGCCGATAAGGAGCTTCTGAAAACGATAAACGGAATCGGCGATGCTCTTGCCGATAAAATCATTAAATACCGTGAAAAACACGGTTCGTTCGGAACGATTGAGGATTTGATGAACGTAAGCGGCATAGGCGCAAAGAACTTTGAACGTCTGAAAGAGTCGATATGCGTTGATTAGCTTACTGCGCATTTAAGACAGCAGCTATGGCATTTGCGGTATTCCTTGCCCCCTCTTTAGCTTCGGCAAGGTTGTTTCCGTTGCTGCCCACCTCAATAAGCAGACTTCCCGCAGTCATGTGCATATTAAAACGCTCACGCCTTAAATTTATCGGACGCATCATGCCGGGATACATAATATTTGCCGCACTTTGGATTTTTGCCGCAAGGGCAAGGTTTTCACGCCATTTCGGATGATTAAGTCCAAGGCTGTCAGTCCCCGCCACAAGCATTACCTTTGCCGTAGGCACACCGTTTTGCTCGCATTTTACGGTAAGCTTTGAGCCGTCCGGATAAATATATGCGTCACGGTGAATATCAAGCACAATTTTTATTTCGGGATACTGCTTAAGATTATATGCGATTGTCGACAGCGCTCTTGTATACGCTCCCTGATAGGTCGGATAATCGTGTACCGTCTTATCGTGTACGCAGTGTATACCTCTGCTCTCAAGCACATCGGCAAATATATTTCCTATCGCTATCATATTCTTTTCTTCATCGGTGCTGCGCTCCGTTTCTCCGCTCATTGCATCGCCGTCATAGCACTCGGTCGTATGTGTATGTACAATAAGCACCTGCGGTCCCGCACCTTGCTCTACCGTAAACGAAAGCTCTCCGGCACACAGCTCCTTTAAATTAACGGAATAAGAGGTTGCATTATTTATCTCCAATCCATTACCCGAAGCTATTTCCGACTTTGACGGGAATGCTGCCGGCTCCGCAGATACCTCCGGCTTGGGGGTATTGTCTGTTTCCTCCTCGGAGTCATGGGCAGCGTTGTTATCGGACGCAAACATCGGAGAAAATTCGGATATAACGCTCTTCGGATCTTCGCCGTCAAAGCCTAAAAATGCTTTTATCGTCTCCTTTACGGTGCTTTTTTTCTCATCGGACGGGAGAGCGGCATCGAGAACATCCGTATAGCTCTTGTCCTCCTCCACGCTGTTAAATACCTCAACCGCCGGCGGATTTACGCATTTACAGACCACTGCCGCAGCACCCGCTATAGCAATAACGGCACACACCGCCGCAAGCCTTCGTTTATTTATGTAAATTGTCTTAAACAGCATGGTATTTGTCCTTTCCTTTTATGCTTTAGGTATATATATTATCCTTACGTAAAAAATTTTAAAATATGTTAAACTTTTTTGCAAAAAATGCTTGCATTTTCCGTCAAAGTATGATATACTCTTATGGTTATTACGGATAGTCCTCTGCCTTGGTCGGCACGAATGTCCAGAGAATTAAGGAGGAATTAATGATGAACACAACAGAGATCATTAACGCTTTGACAAAAGACCAAATCAGAACAGATTTACCTGAGCTCGTTGTAGGTAACAACGTAAAGGTATATCAGAAAATCGTCGAGGGTTCAAGAACAAGAACTCAGATGTTTGAAGGAACCATTATCAAGGTTCAGGGCGGCGGTATTGCAAAGACCTTTACCGTAAGACGTATTTCTTACGGCGTAGGCGTAGAAAAGACATGGCCCGTAAACTCACCCAACATTGAAAAGATTGAGGTTTCAAGAAAGGGTAAGGTAAGACGTGCAAGACTTTACTACCTGCGTGACAGAGTCGGCAAGGCTGCTAAGGTTAAGGAAAGAATATAAAAGGTTTGACTTTATCAAAAGACAAGCTTTTTGCTGTCGGTAAGCTGCAATTTTCGACAGATAAATTAATAAGGGACGGCATACGTCCCTTATTAGGCTTTTCCGCTTATCATCGGAGAAAATCTCCGATGATTTTTCAATTTCAAGAAGATATGAAAATTTTATATTTTGTTAACACCTTTTTAACATATATATGCTATAATGGTATTATCATGATACAGGAAATACCTGTATATCCACAATAAGACGAAAGGAATGGGTTGTAAAATGGCTGAAAAAAGCAAAGAAATCAATTGGGGCAAGGAAATATGGGAATGGGTTTATACAATAGCGATTGCGCTTATCATCGCTATGCTTATAAAAACATTTCTGTTTGACGTTGTCAAGGTAGACGGATCGAGTATGTTCCCTACCCTTGTAAATAACGACAGACTTATAGTAACAAAGCTTGGATATTCTCCTAAGCAGGGTGATATAATTATACTTGACAGCTCGTACAAAAAGCGTGAGAATTACTTTGAATCCGCTGCTGTCCAAAAGGGCAAAGATAAGCTGAATTGGTTTGAAAAATTCGCCGAATCACGCTCAATGTCCGAGGACTTGAAAAAGCGTTATTACGTAAAGCGCATTATTGCTATGCCCGGTCAGACACTTGATCTGCGTGACGGCAAGGTATACGTTGACGATCAGCCTCTTGACGAGCCGTATTACGAAGGACTCACAACGTCGATCGATTCATCGGTGGATTATCCGATAACCGTTGAGCCGGATATGGTATTTGTTATGGGAGATAACCGTTCGCACAGCAAGGACAGCCGCTCCTCCGATCTCGGTCAGGTGCCGTATGATGCGATTTTGGGCAAAGCAAAGCTGCGCATTTGGCCGCTGTCTGATATAGGCTTTGTAAAGTAAATACCGAACGGAGGTTACAAATTGCAGAATCTTCAGTGGTTTCCGGGGCATATGGCGAAAACACGCAGGCTAATTGAGGATAACCTTAAAATGATTGACGTGGTTGTTGAAATTCTCGATTCCCGCATACCGTATTCCGGAAGAAATCCGTATTTCAACGATATTATCAAGAACAAGCCGAGGCTTGTTGTTATGAACAAATCGGATTTGTCCGACAAAAATCTCACACAAAAATGGATCGACTGGTATCGCTCAAACGGCATAACGGTCATTCCGATAAGCTGCACGACCGGTCAGGGAATAAATAAAATCACCTCCGAGGCACGTGAGCTTATCAAGGATAAAATCGAACGAGATAAGGAAAAAGGCAGAAACAGAACTCTTAAGATAATGATGGTAGGCATTCCCAACGTCGGCAAATCAAGCCTTATAAACAGGCTTGTCGGAAAAGCAAGCGCACAAACCGGCGACCGTCCGGGCGTAACAAAGGGAAAGCAATGGATACGCTTAAAGGGTGACGTTGAGCTGCTTGATACCCCCGGTATTCTTGCGCCGAAATTCGAGGATCAGGAGGTTGCACGCCGTCTTGCATACACGGGCGCAATCAAGGACGAGATAATGGATACGGAGCTTTTGGCATATTCTCTTTGCGAATACCTCGCCGCTCATTACCCCGATTTGCTATGTTCCCGATATAAGCTTGACACCATAGACGGTCTTGCGGGACACGAAATCCTCGAAAAAATAGGCAGAAAACGAGGCTTTGTAATATCCGGAGGAGAAATCGACATGGAGCGTGCCGCAAATATGCTGCTTGATGAGCTGCGTTCCGCAAAAATCGGTCAAATCACGCTCGAAAGCCCCGATGAACTTGTTTCCGAAACGGAAAATTAATCGATACAGGTCAAATGAATTCAGATAAAATAAATATCGATGCTCAGCCAACCGACGCATTAATGTATCAGCAGAGAATAATATTCGCACTGATCCGCCGCAGAATGAACATACTGCAGCTTGCGGAGTCTGCCGATATGTCCATCATTGAGTTAAACGAAATAATGGAAGGTCAAATGCCGTCCATTACCCTTTCTCAGGCGGCACGCATCGCCGCCGCTTTGGATATGAGTATGCACGATCTTATGCTCGGCCCATAAAGCTGTTGTACAGCTCTGCCGGGCATTTTGCTTTCATAAATGCAGACATAACGCACACTCCCGCAGCTCCCGCAGCAATTGCCGAGGCGGCATTTTCCGGAGTTATTCCGCCTATTGCATACACAGGTATGCTGACCGCCTCACATACATTTTTCAGAAAATCAAGCCCTCTCGGCTGAACTCCCTTTTTGCAATCAGTTTCAAAAATATGCCCTGCCGTAATATATGACGCTCCGAGAGCCTGTGCCCTCACTGCCTCATCAACGCTGTGCACGGACGCTCCGACGGTATCAAACACGCTTACATCGCTTGTTTCAAGCAAATGCATCGGAAGATGTATTTTTTTGTGTCCAAGCGTTTTGGCTGAGGATATAAAGCTGTGCAGTATTACATTATCCGTTACGGCAAGAATTTTGCGTGCAAGCTCGGTGTATTCTTTTTCGCTCAAATCCTTTTCACGCAGTATCATGGGAATATCGAGAGCGGCTATCTCCTCCGCTCTCTTAACAAAATCCTCCGACAGCCGTCTGTTCGTTACAGAAATAATTTTATACATAAATATAATCACTCATGACAGGCTGCAAGCCTTGTTCGGTAATGGCATTGTATACCTCGTCAACGGTTCTGCCGTCTGATATTTCAAACTGCTCGTCGCCCTTTTCCTCGCCTGTGTGTCCGCCGATTCCCACGTTTACTCCTGCGCTGATTTTCGTTGCTGCTATTTTTATTATGTTGTTTCTGAACCGCTCACATTCACGTGTTGAGATAGTTATATTTGAAAACGGCATAAAAAGTCTGTAGGCGCATACTACCTGCAAAAGCTGCGGCTCGTGTACGTCCTTGGGATTGATTTTATCGTTATTGATTATCGGTCTCAGCCTTGGACACGAAAACGCAATCTCTGCATGAGGGTATTTTCTCTGTAACAGATATGCGTGCATACCCGTGGCAAATGCGTCCTTTCGGAAATCGTCAAGTCCGAGAAGTGCCGCAAAGCCCACTCCCCTCATTCCTCCGAGAATCGCACGCTCCTGTGCGTAAAATCTGTAAGGGAATATGCGCTTATGACCTCCCAAATGCAGCGTTTCGTATTTGTCGCTGTTATACGTTTCCTGGAATACCGTCACAAAATCAACTCCGCATTCGTGCAGATAGCGGTATTCGTCGCTGTTCATCGGATAAACCTCTATGCCGACAACCTTAAAATATTTTTTTGCGATTTTACACGCCTCGCCTATATATTTCACGTCCGACATTTTCTTCGACTCGCCCGTGAGGATAAGGATTTCCTGCAAGCCCGATTTTGCTATTTCCTGCATTTCAAGCTCAATTTCCTCAGGATTAAGCTTTGCCCTGCGGATTTTATTATGACAGTTAAAGCCGCAGTATATGCAGTAATTTTCGCAGTAATTCGCTATATATAAAGGCGTGAACATATATATCGAATTGCCGAAATGCTTTCTCGTTTCCTCCTGCGCCTTTTGTGCGATTTCCTCCAGAAAAGGCAGCGCCGCCGGTGACAGGAGAGCCGCAAAATCCTCCGGCGTCCTGTTATCGTGATTTAGTGCCCTTCTTACGTCCGCCGCAGTGTATTTATCGTAATCATAGCTGTCCATATACCCGATAACCTCATCAAGCATACCGGAATCAAGCACCTCCATATCGGGAAGGTATTTCATATGATCTATTCTTTCCATTTTTGTTCAAAGCCTTTCTGTATTAATCATGCAAAAATCCTGTAAGCGGAGAGGACGCCGACGCACCCTTTTCGATAATTCTGCCCATACCGCTCAGGTACGCCGTTCTTCCCGCCTCTATAGCCTTTTTAAATGCGTCTGCCATTGCCGGAATATCACCCGCCGTTGCAATTGCCGTATTTGCCATAACCGCAGCCGCTCCCATTTCCATAGCCTCGCACGCCTGGGACGGTCTGCCGATACCTGCGTCGACAATCACCGGCAAATCGATTTCATTTATGAGTATTTTTATAAATTCCTTTGTACAAAGTCCCTTATTTGAGCCTATCGGCGAGCCTAACGGCATGATGCACGCCGCACCGGCATTCGCCATATCCCTTGCCGCATTCAAATCGGGATACATATACGGCATAACCACAAAGCCCTCTTTTGCCAAAATTTCGGTTGCCTTTGCTGTTTCGTAATTATCCGGCAGCAGATATTTTGAATCTCTTATACATTCAATTTTAATAAAATCGCCGCAGCCTATCTCACGTGCAAGACGTGCAATTCTTACAGCCTCGTCCGCATTTCTCGCTCCTGACGTATTCGGCAGAAGGGTTATGTTTTTGGGGATATAATCCATTATGTTTGCAACGTCACCGCTTGCCGCACGCCTTAGCGCAAGCGTAATAATCTGCGCACCGGCATTTTCTATTGCCGCCTTTATCAAATCAAGCGAATATTTACCCGATCCCAATATAAATCGTGAAGTAAATTCATGTCCTCCGAGTATTAATTTGTCCTCCATATATTTTTCTCCTTTACTGTTTCATTTCATCCATCATCAGCCGTATTACGGCATTTGCCTGATGATTTGCACATACTGCCACACGAGGTGCCATAAGACCGTTCACATCAGCCGCATCGGTAACTCCGTCACCGCATATATACAGCCTGTCCGTTATGCGCCGTGTTTTTATTGCGTTTGCGTCAATATATCCCGCCATACCGGAGCCTGATACTATGATTTTATCATTGTTCTCCGTAAGCAGCGTATTAATCAGCATTGCTTTGTTTTCGGGGCGGTCAAATGCCTCGCAGACAATATTGTAATCCTTGAAAATCTCCGACGCATTCTCCTCCGTCACTCTGACGGTCTGCGAATGAATTTCCACATACGGGTTAATATCTCGCAGAATCTCCGTAAGTGCCTCCGTTTTATATCTGCCTATGTGCCTGACAAAATACTGCTGACGGTTGAGATTGCTAAGCTCTACCCTATCAAAATCAACAAGCATAAGCCGCCCTACACCCGTTCTTGTCAAGGATACCGCAATGTTCGACCCCAAGCCGCCAAGTCCTGCAATTGCCGCAGACGCTGACCTTAACGTTTCATAAACAGGCAGCGTATGGCGTTCAATCATTATCCTTTCAAAATCATCTTTGCTCGGTATCATATCAGCCGCCTCCCACAAAGGAAACCACCTCAACGCAGTCCCCGTCCTTTAGGAGCGTTTCCGAATATTTCGGCTTCGGAAGTATCTCCCCGTTGTATTCCACAGCCACAAGCTCACGTCTGTAGCCGCAGCTTGTTAAAAGCTCGTCAATGCTTTTCCCGGCAAGCTCCGGTTTTTCCGCACCGTTAATATATATCATGCTATCCTCCCTTTCGATATATCACATAAAAGAAAAGAATCACGAAAAAGCCTACACCCTTTCGGTGGTGTACCCCTTCGTGATCCTTATCACATAAATATAATATCACATTTTTATTCTTTTGTCAAGCCTTAAATTACTGATTTCCCTTATATTCGGCACTTCCGAATGCAAGTATATACATAAATATTACATTCAGAAAAATAAGTCCGACCGCAAAACCGCCGCCCTTGCCGAATGCTCTTGCAAGCTTTACCAAGGCTATTATCTGTATAACAGTAAGAGCTGCTGTCGCAATCACACTCAGCACCGTAGAAAACGAGTTTGTCATACCGACTGTTACGGAAATAAATACCGCAAGCACAAGCGAAACCCAAAACATCATAGTGTTCCATGAAATCTTATACAGAATATATTCACCGTATACGGGTATAATTCCCTTCCATCCGGGCTCGCCCGCCTTTTCTATAATTTTCCACATAGGAATTGCCATAATAATCCATGAAATCACACCGACAATCCCCGCTGTTAATGACATCTGTGTCGATAAAGACGCATAATTCATGCTCTGTGACCACCTTTCTTATAAACGTATGTTATAAGATAAAATATTCCACAAATTCATAAATATTATTCAAAATTGTGAGATATATCATTTCAGGTCATTTTCATACACCAAATATCCGCACTTATCAAGAGCTTTTTCCACTTTATCGAGTACCTCCTCGCTGTCCGCCTCTATGGTATGATAGTGATATTCGCACGTTATTTTCTTTAACGGGCGGGAACGTCCGCTTTTTAAGCTTTCCATATACTCCGCAATATCAAGCTCTGTTCCGATGTTTAGCGGTGCTTCTATTCTTCCGTATATTTTATGCCAGACAAACACATCCTTTATACGCCCTCCGTTTGACACAACGGCGGCAAATTCATTTTCAATCTCCTCGTCACTGTGAACAAGCTTTAAAACTCTCGTAAACGGAGCGGGTCTGTTTATAATATATCCTCTGCTTGTAGATATTATGTCATTTTTCTTTTTAAGTGCCGCAATATCGGATACAATTATCTGCCTTGACACTCCGCACTCGTCCGCAAGCTGCGCTCCCGATACAGGGACTGTGCTTTGAGATATTAATTCCAGTATTTTCTCTCTGCGCTCCGATGCTTTCATAGCCGCCTCCATACTATTCGATTGGGTGAAGATTCTTCAGCGACAGATCCATAATCGGAGCGGAATGAGTAAGCGCACCGCTTGAAATATAGTCAACTCCGATGTCAACAAGCCTTGCTATATTTTCCCTTGTCACATTGCCGCTGCACTCGGTTTCCGCACGTCCCTTTGCCATTTCAACCGCCTTCTTCATATCCTCCGGCGACATATTGTCAAGCATAACTATATCCGCTCCCGCATCAAGTGCTTCCGCAAGCATATCAAGGTTTTCAACCTCTACCTCAATCTTGCGCACAAACGGAGCATATTCCTTCGCCATCTGCACCGCTTTTGCAACGCTCCCGGCTGCGCCTATGTGGTTATCCTTAAGCAGCACTCCGTCACTTAAGTTATAGCGGTGATTGCAGCCGCCGCCCGCCTTTACGGCATATTTTTCAAAAACACGCATATTGGGCGTTGTTTTTCTTGTATCAAGAAGCTTTGTTTTTGAACCCTTAAGCAGTTCTGTAATTTCATGAGTATATGTAGCTATTCCGCTCATTCTCTGCAAATAATTAAGAGCCGTTCTCTCGCCCGAAAGCAATACACGTATATCTCCCGTCACTCTGCCCACAAGCTCGCCGTTTTTAACAAAATCTCCGTCCCTATGATACATTTCAAATTCCGTTTCGGAATCAAGCAACTCAAATACTCTCTTGAATACGTCCAACCCCGCTATTATTCCGTCCTGCTTGCAGATAAGCTCTACCTCGCCTTTTTTATATTCAGGCATAACCGCATTTGTGGTTATATCCTCGCTTGTTATATCCTCTCTCAATGCCGACATGATAAGCTCATCGGCGTTCATTTTCATTGTTATACCGTTCATGTTCTTTCCTTGCTCCTCTCCGTTACCTTTTTTACTGTTTTTATGTAGTTTTTGTCACATTCCGCATAATCATTGGGATTTACACTTATGCCGTCTGTGATATGCGTATACGTTTTCTCTATATCATGCGCGGCACGCTTTGCAAAAACAAGACTCTCCAAAAGAGAATTGCTCGCAAGCCTGTTTTTTCCGTGGACACCGTTGCAGGCGGTTTCGCCTACGGCATAAAGCCGCTCCATTGTCGTTTTGGAATTGCTGTCAACCTTTATCCCGCCCATAAAATAATGCTGAGCCGGCACAACGGGTATACACTCCTTTGTTACGTCATATCCCTCCTGCTTGCAGTGCATATATATATTGGGGAAATGGCTTTTTATCTGCTCCTTGTCAATGGGGCGCATGGACAGCCACACATACGGCTTATTATCCTTTTTCATTTGCTCGTATATCGCCTCTGCGACAACATCCCTCGGCAAAAGCTCATTTACAAAGCGTTCCATATTTGAATTGAACAGCACCGCTCCCTCGCCTCTTACGGATTCCGAAATGAGGAATCTGCGCCCCGGCTTTTTTGAGTAGAGTGTTGTCGGGTGAATCTGCACGTAATCGGGATTTAACAGCTCCACTCCGTGCTTTAAAGCTATCGCAAGAGCATCGCCCGTGAGATGCGGGAAATTGGTGGAATGTTCGTAAACTCCTCCAACGCCGCCTGTCGCAAAAACGGTATAATCGGCAGTGACAGCCGTCATAACTCCGTTATCGTGCTTTCCTATTATACCTCTGCACTCTCCGTCTTTTTCTATAATATCAACCATGGTAAAATGCTCCATAATCTTGATATTATCACGCTTTTTCGCCTCGGCAAGAAGCTTGCTCGTTATCTCTTTGCCTGTTATGTCCTCATGGAACAAAATTCTCGGTGTGGAATGTGCACCCTCACGTGTGTATGCAAAATCATCACCGTCTTTTTCAAATTCCACTCCGTAATGCACAAGATCATCAATAATTTCTTTTGACGAACGTATCATTATATCAACGGACTGCTTGTTATTTTCATAATGTCCCGCCCGCATCGTATCTTCAAAATAGCTGTCATAGTCGCTTTCGTCCTTTAAAACGCATATTCCTCCCTGAGCAAGAAAGGAATCGCTCTCCTCAACGCCTGCCTTTGTTATCATCAAAATTTCCTTATCGGACGGCAGATTCAGCGCACAGAACAAGCCTCCGACTCCTGTTCCGACTATAACCGCATCAGTTTTTATATTCATGATTTTCTCCTATATCATTCGGCAAGCTCCAACATTCTGTCAAGCGGTGCAAGCGCCGCCAAACGCAGCTCCTCACTTGCATGAACCTCTCCCGTTTCATTTTCAAGGCATTCGCACAGCTTTTGAAGCGTGTTAAGCTTCATATCGGGGCATATGAAATCATCCCCCGCAAACCAAAACCTTTTGTTCGGGCATCGTTTTCTGAGTTCAAAGCCCACTCCCCGCTCCGTGCAAATAATAAATTCCGCGTCCTCCGATTTTTCGGCATACGAGATAATTTCCGAGGTCGAGCCGATAAAGTCGGACAGCTCCGTTACCTCCTTGATACATTCAGGGTGAGTAAGTACCCTTGCCGAAGGGTGTTTTTTCTTTTCAGCCGCCAGTACCTCAACCGTAAGACTGTTATGTATTGGGCAGTGTCCGTCATTAAGAATTATATTCTTATCCTTTACCTGCTCCTTAACGTATCTTCCGAGATTGCCGTCGGGAATAAAAAATATGTTTTTATTCGGCAGTTTTTCCACTATTTTTACCGCATTTGATGATGTTACGCATACATCGCTCAAGGCTTTTAATTTTGCTGTTGAATTTATGTAGCATACAACGGCGGTATCGTTGTATTTTGCCTTTATCTCTTTTATTTTTTCCTCTGTAACCATATGCGCCATAGGGCAGTCCGCCGACGTATCGGGCATAAGAACCTTTTTGTCGGGATTCAATATTTTTGCGCTCTCGCCCATAAACTCCACTCCGCAGAACACAATAATATCAGCGTCCGCAGTTTTTGCTTTTTTTGCCAGGTAATACGAATCACCTATAAAATCGGCAGCCTCCTGCACCTCGTCCGGCACATAATAGTGCGCCAGTATAACGGCATTTTTCTGCTTTTTGAGCTGTTGTAGCTTTCTGTAAATATCCTCCATATGTATACGCTCCTTTGTAATTATTGGTTCTATTATACACAAAAACTTTACACCTGTCAATACAGGTGTAAAGTTTTTGTTAAATGTGTATATATCTTTTTTAATATACTATAACGGGATCGCCGGGTTCTATCAGCGAATACATCTGCGCCGCAACTCCCAAAGGCAGGTTAATACAGCCGTGCGAACCGCCGCCGAGGTAAATACTTCCTCCGAAGCTGCCTCTCCACGTTGCGTCGTGCATACCGATACCGCCGTTAAACGGCATCCAATAGCTTACCGGAGTACGATAGGTATCACCGACAAGAACCGAGTTACGCTCCTTATATTTAAGCTTGTACAGTCCTCCCGGTGTTGCGTTGCCCGCATACGGGTTACCCGAAACAATATCGCTCGATACCTTCAGCTCACCGTCCTGATAGAACCAAAGATGCTGACCGCCTATACTGATTTCGGCATATGTATTGCCAACGTCAATCGATCCGTGTGACGCTGCTTTTTGCTCATATACAGGCTCACGGCTCACCTCTTCGCCGCTTTTTATGATTTCGCAAAGCTCTGCGGTTTCGTCCTCTATATCAACCTTCCAGCCGTAGTCGCCGCCGGACACTCCTATCTCCTCGCCGTCGGTGGTGACAAATCTTCTTTCGGTGCCGATCGTGTTATACTTTACGGATAAATCTCTTACAAAGCCGCTTACCTGATCCTCATCGAGATAAACATTGTAATTATCGTCAACCGTTACCCATAAATGAATCGACCCTCCGTCAAGCGGAATTATCTCGTCACCGTGCTGATAGCTTACCTTAGTCGAAATATATCTGTTCATCGTGTCAAGTGCCTGCTTCATGTTCGACTCCTCGGACATTGAAATATAGCAGCCTTCGGTTTCAAGGGACATATCCGGATAAAGTCCGTAAATTCCTGCTTTTACGCTGTCAAAAAGCTTGTTCATGCTCACGATATTCTCGCCGAATACAACCCTCTCACGCGAAACATCAAATTCCGACTGCGGCTTTTCCTTTGCACCGAATACGGTGCTGCCGCTGTCATCGGTTATATTGTCCTCTATGAGAATAAATCTGTGCGTTTCCTCATCATATGTCACCAAGGAGGTCGCACCCGTCATCTGCTCTTTTGTTTCCGAAATACATTCAAGCTCTCCGACTTTTTGATAAAGCTTATCCTCGTTCATGGTGACAATTATATTTATGCGCTCATGTATGTTTTTTCGGTCAAAAAACCATTTCCAGTTATTCTGCGCATCAAGCGGCTCCTGAAGGTTACCTATTGTTTCAAGCTTTAGGTCAATATCATTTCCCGAAATGCTTTCCTCCTTGCCGCCTCGTTCCTTAAGAACATATGTATAATTCTCAACACCCGACGTGATCGCCTGAGCTGCGGCGTCAATGTTCATATTCGAGCATTTAAAGCTGTTTATTGTAGTTCCCGGCAGAAAATGACTGCTGTAATATACAGCACCTCCGACATACACCGCCGCCAAAACTCCCGCAGCAGCACACGCACCGACAATCAACCGCTTTTTTGTTTGCGGGCTCACGCTAAACTTTTTAAAATAACCGCCGCTTTCTTTCTCGGATTCACCGTTATCTTCCTCACTGATCTCCTCATCGTACGGCTCGGCATTTAGTTCCTCCTCCGGGATAGGTATCTCCGGCTCAACGTCCTCAGTTACGCTTATCGGAGCGAAATCGTCCTCTGCCAAATCCTCGATATTCTTATTATCATCAGCCATAATATAAGCATACCCCCTTCTTCATAAAATTACAGTCAAAAATATTTCTGCGTATACAAAAACCAATCGCTTATGAACAAACGGATAAACGATTACATTCGGATTATGTATATTTTTCAAAATCACGGCATTACTCCCCAAAAATCGCCGTACAGTTATATTATACCTCAAAAAAACCTTAAAAGCAATAGGATTTGAGAATATTTTGTAACCAATTTTTTTAAAATTTTACAGCTTTTTTATGCTTTACAAACAAAAATGAACCGCCGCACCGTTATTCAATGCGTCGGTTCATTTTTTTGAATGATTGATTGCAATATTATTCCTTAATCTGCGCCTCAACAAGGCTTTCTCCGCAGTAACGCTCCCTTAGCTTGGGTTTCTCTATCTTACCTGTCGGATTTCTCGGCACTTCGGCAAAAATTATCTTCCTCGGACGCTTGTATCTCGGCAAATCAAAGCAGAAATTATTAATTTCCTCCTCGCTGCACGTTCTGTCCGGCTTAAGCTCGATAATCGCCGCAGCGATTTCGCCCAAACGGTGGTCGGGCAAGCCTATAACCGCAACGTCCTTTATTGCGTCATGGCGGCGCAGGAAGTCCTCAATCTGAACAGGATAAAGATTTTCTCCTCCCGATATGATAACGTCCTTTGCACGGTCGACAAGATAAATAAATCCGTCCTCGTCCTCACGTGCCATATCGCCGGTCATGAGCCAGCCGTCCTTTAATACCTCATCGGTTGCTTTTTTATCATTATAATAGCAAGTCATAACGCCGGGACCCTTGACCGCAAGCTCGCCTACCTCGCCCTGCTTTACTGCGTTTCCGTCACGGTCAACAATTTTTGTTTCCCAGCCGTAGCCCGCCTTGCCTATCGCTCCTACCTTATGTATATTCTCGATACCGAGATGAACACAACCGGGGCCTATAGATTCGCTCAGTCCGTAGTTTGTATCGTACTGGTGCTCCGGGAAATATTGTTTCCATCGTTTAATAAGACTCGGCGGAACAGGCTGTGCGCCTATGTGCATAAGCCGCCACTGCTTAAGACGATATTTTTCGAGATTTATCTCGCCCCGCTCTATTGCGTCAAGAATATCCTGCGCCCACGGCACAAGCAGCCATACTATCGTGCATTCCTCCTCCGAAACGGCACGCAGTATCCATTCCGGCTTTATGCCCTTAAGCAAAACCGCCTTGCTGCCGGAAATAAGACTTCCGAACCAGTGCATTTTTGCGCCTGTGTGATACAGAGGCGGAATACACAAGAATACGTCGTCATGCGCCTGACCGTGATGCTTTTGTTCAACGGCGGCAGAGTGCATAAGGCTTCTGTGCTTATGCAGTATCGCCTTCGGAAAACCCGTTGTTCCAGACGAGAAATAAATTGCCGCATAATCATCATCGCATATTTCCACCTCAGGTGCTATGCTGCGCATGAATTTTACCAGATAATCATAGCTTTCCGCAAAGGTCGGACATGACTCACCGACATAGAAAATCTGCTTAACTCTCGGTATCCTGTCGCATATTTCCTCGACACGTCCTATAAACTCCGGACCGAAAACAAGCATATCGGCTTCCGAAAGCTCAAGACAATATTTGATTTCATCGGCTGTGTATCTGTAATTCAGCGGAACGGCTATCGCACCCGCTTTTAAAATTCCGAAATATACCGGCAGCCATTCAAGGCAATTCATCAAAAGCACCGCAACCTTATCGCCCTTTTTTATCCCTCGGCTTAATATGAGATTAGCAAAGCGGTTGGCTTTCTTATCGAATTGCAGCCAGCTTATCTCCTGTCTGCCTGCATTCATCGGATTTGTTTCGATAAGCGAATACTCTCTCCACGTAACCTTTGAGTGCTCCATAACCGTCGGATTGATTTCAACAAGAGCCGTTTCATTTGGCAGCTCTCGGGCGTTTTTTTCCAGGTATTCTGTAATAGGCATCTTTATAACTTCCTTTATGTATTAATTATTCTTGAAAACAGTATTAAGGTGTTTTTCGTCAAATTTCTTTGTGAACAAAGAAACTATAGGCACTACCGCAAGCGATACAGCCATAGCCGCAACGCCCATTTCGGGAGCCTTTGACGATGCGATCTTAAACGCAGCATATGCGCCGTTTCCGTTCATGTTCATGATTGTAAGCACTATCGTTGTTATAACAACAGTGAAAAATCCGCACGCAAGTCCTGCCCATGCTCCCGCCTTTGTTGTCTTTTTCGAGTAAATACCCCAAACGTAAGGGCCGATAAAGCAGCCGGAAACGATTCCCCAGCTAAACGACATGATGTTTACTATAATCGTTATGTTCTGCGTTGCGAATATGTATGACAATGCAACAAACAGTATGCACAAAAATCTTGTCAGCACCATTTCCTGCTTTTTCGTATAGTTCTTTTTAATGCTCGGTACAAGGTCAATGGATATTGCCGATGATGACGAAAGCACCACCGATGAAAGCGTTGACATTGATGCCGAAAGCAGTAGCAGAAGTATTACCGCAAGAATTATTATCGTTCCCATGCTGCCACCGAGCGACTGCGTAAGAACAGACGGTATAACCGCATCATGACCGCCCTCCGGCAGTTGGTTGTTGAGTACCAGTCTTGAAAGCGAGCCGATAAAGTATGCGCCCGCACCTATTATAAGAGCAAACAGCGTTGAAACAATCGTAGCCGTTTTGATAGCCTTTGTATCGTCCTTTATTGCGTAGTATTTGCTTACCATCTGAGGGAGTCCCCATGTTCCGAAGCTTGTCAGCAGTATGTTTATGCAGAGGAATTTCCATGCGCCGCCGCCCCATAAGCTTGTGAGCTGCGCTCCGTCTATTCCGTCGCCGTTGTTCGGCACAGCGGCAAGATTTGCGTAAAATTCGCCGAAGCCGCCGACGCTTTTGTTATTGACTATTGCGATAACCATTGCAAACACGCCGAAAATCATTATAATTCCCTGAACAAAGTCTGTGTATGCCGTTGCCACATAGCCGCCGAGCATAAGATACACAGCCGTTACCGCTGCGATTATTAGCATCCATGTAGATGACGGTACTCCGGGGAATATTGCGCCGAACATACTTCCGAGTCCCTTGTAAACAGCAGCCGAA
Organism: Clostridia bacterium; assembly: GCA_034090805.1. Taxonomy (GTDB): domain Bacteria; phylum Bacillota; class Clostridia; order UBA1381; family UBA1381; genus Ornithomonoglobus_A. Next base: position 40,955 of record JAXDRV010000102.1, read on the forward strand.
TACGGTACAAGAAATACGAATATGATAAGTGCGGCAATAATTTTAAATGCCTTTGTATTATATCTGCCCTCAAAAAATTCGGGCATGGTCTTTGCGCTTAAGGTGTGCGTCATAACCCTGGTGCGCTTTGCAAGGAGCTTCCACGCAAGCAAGCACCCCAATACCGCATTACCGATTCCTATCCATATAGCGCCTAAGCCTATATCCCATCCGTGCTTGCCGGCATAGCCGACAAAAATCACGGCAGAAAAATAAGAGGTTCCGTAAGCAAAAGCGCTGACCCATGGCCCCACGTTTCGTCCGCCCAGCAAAAACCCCTCTATTGCCTGTGTCTTCTTCCAGCTGTACACGCCTATCCCAACCATCAAAGCCGCAAATGCGATAAGCGCAACAACAGTAACCGTTTGTACTAATTGTAAATTCATTTTCTTTCCGTCCTTCCGTTTTTCATTTTAATTTCCGTTACACCGCCATACGGCGGTACAAGTCGTAACGAGTAAAATAAGCCTGTCATCACTTCTGCGGTGAGATGCGCAGCTTATTTTTCACGTTAAGTTTGTTGGATTTACATAATCCTTCTGCCTTACTGCAATACTACCTTGTCATTATAACATATAAATATTCCAAATAAAACCCCTTTTTGATAAGTTTGTTAATATTCTATAAATTAACTTATCAAAATTGTTTACATTGGCTAAAACAAATCGAAAATACCGTCTATATTATCCACAGGCCCCACTGCCGCAGCCGAAAGTGATGCGGAATTGAATATCCTGTCTATCATATCCGCAGCGTCATCTGCCGTCACTGCTTCGATTTTTTTGATTACCTCCTCCTGTGTAAGCATCGGCTTATTAATAAGAAGAGATCTTCCCGCACTCTGCATTCTTGCACCTGTGCTTTCGCAGCTTAATATGTAATTCCCCTTTAGCTGCTCCTTTGCACGTGCAAGCTCCGCCGAGGTAAGTTTTTCGCTCTTTATTCTCTTTATCTCGCCTACAATAAGCTCCGCAACCTCCGGCAGCCGTTCGGGACTCATTCCGGCGGATATATCAAATATTCCCGTACCGTCATATGCACTGTGTCCTGCACCTATCGAATAAACCAATCCTCGTTTTTCTCTGATATTCTGAAAGAGCCTTGACGACATACCGCAGCCGAATACATTATTAAATGCAAGCAGCGAATACACCGTTTCATCAAAAATATCTATCCCCTCAAACGAAATTGCAAGCTGAACCTGTTCTATATCCTTGCACTTTAATGCTTTGCCCGGCTTATATACCGCTTTCGGCGGCTTGGGTGTACTCTTTTCTATCTCACGTGCTCCGAAATACTTTTCAAGCAGCTCAAAAAGTCCCGCATCGAAATTGCCCGAAACGGCTATAACCGTATTTTCGCAAGTGTAATGCCTGCGCATATAATCACGCATAAGCTCCGAGGTTATTCCCGAAAGGCTCTCCGGCGTTCCGAGAATGCTTCTGCCCATGGGCGTTCCCTTCCAGACTGCTTCATATAAAATATCATAAACCAGATCCTCAGGGCTGTCCTCGTAAAGGCTTATTTCCTCGCATATAACTCTTCTCTCAAGCTCCATATCCCTCTCGTCAAGCCGTGAATTGAAAAGTATATCCGACAGAACGTCGGCTGCCGTTTCTATATGCTCGTCAAGAGTTTTGGTGTAAAAGCAGGTATACTCACGTGCCGTAAATGCGTTTATCTGCCCTCCGACAGCGTCAATCTCCGCAGCAATCCTGGCAGCGTCCCGCCTGTTCGTTCCTTTAAAGAGCATATGCTCGATAAAGTGCGATATACCGTTTTCCTTTTCTGTTTCATATCGTGAGCCGCTGCCCACCCACACTCCGAGAGATACAGAGCGCAGATACGGAATTTTCTCCGCAACAACACGTATTCCGTTTGATAATGTTTTGTACTCAAACATAAGCCGCAAAACCTCCGTAAATTCTTTAATAACATATATTATACACCAAAACCCGACCGATTGCAACAGCAAAATAAATGCTTATTTTTGGCAAATTATATAAATTAGCCTAAGCAAACATTATGTCAAAGTGATATTTTGTGCATATTATTTTAAATTTCCTCTTGCAAACTTGTGGTTTTTATGATATTATATTAAATAAGTATAACAAGGGTGTTGTACGATAGTCCGCTGCGGCGGGGTATTGTGCGCACCCTTTTTGTTTTGAAAATTTTAAGAAACGGAGAAACGAAATATGGAAAGCAGGATATTCGATTCGGAGATGACAAAGCATCTTGCCGAGCTTTCAAAAATCAATTTCACTCCCGATGAGCTGGAGAATATGACTCGGGACATGACGGACATTATCGCTCTTATGGATAAGGTCTGTGACTTTGACAATTCGGTTAAGCCGTACACACTTGACGCAGTAGATTATGCCGATTTAAGGCAGGATAATTACGAGCCGTCATATGAAACCGAAAAAATAGTCGAAAACGCAAAAAATGTTAAAAACAACAGCTTTGTTGTTCCGAAAGTCGTTTAAAACAGGTAATTGTAAAATATCGGTTTGGGATTTGAGAGTATTTTTGAGTTTATTCGTACTCAAACATCCCTTGCGGTAACTCGTCCGAACAAATTCAAAAACACTCTCAAATCCTGCAAGTTTTGATGGTTTTGGAAGAATTTGTGATGTTTATGATTGAGTTTCGGCGTGTAGGGACGGTGTCTCTGCCGCCCCGTAATCGGAAAATATCTCAAATCCCAAGCCTACATTTTACAACAGCCTATCGTATAAAAATATGGGAGGATTATGATGAAACTAAAAGAAATGCGCAGTCTTCTTGACAGCCGCCGCATAGGTGCAGAGGAGCTTGTGCGCACATATATAGATAAAACAGAAAAAATCGATAAAAGCATAAATTCATATATAACCGTCTGCGCCGACGAGGCATTTAATGCAGCAAAAAAGGCACAGGAGCTTATCGACTCAGGCAGCTCCGCCGCCATGACGGGTATTCCGCTGTCGGTAAAGGACAACATCTGCACCTGCGGAGTACGTACAACGTGCGCCTCGCATATGCTTGAGGATTTTGTGCCGGTTTATAATGCAACGGTTATCGAAAAGCTTAACGCACAGGGTGCGGTTATCCTCGGCAAAACAAATATGGACGAATTTGCCATGGGCGGTTCTTCTCAAACCTCATATTTCGGCGGTGTCAAAAATCCGTACAACACAGAGCGTGTAACGGGCGGCTCGTCCGGAGGTGCGGCAGCATCGGTAGCGGCTGATTTATGCGCCGCCGCATTAGGTTCGGATACCGGCGGCTCTGTAAGACAGCCTGCGGCGTTCTGCGGAGTAACGGGACTTAAGCCGACATACGGAGCGGTTTCGAGATGGGGACTTATTGCCTTTGCATCGTCGCTTGACCAGATAGGAGTTATCGGAAAATGCGCAGAGGACACAGGATATGTATTAGACTGCATTTACGGAGCGGACAAAAATGACGCAACATCATCGTCAAAGGCCTTGGGCGGATATACCGATAAAATCGGAATGAGCCTGAACGGTATTAAAATCGGACTGCCGAAGGAGTTTTTCGGTGACGGTATCTCGGACGAGGTAAAGGCGGCGGTTATGAGTGCGGCGGATTACTATAAATCACTCGGCTGCGAGCTTGTTGAATGTTCCCTCCCCTCTCTTGAATATGCGGTATCGGCATATTATCTGATTTCATCAGCGGAGGCGGCAAGCAATCTTTCACGCTTTGACGGAATAAAATACGGCTTCCGCTCAGGTCTCGGCGAGGACTTTAACGAGCTTATAAGCAACTCACGCAGAGAAGGCTTCGGAAGCGAGGTAAAGCGGCGCATAATGCTCGGCAACTATGCTCTTTGCTCCGGCTATTACGACGCTTATTACAAAAATGCAACACGCATACGCACTCAGCTGCGCAGCGAATACGCAAAAATATTTGAAAGCTGCGATGTAATCTTAACTCCGACAGCGCCCACAACTGCGTATAAAATAGGCGCACAGGAGAACGATCCGGTCAAGATGTATCTTGCGGATATTTGCACCGTAACCGTAAACATTGCGGGATTACCGGCAATTTCAACCACCTGCGGCTATGACAGCGATAATATGCCGATAGGCATGAGCCTTATCGGACGTGCATTTGATGAACAGACGATTATTGCCGTATGCAGTCGGTTTGAGGAAGATTTTGAGAGAAGGGAGGCGCAGCTGTGATGAGATACCAGCCTGTTATCGGATTGGAAATACACTGTGAGCTGCTGACAAATTCAAAGGTGTTCTGCTCATGCAGAAACGAATTCGGCGGCAGTGAGAATACAAGAGTATGCCCCCGCTGTTCGGGTATGCCGGGAACGCTGCCTATCGTGAATCAAGGCGCAGTTCGTCTTGCGGCAAAGGCGGGCTTTGCAACGGACTGTACGGTAAATGCCTACAGTGCTTTTGACCGTAAAAATTATTTTTATCCCGATTTGCCCAAGGCATATCAGATAACGCAGTTTGAGCATCCCATATGCACCGACGGTCACATAACCGTCTGCGGCGATAAGGATATACGTATCAACAGAATCCACATAGAGGAGGACGCCGGAAAGCTTGTGCATGACGATTACGAGGGTATTTCGATGGCAGATTACAACCGCTGCGGAGTGCCGCTTATAGAAATTGTAACAGAGCCGGATTTCCGAACGGTCGATGAGGTACGTGAATTTGTGGAGCAGATTGCGCTCAGGTTAAAGTATGCCGGAGTATGCGATGCCCGAATGGAGCAGGGCTCGCTCAGAGTGGACGTAAATATTTCGCTCATGCCATACGGCAGCGATGAATTCGGTACAAGAGCCGAGATTAAAAACCTCAACTCCCTTAAGGCTATCGGCAGAGCCATAGAATACGAAATACAGCGTCAGTCGGATATTCTCGACAACGGCGGTAAGGTCGTTCAGGAAACTCGCCGCTTTAATGACAACCATGGCGACACAAAGGCTCTCCGTTCAAAGGAGGAGGCGCACGATTACCGTTACTTCCCGGAGCCGGATATTCCGCCCGTACTGATTTCACAGGAGGAGCTTGACGAGATAAAAGCGTCTATGCCGGAGCTTCCGCATATACGCCGCAAACGGTATACCGAGGAATACGGTCTGCCGGACGAGGACGCACGTCTTATCACGCTGACAAAGGAATTTTCGGATTTTTACGATGAGGCGGTGAGCGTAAACAGCGATTACAAGCAGGTTGCGAATATGATGCTTGTCGAATTGAACAGACACCTTAACGAAAGCGGACTTTCAATTACGGACGTTAAATTTTCACCTACGGATATTGCGGAGCTTGTAAAAATGTCCTCTGACGGTGTTGTATCCAAAAACTCCGCAAAGGATATATTAAAGCTTATGTTCGACAACGGCGGAAAACCCATGGAAATCGCAAAAGAGCACGGTTTTATCATGGAGAACGACGCAAGCGGGCTTGAAGCTGCAATCGACAGCGTTCTTGCCGAAAATGCGGACAGCGTTGAAAGCTACAAAAACGGAAACGACAAAATCTTCGGTTTTCTTATGGGTCAGGTTATGCGTTCTGTCGGCAAAGGCGGCAATCCGAAGCTTGCCAAAGACATTTTAACAAAGAAACTGAAATAAAAAGGGAGGAAGAAACAATGCAGCAAATCAGCGGTCAGGGTCTTATTCACGAAATAACCCTTGAGGATTTGGAAAAAGCCGTCGGCGGAGAAATCACATTCTGCGCCTGCGTTCACAAAATACGCAGCATGGGCGGGTT
>JAXDRV010000103.1:0-2961 GCA_034090805.1 Clostridia bacterium
AAATATTTTGAGAACAAAATATTTATTTGGGGGTGCAAGGATTTTTTCATATTTATGAAAAAATCCTTGCACCTGAACAATTATGAAACGCTTTTAAGCCGCTATGCGGCTGCGTTTCATAATTGTTCAGCAGTCATTAAATAAATAATCGCTTACCTTATAGCGGCAATTATTTAATATATCTATGAAATAAAACAATGAAGGAGGAGCAATAATGCTTAAGAAAGCCACAGCACTTTTGAGTGCGTTATGTCTTGCTATGTCAACAACAGCTGTTTTTGCGGAAAACAGTGACAATGATAATAGTTACAATATGGTAATCAATGAATCCGATGTTGTAAGAAACATCCCCAGAGAGATGTTTGGCATAAACTGCGAATGGGCAGTGGGCGTAAACAACAGATTTTTGGATCAAGTGGACGGTGAAGTAATTATAGCACCATCGTTTGCCGAGGGTTGGAAGGATACAATGGTTTTTTCGAGAATGTCAGGAGGATCGGCACAGAGATTTAAGTGGAAAGACGCTTTGGGTGATTATAAGTCGAGAGCCACTCAAAAAATTTGGGGTGTCAGTGATAAATGCTATCTCGGAATTATAGAATGGCTTAAAGCAATTCAAAGTGTTACACCTGATATAAAGATTTGCTACACATTTAATTTTGATAGCGACACTTTGGAAAATATAGCTGATTTGGTAGAGTTTTTAACGAGTGACGGTACAATAAATTACAACGGCGGAGAAAACTGGGGCGAGGTAAGAAAAAAGCTCGGTATCGAAAACCCGGTAAACATCTATACATGGGAGCTCGGTAACGAAATGGATTTGGAAAATTGGACTGCGGAGCAATATGTAGATTATTGCAAAAAGGTTATTCCTATAGTAAAGAGCATTGATCCGAATTCTAAGATATCAGCTCACGTTGATACTGCCGCACACGCAAATGGTGAAGGTAGATACGGCAGTGCGGGCAGACCGTGGGAGGAGTGGCACAGGCTGGTTTTAAGAGAAGTGGGGGATATGATAGATTTGGTGTCGTACCACTACTATTACCCTGCCGGTTATGTAAGACGTGCCGATATTACTCTTGACAGATTAGAACAGGATATAATAGAAATAACGGGTTCTGACAGAATCAAGATATATATGTCCGAGCAAGCTCCGGCAGCGAATACTCAAACATATAAGCCGGAAACTGCGTTTGATTACTGTCTGCCTCATACGATTTGGGGAGCTACGGGTCTTGCGGAATATTACTGCAGAGCAATGATGAGAGAGTCGATTGTCGCAACGACTTGTCATTCAATTGACAGTGCAACGTGGTCTATATGCTATCGAAATAAAGAAGGCGGTCATTCACTTACGGCAACAGGTGAGGTTGTAAAGAGCTTTGCAAAGTACGGTGTGGGCGATATGCTAAACACTCAGCTCGATACATTCAGCAAGGACGAGATGAAGGACATTGCCGGAACAGCCGTAAGGGATAAAGACGGAAATATTAATATTTTGTTTACCAATCGTTCGGAAACTTTACCGGCAAATGTGAAGTTTACATTCCAAGACGGCAAATACAGACTCAAAACAGTAAGACGTATTCACGGTGATGTGAAAGAGGCGGATAACTATTACAGAGCAGGTATGAACTATGATAATCCAAACAAGGTGGAAATTACCGAAACCGAAGAAACCGGTATGGACGAAATAAAGTCATATACATTTGACCCACTGTCTATATATGTTCTTTGTCTTGAAAAAATCAATTGATAAGGGGGCAATGCAATGTTAAAAAAGATTTTATCCATTTCTCTCGGACTGTGCATATTGCTGCAAACTGTGTTTTTTGCGGCGACTGCGGCTGCTGAGGATGATGGTGAGGCATTTTTGCTTAATGTGGGTATGTTGAGCGAGAAAAGACTCAAGGCTACGCCGCAGCATTTTACAAAGCTTGATATTTCATCATATATGAACAGAGATATAAAGGATGATGTTGAGGGCGACCGCCAAGGCGGATGGTCAGACCAGGGTGAAAATGACCTCAGAATATTTGACAAGTTCGGAGCACAGGAGATACTCGGCGTGCCTTTTGACTTCGTAGACCCGGCAAAGAACGGTAATAAAGGTGTTTTGGGACTCAGAGGTCAGAATGATACGGGTTTGCCGACAGAGGTGACAATCCCCATAAACCGTAAGGCGGCAGGTGCATATATCATTCATGCGTCACCGTTTGCGTCGGGAACGTGCGGACGTTATACATGGATTTATTCGGACGGAACAAAAGCATATATAGATATAAATAAGAATGAGCAGATATGCGACTTCTGGGGATATCGTTCATATGATTTTGTACGTCCGGCATGGACGGCAAAGAAGTCGGACGGTTCTGACAGATCTCTGTATATGTTCCCTATGAGCAATCCTTATCCGGAAAAAAGTATTGCGTCTATGAAGTTTGAAACAGAGGGAAGCAGCGCGTATATCATGATTATGGCAATTACGCTTACGGATAACGGCCCGTTCCTCACACCTACGGGAAATGCGAAATATATAAATACCACGACTGTCGGTTGGTATGATTACGAGAGATTTGATGTGGATAAATTAAAGGAGTCTCCGTTATCTGCCGCAAAGTATCTCGATAAGCCTGCCGGAAAACACGGAGCCGTAAAAGCGGACGGAGAGAGCTTAAAGTGCGAGGACGGAACAAAGATAAGGTTCTGGGGAACGGAAATAGCCGGAGCGGCAGCCTTCCCCCAAAAGGAGCAAGCCGATAAAATTGCTCTTGAAATAGCAAACTTGGGATATAATATGGTTCGTTTTTCAGACTTTGACGAGGCTGTTTTGGATGAAAATTCCGACACGACAAAGCTCAGCAATGAAAAAATGGATAAGCTTTGCTATTTCATTTCAAAGCTTAAGGAAAACGGTGTTTATTCAAGCTTTTCAATGCTTTCAAAGCGTAAGCT
>JAXDRV010000104.1:0-70073 GCA_034090805.1 Clostridia bacterium
TCCATTCCGCCGCCCTGCGGCGGCACAAATCATAACGTGGAAAAGAAGCAAGCAGATTGCTCTTTTGAGGAGTGCCGACGTATGTTGATACTTCAAGCTCCGATAAAGGGCAAGATGCGCAGCTTATTTTTCACGTTAATCCTCCATTCTCCGAAACCACACAACTACTCATATTTTTCCCATTTATAGTACATCAAAAACATAAATTTGTCAATTTCTATAAACAAAAAATGTGGTTTTAACCATAAAACATATGTTTCTTTACATCATTATTATATAAATTTAAACACCAAAAAGCCAATTTATTGCAATTTTTCGCATTAAAATGCCGTTTTCCATTAAAGCACTGAAGGCGTAAAGGGTCATGCGGCTCTTTACACCTTCAGATGCCTTACTATATAATCAGATTATCGTTCCCTTGGCAATCGCCAGCGGATAACTCTCCTGTCCGATAAGCTTTCTGCCCTTTGTGATGACAACCTCCTTGTCGAATACAACATGGTCAAGCTCAACGCCCTCTTCTATGACGCTGTCCTGCATGATAATCGAATTTCTCACAACTGCGCCCTTCGCAATCTTAACGCCTCTTGAAAGTATGCAGTTTACAACCGTACCCTCAATACTGCATCCGTCCGAAACAAAGCTGTTTTCGATTTCGGCATCCGCGCCGTATTTTGTGGGGCTTTGATCCTTTGTCTTTGTGTAAATCGGTCTTTCTCTGTTCAGCAGCTCATTTCTCACGTCGCTGTCAAGGAAATTCATGTTGCTCTTATAGTATGATGACATATTGTCTATTTTATAAGCATATCCCTTGTGCTCGCAGCCGTAGATTCTGAGACCGTCCATCTTTTTAACAAGCGCATCCTTAATAAAATCTCTGTCACCCCTTGCGCTGCACTCATCGATTATGCTTTCAAGCAATGCCTTTTCCATTATATATATATCCATGCCGGCGTTTGTTGTTTTGGGATAATACGGCTGAACCTCTATATCGGTAACACGCTTTTCCTCGTCCATTTCAAAGAGGGTGAATCTCGAAAGCTCCGATTCCTCCGCTCCCTTGAGATTTTTGTAAACAACGGTTACGTCCGCCTGATTGTTTATATGCTCCTCAACAACCTCGGCAAAGTCTATGTTATATATTTCGTTGCCGAGTGACAGCACAACATACGTCTGGCTGCTTCTTTGCAGAAAATCTCTTATGCCGGCAAGCATATCGATATTACCCTTAATCCGGCCGTATCTTGAATCGTTCAGTGCCGGGGGCAGGATATTAAGACCCCAGTTCTTTCTGTCAAGATCCCACGGCTTTCCGGATTTTATATGATCCATAAGCGAGGAATAATTGGATTCCGTTGCAACGCCTATATTTGTAATGCCGGCATTTGCCATGTTCGACAAAACAAAGTCTATTATTCTGTATCTGCCGGCAATCGGCAGCGCACTGTTTGCTCTTATATCGGTAATGGGCGGGATTTTGTCCTCGTTTGTAAGGATAACACCCATTGTATCATGTCTTCTCATTGTTCAAAAATACTCCTTTCAAGTTAACGCTTTTAACAATTATACCTCAACCATGCTGCCCTTGGGAACATCTCCGTTCATTCCCACTACAGCACCGCCTTCAATAAGAACAATACCGTGGGTACACATCTTTGACGCATACATATTATCCTCTTTTTCGGAAACACCTATATTTGCACCGTCCTCGATAACCGCATTTGCGCCCACAACAGTCTTTTCCATCTTAACATTCTTTCCGATTACCGCACCGGGCATAATAACCGAATCATTTATAACCGTACCTTCGCCGATTTCGACTCCTCCGAATATAACCGAATGATTAATCGTTCCGCATATCGTACAGCCCTCTGTAATGGTTGAATTGACTATCTTTGCGCCCTTGCCCACGTAATGCGGAGCAAGTGCCATATTTCTCGAATAGATTATCCACTTTCTGTCGTTTATGTCAAACTTGGGCGGATCATCGATAAGATCCATATTCGCCTCCCACAGCGACTGAATCGTTCCGACATCCTTCCAGTAACCCTCAAATCTGTACGAAACCATCTTCTCGCCGTTTGCGAGCATCGTGGGGATAATGTTTTTACCGAAATCATTGTCTGATTCGGGATTTCTTTCATCATCGGTCAGATACTTCTTCAATGCCTGATAATTGAATATGTATATACCCATCGACGCAAGATTCGACTTTGGCTCTGCGGGCTTTTCCTCAAATTCAACTATATCTCCCTCATCGTTGACGTTCATGATGCCGAAACGGCTTGCCTCCTCCCAGGGCACAGGCATAACGGCAATCGTGGCAGCCGCTCCCGTTTCCTTATGGCGGCGCAGCATCTCACCGTAGTGCATCTTATATATATGGTCACCCGAAAGAATCAGGACGTTTTGTGGATTAAAATCCTCCAGGAAGCCGAGATTCTGATAAATTGCGTTTGCGGTACCCTTGTACCACTCGCCCGCCTTTGCGCTCTGATACGGCGGCAGAACGTATGCGCCGCCGTGGCTCCTGTCAAGATCCCACGGTTTTCCGTTTCCTATATATGTGTTAAGCTCAAGCGGCTGATACTGAGTAAGCACGCCTACGGTGTCTATACCGGAATGAACGCAGTTTGACAGCGGAAAGTCAATTATCCTGTACTTTCCTCCGAACGGAACAGCCGGCTTTGCAACATTTTTTGTCAAGGCTCCCAGTCTTGAGCCCTGACCGCCTGCGAGTATCATTGCTACACAGTCTTTTGATACCATTTTAAATCATCTCCTAATAATATTTTTACTTTTTAACTTTTTTCTTTAAATACATAACCGAATTTGCGTCAAGGAACAGTCTTAGCGAATAATCATGACCGTTCATCGGCGTTTTTCGTGCTTTGTAGCTCTTTTTGCCTATGCGGCGCGTGCCGCCGTACTTTGTCGAATTGGAATGCAGAACAACCTCATACGTTTCGTTTTCGGGCACTCCCATATCGTATACGGGTATATCTGCGGGTGAAAGATTGACAACGACTATCACCTCGTCCTTTTTGCCGCGCCTTATATACGAATAGACGGAATTATCCTTATCATCGCCGTTTATCCATTCAAAGCCGCGCCAATCCTGATCCATCTCCCACATAGCCGGATTTTCCAGGTAAAAGCTGTTCAGCTCCCTTACGTAACCCTGAAGCTTTTTGTGCTTTTCGTTTCCGAGAATGTTCCATTCAAGCTGATCGTCAAATCGCCATTCAAGGAACTGTCCGATTTCTCCGCCCATAAACATCAGCTTTTTTCCGCACATGGACATATAATATCCCAAAAATGCCTTGTATGCGCTGAATTTATCGTCATAATCGCCGAACATCTTCCCGATAAGCGACGCCTTGCCGTGCACAACCTCATCGTGTGACAGCGGGAGAATGTAATTCTCCGAATATGCGTACATCGTGACAAACGTCAGCAGGCTGTGATTACCCGCTCTGAAATACGTATCGGTTGCCATGTATCTGAGAGAATCGTTCATCCAGCCCATATTCCACTTGAAGTTAAAGCCAAGTCCGTCGTCCTCCGCCGGCAGCGTAACCTTCGGCCATGCGGTGGATTCCTCTGCAATCATCATGAAGCCCGGAAATTCCACACCCATTATTTTATTGAGCTTTCTGAAAAAGTCAACCGCCTCAAGATTTCCGTTTCCGCCGTATTTGTTCGGCACCCATTCGCCGTCGTTTCTTGAATAGTCACGATACAGCATCGATGAAACAGCGTCGACTCTCAAGCCGTCAATGTGGTATTCCTCTGCCCAGAAATATGCGGAGGAGGTAAGGAAGGATACAACCTCGTTTTTGGAATAATCAAAAACCATCGTCCCCCAGTCCTTATGCTCGCCCATTCTCGGGTCTGCATACTCATAGCACGGTGTTCCGTCAAACATTCTCAGTCCGTGTGCATCCCTCGGGAAATGCGCCGGAACCCAATCCATTATAACGCTTATGCCCTCCTTGTGGCATTTATTCACGAAATACTTCAAATCCTCCGGCTTTCCGTATCTTGACGTAGCCGCAAAGTATCCCGTAACCTGATATCCCCAAGAGCCGTCAAACGGATATTCCGTCAGCGGCATAAGCTCTATGTGAGTATAATTCATATCCTTAATATAAGGAATCAGCTCGTCCGCAAGCTCACGATAAGTATAAAAGCTGCCGTCGTCATGAATTTTCCACGAACCTGCATGAACCTCGTATATATTCATCGGAAGGCATACGTTATTCCGCTTTGCACGTGCGTTAATGTAACGCTTGTCAGACCATTTGAAGTCCTTTATATCCTTTACCACGGAAGCCGTACCCGGACGCAGCTCGCACTGCCTTGCATACGGGTCGGAACGCATATACACCTTACCGTCCGGAGCGGTTACCGCATACTTGTACAGCTCGCCCTCCTTTATGTCATCAAAAACACCGTACCATATTCCGGTAGTTCCCGCTTTTTCCAGTTCTCTGCCTTCTCCCGTCCAGTTGTTAAACTCACCCGCAACACTCACCGCAAGAGCATTGGGCGCCCAGACAGAAAATCTGCGGTACTTTTTACCATCTATTTCAACCTGACGGACACCGAGCATTTCATATGACTTGAAATTATCACCGTTGTTAAAAAGATACGTCTGAAAGCTGCTTATATCCGCCCAGGTCTTTTCATCAACCATAGAAATTCTCTCCTCCCTTTATCGCATTTCATTATACGATATATTTTCTGTTTAATCTATTATATCACATTTTCTTTTGGTAGTAAAGTATATATACTAAATAAATTTTCTGATTTTTTTTATGCAAAACGACAAATCCATCCAAAACATGAAAAAGTATCTCGTTTTTATTGCAGTATCGACATCAAAAAAGGAAAATTTTATCACAAAAAGCCGTCTTAAATCAAAAAAGGGAACCGCTGCCATGTGAATTTTACCATAGCAGCAGCGCCCCCCAAAGCACCGATTCTCGTTTTTTATAAGTTGAAACCCTTTAAGCGGAATAGCGGTCACGATAGTGACTTTTTTATCTTTTTGAATATTATCCAAAAGCATATAAAATGACACAGTCCCGTTATCCCCCACGTTACCGGGTATGAAGCATAGAGTACAGGCAGAGTGCGGTACATTCTGAAAACGGTAAAAATCCAAACTATACGCAGTCCGCACGCTCCTCCGACAGACACAAGCATCGGAACAAACGAATACCCCACACCTCTCAGGCAGCCTACCATTACGTCCATTATTCCGCACAAAAAATACGGCAGGCAAATCCCCGCAAGCCTTATCATTCCGCTTGCGATAACATCCGGATCGGACGAATATATTCTCAGCAGCGTATTTCCGAACGCCCATGCGGACACTCCCATTATAAGTCCCGTGCCCACCACGCACGCAAGACACAGCCACATTATCCGCTTTATCCTGTCAAGATTTCTCGATCCGTAGTTCTGGCTCGTGAACGAAAGCGCCGTTTGGTGAAATGCGTTCATAGCCATGTACACAAATCCCTCGATATTCGCCGCCGCAGTGCTGCCCGCCATTGCAACGGAGCCGAACAGGTTGATCGAAGACTGAATAAGCACGTTTGAAATTGAAAACACCGCTCCCTGCATTCCGGCAGGCAAGCCTATTTTAACGATGTATTTCAGTTTTCTTTTATGTATTCTGAGCTTTTTTATTTCAAGCTTATACGCACCGTCGCTTTTCATGAGCGACCTTACCACAAGCGCTGCGGAAAGCACCTGCGAAAGCACCGTTGCAAAAGCAACGCCCTCAACTCCCATATGCAGCTGAGTAACGAATATTACATTAAGTATAACATTGACAATTCCCGCCGCCGTAAGATAGTAAAGCGGTCTTTTTGTATCGCCTATGGCACGAAAAATCGCCGACCCGAAATTATAAAGCATAATTATCGGCATTCCCGAAAAGTACACACGCATATACAACGCCGCACCGCCGATAACATCCTCCGGAGTTCCCATAAGCCTCAGCATGGGCTCTGCAAAAAAATTGCCGAGAAAAATCAGAGCCGTTCCGCATATGATACTGAACATAACGGACGTGTGCACCACCTCGCTGACGTCCTTTTTGTTTCCTGCACCCATAAACTGCGCAACCATTACGTTCGTACCGACGGAAAAGCCGATAAAGACGTTTATAAGCAGATTGGTAAGCGGTCCTGTTGCTCCCACGGCGGCAAGCGCCTCGTGTCCGACAAATCTGCCCACCACTATTATATCCGCCGCATTGAACAAAAGCTGAAGTATGCTCGACATCATGAGCGGCAGCGCAAACATCAGTATCTTTCCGAGCAGCGGTCCGCTGCACATATCCATTTCGTACGTTTTACTCTTCATAATATTATTCGCCCCATTGCGGTAAATATCTATTTTTGCCTGTTTGCCGACATTTTAAGTATCAGCTCGTATATGCGCTCAAGTGCGTCTGTTTTTGCAAGCTTTTTTAATTTGTGCGACATTTCTTCAAGCACTTTTTCATCTGTTACCATTGACATTATTTTATCGTATAATTTTTCCGGCGTAAGATCACGCTCGACAATCATCGCCGCCGCACCGTTCTTTTCAAATTCATGGGCATTTTGCTCCTGGTGATTTCTCACGACGTTCGGCGAGGGAATAAGTATCGACGGCTTGCCGAGTGCGGCAATTTCGCTGACGGTAATCGCTCCGGCTCTCGAAACGACAAGATCCGCAGCCGCCATGCACTCCGCCATGTTATCGATATACGGCACGATTTTCACATCCTCCGTAAGCTTGATTCCCTCCGAGGTTATACGGTTCATTATCTTTTCGTAATTTCTGTCGCCCGTTCCGAACAGGAGAGAAATTTTACCCTCATCGGCAATGCGTTTTAAAATGCTTATAACGGCGTCATTTATTCTGTCCGCTCCCAAGCTGCCGCCGAAAACAAGCACAAACGGCTTTTTTATGCCAAGCTTTTCCCGTGATTTTTCCTTATCCGCAGTCAAAATCTCCGTACGTATCGGATTGCCCGTGACAACGCATTTTGATTTATCGTGCATATGATTTATCGTTTCCTCAAAGCTAAGTGCAAGATAATTAACATATTTTTCCGACCCCTTGACTGTAAGACCGGGGTACACGTTCTGCTCATGAATAAGCGACGGAACACCCGTAGCCTTTGCCGCCATAGTCACCGGTCCGCTTACGTAGCCGCCGGTACAAACTATGCAGTCCGGCTTAAATTCACGTATCAGCTTTTTCATGCGTGACCTTGCGCTGACAAGCTTTGCCGCAACCGATACGTTTTTGAACATATTTTTGCGGCTGAAGCCTTCTATATCTATAAATTCAAGCCTGTAGCCCGCTTTTGGAACAAGCTTTGTTTCCAGTCCGTTTTTTGTGCCGATAAACAGCGCCTCAAAATCCTTATCCTTCGATTTAACGTAATCCGCAACGGATATGGCGGGATTTATGTGACCACCCGTTCCTCCTCCGGCAAAAATTATTCTCATAACAATCTCCCTTTTTTATTTCCTTTTATACGATTTTAAAATTCAGGGTTTCCTCGGAATTTGAGATATTTCTGATTACGGGGCGGCAGGGACACCGCCCCTACACACCCTCGCTCTCGCTTTGAACTCGCTGAAACTCAATCATAAACATCACAAAGTCTTCCAAAATTATAGAATTTGCGAATGTTTTTGAGTTTGTTCGGGCGAGTTACCGCAAGGGATGTTTGAGTACGAATAAATTCAAAAACACTCGCAAATCCCAAACCGACTTTTTACAATCTCCTTTTTATTTCCTTGAATACCTTGATATATTCAGCAAAACCCCCATCTCAAGCAGCAGCGTCATTATTGACGTGCCCCCGTAGCTGAAAAACGGCAGCGCAACTCCCGTATTCGGCACGCTTGAGGTTGCAACGGCAATGTTTAACAGCGTCTGTATCGCAAGCTGCGCAACTATTCCCGTTGCCGTAAGAGTTCCGTACACGTCGGGAGCGTTCACAGCTATACGTACGCCTCTTATTATCAAAAGTACAAACAATCCCATTACTCCGACAGCGCCGACAAATCCCAGCTCCTCGCAGATGATTGCGAATATAAAGTCGTTGTACGGTTCGGGGAGGTATGAATATTTTTGAATACTCTGCCCCAGTCCCAGTCCGAATAGCTTACCCGATCCTATGGCATATATCGCCTGTGCCACCTGATAGCCGGAATCCTGCATATCGTCAAAGGGATGCAGAAAGCTGACAACTCTCTCCCATCTGACCTCACTCATCAGCCTTACCGCAATAAGTCCCAACGGCAGCAAAACAGCCGCACCGATTATTATGGGTTTTACGGGAGTTCCTCCGGCAATCATTACCGTAACGGCAATTCCGGCAATAACTATCGCTCCGCTCAAATGCGTTTCGCAAAGCATCAGGCTCACCACTATCAGCAGCACTCCAACATACGGGAGGTTTCCCTGTATGGTTTTTAAATCCGTTTTACCCTTTTCTATCATATAGGCAAAGCACATAGCGATTACCGGCTTTACAAACTCCGACGGCTGTATCGGAACAACAGGTGTGTTCAGCCACCGTCTTGAGCCGTTTATCTTTCTTCCCAGACCCGGAAAAAGCACAAGCACAAGCAAAATCATACATATACCCATCATCTTAGGCAGCAAATCCTTGTAGCTGTTATAATTTATCCTCGACACAAACCACATTCCGACAAAGCCTATCCCCGCAAAAAGGAGCTGCTTTCCGAAAAACGAATATGAGTTATCATTCATGGTTTTTCCCGCAGGAGCGGACGCCGACAGCAGCATCACAAGCCCCGCCGCCACAACAAGAATTACTATCACAAGAAAGGTATAGTCGATTTCTCCCGGCTGTTCAAGATTCCATGAGTGTACCTTCTTTTGTTTTTTATTGCTTTTTACAGCATTTTCGGAGGTTCTTTGTACTGTTCTGTTTTTTACAGCCATCGCCATGTTCTCCTTTATATTAATTTACTATGCGATTGTAAAATTCGTGTTTTCCATGGAATTTGCGATGTTTCTGCTTGAATCCCGGCTCAGACATCTCTCACTTTGTTCGGGAACTCGCCGAAACTCAATCATAAACATCGCAAATTCTTCCAAAAGAGTAATTTCTTGCAGGATTTGAGAGTGTTTTTGAGTTTGTTCGGACGAGTTACCGTAAGGGATGTTTGAGTACGAATAAATTTAAAAACACTCTCAAATCCCAAACCGACATTTTACAATTACCTAATTAATTTACGGCAGCAAAATCCACGCTATGCAGCACAGCAGCGCCGTCACTGCGGCAAATACCGCAACGATCTTCTTCTCGTTCCAGCCGCACATTTCAAAATGATGATGTATCGGCGTCATCTTAAACACACGTCTGCCCTCGCCGTACTTTTTCTTTGTGTATTTGAAGTACGAGGTCTGTATGATTACCGACAGCGTTTCCGCAAAATAAACAAAGCCTATTAATATAAGGTAGATTTCGATCTTAAGGTCAATCGCCATAAGCGCAACCGCCGCTCCGAGAAACAGCGATCCGGTGTCGCCCATGAACACCTTTGCCGGGTATTTGTTGTAAAGCAAAAATCCTATCATTCCGCCGAGCATCGCCGCCGAAAATACCGACAGCCCCGCAGAGCCGAACACTATGTATGCCGCAGCCGCCATCGTAAACGCCACAACAGCCGTAACCGATGCCGCAAGTCCGTCAAGTCCGTCCGTCAGATTTACGGCATTTACCACTCCGACAATCACAAACAGCACAAACGGTATGTAAAGCCACACCGGCAGCGTAACCGAAGCCTTGACAAACGGAACGTATATATCCGTTTCGAGCAGTCCCATAAGATAGAGCGCACCTATGTACACAACCGCCAGTCCGAGCTGCATCAGGAATTTCTGAGCAGCGGTAAGACCGAGATTTCTCTTTTTCACTACCTTAATATAATCATCGACAAAGCCGATAAGTCCGAAACCGAGAGCTATCAGATACGGCAGCACGCAGCTTTTTACAAACACTGCGTCAAGGCTGCCCTTAATCGCCGACATTGCGACCGTTGCCGCTATAGCCGCACCGATTCCCGCTATAAACATTATACCGCCCATTGTGGGAGTACCTGATTTTTTCTGATGCCATGCGGGTCCCTCCTCACGTATCTCCTGACCGAATTTAAGCTTGTGAAGCCATGGGATAAATACAGGTCCCAAAAGCGCCGTTACGGCAAAGGCAACTATCAGAGGAAATATATCCAAAAGCGCCGTTTCTTTAAGTAAATTTATTGTGTTCATGTTAATATTATTATCTCCTTTCAGAAAAGCAAATCCGGATTATTCGGATTTTATTTCCTTTATCGCTTCCACTATCTCCTCAAAGTGCATACCGTGCGATGCCTTTACAAGCACACAATCACCGTCACGCACATTTTCACGAACGTAATTTGCCGCTCCGAGCGTTTTGTCAAAGCATACGCTGTTCGTAAAGCCGTAATCACACGCACCCTCTGCGATAAGCCTTGCATTTTCGCCGGCAGTCACCAGCAAATCAACCTTATTGTCCGCCACTGCCTTTCCGAGCGCACGATGTGCATCTGCGGCAAAATCTCCCATCTCAAGCACATCACCTAACACCGCAACACGTCTTTTTTGCAGAGAATAAGGCATTATCGACAGTGCCGCACGTATCGAATCCGGCGAGGCATTGTAGCAGTCGTTTATTATCTCTATTCCGTTATGATGCTCAATCTCAAGCCGCTGCGAGGTATACACGCACTTTGCGATACCTCTTATGCTGTCCTCTATGTCAACTCCGAACACAATTCCCGTGCATATTGCGGCAAGCGCATTATAGACGTTGTGTCGTCCGGGAATATTCAGCGTTACCTTATATTCTCTGCCGCCCGCAACAGCGGTAAATTCAATGCCGTCAAGCCCCTTGTTTACTATATCCTTTGCAATCACGTCATTTTCGGGATTGTCTATTCCGTAGCGAATTATCTTAAAGCTGCCGCTCACACCTGCAAGAAGCTTGTCGTCACCGTTTACTATAAGCGTATTGCTTTCGTCAAAGTACGAGGTTATTTCAAGCTTCGCCTTTAAAATCCCCTCCTGCGAGCCTAAATTTTCGATATGCGACATTCCGATATTCGTTATAACCGCAGCGTCGGGACGTATGATTTTCGCCAGACGCTCAAGCTCTCCGAAATGATTCATCCCTGTTTCCACAACCGCCGCCTCATGCTCCTTTTCCTGCATTAAAACCGTAATCGGAACTCCGATTTCATTATTGAAGTTATTCGGCGTTTTTATCGTATTGAATTTTTCACTCAAGGCAGCGCACAGCATATCCTTTGTCGTTGTTTTGCCTACACTTCCCGTAACGGCAACCGTAGGTATTCTGTACTTCGCCTTATAATATTCGGCAATATCCCTGAATGCCGCAAGGGTATCGTCTACACGGATTATCGTCTTATCGATAAGCAGCTCCGTTTCCTTCTGCGTCAGCACCGCAGCCGCACCCATATCAAACGCAGCGGCTATAAATTCATGACCGTCGAATTTATCGCCTATAAGCGGTATAAACAGCACCCCATCGCCCGCTTTTCTCGAATCGGTCGTAACGGAATTTATTTCGGTTTCGGCACTCCCGCTAAGGAGCGTTCCCCCGGTCGCTTTTAGTATATCATCTATCGTCAGCTTCTGCATATAAATCTCCCTTCGTTTTTTATAATACAACATAACGTGCATATAGGGCTGTCGCAAAACACACGTTTCACTGCGGCAGCCCTATCAGGAACCTTACTTATTCAAATGCTTCCATACCTCGACACGCTCGTCAAAATCAAATTTTTCTTTTCCTATTATCTGATACGTTTCCTGTCCCTTTCCGGCAAGAATGATTACATCGCCCGCCTCGGCATTGTCAAGCGCATAGGCTATTGCCTTTCTTCTGTCCGTGATAACGGTGTATTTGCCGTCCGTCCGCTTCATGCCGACTTCAACCTGGGCAACTATCGCCTCCGGATCCTCCGTTCTCGGATTATCCGATGTAATTATGCTGAAATCCGACAGCCTCCCGGCAATCTCGCCCATTATGGGACGCTTCGTGTTATCTCTGTCACCGCCGCAGCCGAACAGCGTAATAACTCTGCCCTCGGCAAATTCCTTAACTGCGCTGATGATATTTTCCAGTCCGTCCGGCGTGTGTGCATAATCTATTATAACGGTGTAATCGGTATCGGTGTGTACAACCTCAACTCTTCCAAGCACTCCCCTTGCACTCTCAAGACCCTTTTTGATTGTTTCAATATCTATTCCAAGCTGCAACGCCGCTCCCGCCGCACATACTGCGTTATACACGCTGAACTTGCCGGGAATGGCTATTTTCATGTGGTGCTTTTCTCCCTTGTAAATTACGTCAAACTCATCGCCTCTTGCGGTGATGCTTATGTTCTCCGCCTTAAAGTCGCACCCGTCCGAAAGTCCCGCCTTTAATATGTCGCAGTCCTTTTCGGCGCAGATTTTTTTGCCGCCGTCATCATCGAAATTAACCACGCCCTTGTCGCACATATCAAAAAGCTTTGCCTTTGCCTTAAGATAATTCTCCATTGTTTTGTGGAAATCCAGGTGATCCTGTGTGAGGTTCGTGAACACTCCCACGTCAAAATGGCAGCCTCTCACTCTCTCAAGCTCAAGCGCATGGCTCGATACCTCCATGACAACGCAGTCGGCTTTGTTCTCCGCCATCTCGGCAAAAAGCTGCTGAAGCTCAAGCGCATTCGGCGTTGTCGGAGTTGTACTCTGCGTTACAAGCACCTTATCCCCGATTATATTCTGATTTGTTCCTATTATTCCAACGCTCATCCCTGCCTGCTCAAGGATACTCTTCAGCAGATAGGTTATTGTCGTTTTTCCGTTCGTTCCGGTAACTCCCACAAGCTTAAACTTTTTTGAAGGGTTATCGTAAAACGCACAGGCAAGGTCGGCAATCGCACGGCGGGAATTGTCAACGTACCACACCGGTATATCAACGTCCACCTTATCCTCCGCAACTATCACCGCAGCTCCGTTTTTCTCGGCGGTTTTTGCATATTTGTGACCGTCTGTTTCAAATCCCTTTATGCAGACAAACACATTCCCCTCAAGAACGTTTCTTGAATCGTATGCAATTCCCGTTATATCAACATTTTCAAATTTATCAAGCCAAGACTTGCCGAACAGCACATCAGCTTTCATTATTTATACCCCCACTCACTTTTATTTACGAGACGTTAATCCTCCGCCTCCTGTCTGAATTCAACGCCGATTACCGTCCCCGGCGGTACCTTTTCTCCTGCCTCTACGCTTTGAGCTACTCCGAACGCAAGCGACGTTTCGCTGTGTCCGGCTCCCGCAACCTCAAAGTTAAGGCTCATGGAATTAAGCGTTGATTCCGCTACTCCCACGGAGCAGCCCTTTAAATCGGGAACAGTCACAAGCTCATCCTCCTCATTGCGCCGCTCCGTATACAGGATTATAAGCGAATTTTCGTTGAGCATCGTTCCCGGACTCGGAAGCTGATCCACGATCTTATCTCCCTCGCCCTTTATTAAGTAATCGAATTTATCAAGCTTTTCTTTTGCATCCTCAAGCGTTTCCTCACGAATATCGGGAACCTCCGCCTTTATGATCGGATCCTCGTCCTCGCTGTACTGCTTGTCAACTCCCAGATAATTGAGAACATCCTCTATAACCTCGCCCACAAGCGGAGCGGCAATAGCTCCGCCGAAACGGTTATCCGTCTGCGGCTCGTCAAGCATAACAAGGCAGATTATTTCCGGATCGTTTGCCGGCGCAAAGCCTACAAACGACGCTATTCTCTTATCCAGATTTCTGTTTCCTTTTTCAGACGTACCCGTCTTGCCGCCTATACGGCACCCCTTTACGTACGCATTCTTACCCGTTGCATTCGGATTGGACACTACCTTTTCAAGTAGGTTTCGCATCTTTTCGGAGGTTTCCTCCGAAATAACACGGTTTACAACCTGCGCGTCATAGCTTTTGACTATTCCGTTCTCATTCCTTATTTCCTTTACAATCTGAGGCTTCATGCGCTCCCCGCCGTTGATTACTGCGGATATTGCCGTAATCAGCTGTATCGGTGTTACCTGAAAGCCCTGTCCGAAGGAGCTTGTCGCAAGGTCAACCTCGTTCATTCCGTCATGATAGTAAATGCTTGAGCTTTCGCCCACAAGCTCTATCCCTGTTTTTTCGGTAAGACCGAACGCCGTAAAATATTCCATAAACTTATCTGCGCCGAGCCGCTCTCCCGATTCCATGAACACCGGGTTGCAGGAGTTTTGCACACCCTCGGCAAAGGTCTGCGGTCCGTGTCCCTGCTTGCTTGCGCAGCCTATCTTTCTGTCGGCAACAATTTTAAAGCCGGGACAGTAAAACTGCGAATCAAGCTCGACTGCGTGCTCCTCAAGAGCTGCGGCGGCAGTGATGATTTTAAACGTGGAGCCCGGCTCATATGAGTCGGAAATCGCCTTGTTTCTCCACATTCTGTTGCGCAGCATCGAAATACGCTCATCACTCGGATTGTGCGGATCCTCGGTTGGCTTGGGAGTTGCTCCCGGCTCCTCGTCCCCGCTGTCCTCGTCGTAATTATACTGCATTGCGTATTCGTTGAATGCTTCTATATCATAAGGATTGTTATCGTCAAAATCGGGTTTTGTGGACATTGCGAGAATTTCTCCCGTTTTGGGATTCATGATTATCCCCGCCGCACCGTATTTAAGCTTATTTTCCTCAACAGCCTCCTCAAGGTGCTTTTCGAGGAAATGCTGAATCGTTTCGTCTATTGTAAGAACCACGTCTGCACCCTTCTGCTGAGCGGTCAGATATTCCGCCTGCTGATCGGAAAGGGACGTTCCCCTCGCAGTCTGATTCTGCTCCACGCTCCCCGCTCTGCCCGACAGCTCATCGTCAAACGTAAGCTCTATTCCCTGCAGTCCGTTATTATCATAGCCCGTAAATCCCAGAATATGCGGCGCTATACTGAACGGATAATATCTTTTTGAGTCGTCCTCAAAATACACCCCGGTAAACGCCTTAGCCATATCGGGATTTGACTCGCTGTTCATAAGCTTTTTAATCTCCTCGCTCTCATCTACCGAAATTCGCTTTTTCAGTACCTGATAGCGGTTATTCTTTTGTAAATTTTCATATATTTTCTGATAGTCATCACCGAAAATACGTGACATCTCACGTGCTATCGCCGCAGCGTCACCCTTTTCCCTGACGTCCTGCGGATTGCATACAACGGTATTTGCCGATACGCTTTCGGCAAGGGTTTTCCCGTTTCGGTCATAAATCCGCCCTCTTGACGCAGTGATCACGCTTGAGCCTGTCTGCTGATTTTTTACCTTAGCCGACAGCTCCTCACCACGTATTATCTGCCAGTAGACGAGTCTTACCACCAGCAGTCCCATACCTATCAGAACTATTATCACCATCGGGAGTATTCGTTTTTTTATACTTGTCAATGATGGTGCAGCCATTTCAATCTCCATTCCGCCGCCGTACGGCAGCACAAATCATAACGTGAAAAAGACACTTATCATCACTTTTGCTCCGCAAAAGCCGCACTCAATACATCCGCCGTTTTTGGCGTTGAGTGCATATCGCTCGCAAGTCTGATTCCGACATATGTGTATACGTCAAAACAAACTTTCGAGATGAGATGCGCCGCTTGTTTTTCACATTATCTCCATCGCCCGCAAGGACGCTCTTTATCATTTTATGCTGAAAAATTCCACTATATTACTTACAATATTCTTAAATACCTCGGAAAATTTGTTCCGTGCATTTTCAACCTCGCCCGCCGTTTTTTCGGTAACATCGTCACGGCTGACGTTTACATACACCGTCTGATACTTTTCCGGCCGTTTCATTCCGAGTCGGTTCGTTGCCTCATCCTCTATGGTGGCAAGATCTATCTTATGATCCAAATCGAACGCCTTTTGGCTCGTTACCGCCTCTGCCTCTGCAAGCTGTGCCTCAAGTTCCCTCACACGACTCTTCGTTTCGTGAACCGTTACAAAGGTGGAAATCATAAACCCTGCCGCAAGCGCCGCCACTGCTATAGCGACTATGTATCTTATATACCTCATACGATTCACTCTCTGCTTCTTAACAGAGAGCTTTTTCTTTTTCGGAGGTCTTTTTTTCGGGATGTAATATTCTTCTTTATATGCTAAATTGCCGTATCCCACTTTATACTCCTAATTCATAAGTGATTGTAAAATACAAAATTTATACGGATTTACATTTTACAACCGCCCGATTGCTAATCATTTACAGCTTCTCAAATACCCTAAGCTTTGCGCTTTTTGATCTTGGGTTTATTTCCTCTTCATGCTTTGACGGAAGGATGGGTTTTTTGGATATTATTCTGCCTGACGGCTTATTCCCGCATACGCATACGGGGAACTCCTTCGGGCAGGTACAACCCTTCGCCAGCTCCGCAAATGCCTTTTTTACAATTCTGTCCTCAAGCGAATGAAAAGTTATAACCGCAAGTCTGCCTCCCGGCTTTAAGCAGGAAACAAAATCTCTTACCGCACCGTCAAGGCGGCTTAGCTCATCGTTTACCTCTATCCGCACAGCCTGGAAAACACGCTTTGCCGGGTGTCCTCCCTCAAGGCGCGCCTTCTGCGGAATTGCCGCTTTGATTATGTCAACCAACTCGCCCGTTGTTTTTATCGGTGAGCCTTCACGCCGCTCTGCAATGAATTTTGCAATGCGCTTTGACCACTTTTCTTCGCCGTATTCAAAAAATATCCTCGACAGCTCCTCCTCGGAGTAGGTGTTTATCACATCGTATGCGCTGAATTTATCCTCTCGGTTCATGCGCATATCAAGCGGAGCGTCCTTCATGTAGGAAAAGCCCCGGTCCGCATTGTCAAGCTGGTACGAGCTTACACCCAGGTCAAGCACCGCTCCGTCAAGCTTATCCTCTCCGAGTCTGCTTAAAATCGATTTGATCTCGGAAAAATTATCATTCACGATGCAAACCCTTTCGCCGAAAGGCGCAAGCCTTTCCGACGCTGCGGCAACAGCGTCCCCGTCACGGTCGATTCCTATGATGCGGCAGGTTTCATTCTGCCTGAGTATTCCCTCGGAATGTCCTCCGCCGCCCAAAGTGCCGTCGGCGTATACTCCGTTTTCACGAACCTTAAGCGCCGCTATGCTCTCTTCAAACAGCACCGAAATATGGCTGAAGCTCATATTGTTTTCACCGTTCAAATCAGACTACCTCCGCATTTTGTAATACAAACAACACCGTCGACCGACGCCCGCTTTACCGCAGGCTTACAACATCTTTATTTTACTCCGTTTACATAAAAAAGGCAAGCATTTTTTGCTTTTTTGACGGCTGTTTCCCGCTCTTGGCGCACGCCGACCAAGCCTATTTTGTAAATTTTTTGATTTGCTCTTGTAAATTTTCGAAAAATAGGTTATAATCTTCTCTGTCAGGACATTTTTTATTAGTATATTTTGTTTGTTTGTTACAAATTAAATACTATATCTTGTGTACCTTACTATTGTATCACATTTTTCTTAATTTGTGAATACATTTTTTAAATTTTATTTTCACTTGTGTTACAAAAATTATTTTTCTGTGACACGGATTTTTGGAGGATTGTACATATGGGTGACATAAACTCAATTTCCGCTGCGCTTGCGAACGAATTTTCGATTGCGCAGTGGCAGGCAGACAACACAATAGAGCTTATCGACGAGGGAAACACCATTCCCTTTATCGCACGCTACAGAAAGGAGCGCACCGGAGCCTTAAGCGATGACATACTGCGTGAATTTTACGACAGGCTGAATTATCTGCGTTCTTTGGCATCAAAAAAAGAGGAAATATCACGTCTTATAGACGAGCAGGGGCAGCTTACGGAGGAGGTATCGGCATCAATAGCGGCGGCGGCTACACTATCGGAGCTTGAGGACATATACAGGCCGTACCGTCCGAAAAGGCGCACACGTGCCACCATAGCCAAGGAAAAGGGTCTTGAGCCTCTTGCGGAGCTGATAACGGCGCAGGACGGCACGGATATAGTCACGGCGGCGCAGGAGTATATTAATGAAGAAAAAGGTGTTGAAACGGCTGACGAGGCAATCGCCGGAGCAATGGACATTATAGCCGAAAGCATCAGCGACAATGCCGATTTCCGAAAGGAGATACGCCGCACCACAAGAGAAAAGGGTGTGCTTGTTACAAAAGCGTCAAAAAAGGAAGAGGAGGACAGTGTATACAGCCTTTACTACGACTACAGCGAGCCGCTTTCAAAGCTTCCGCCCCACAGGCTGCTTGCCGTAAACCGAGGCGAGAAGGAGGGATATCTGTCGGTTAAGCTTGACATTGACGAGGAGCTTATCATAAAATATCTGAACAGAAAGCTTGTTTCAAAAAAGCCCTCGCCCGCCGGCGAATACATACGACTTGCCGCAGAGGACGCATACAAGCGGCTTATTGCTCCGTCAATCGAAACGGAAATAAGGAACATGATGACCGAGGAGGCTCAGGAGTCGTCTATTAAGGTATTCAGCAAAAATCTGTCGGGACTGCTTTTGCAGCCGCCCGTAAAGGGACGTGTTGTGCTTGGTCTTGACCCCGGCTACAGAACAGGCTGCAAGCTTGCCGTTGTTGACGAAACGGGCAAGGTTCTCGATACCGGCATAGTATACTGCACTCTGCCCAACCACGATAAAGAAAAGGCTAAGGGCATATTAAAGAGCATAATAAAGAAAAATCATGTAAACATAATCTCAATCGGCAACGGAACAGCTTCAAAGGAAAGCGAGATACTCGTTGCGGAGCTTATAAAGGAGCTTGACGAGGAGATTTATTACGTTATGACAAACGAGGCGGGAGCGTCTGTTTACAGTGCGTCAAAGCTTGCCGCAGAGGAATTTCCGCAGTATGACGTTGCCTTAAGGAGCGCAGTTTCCATCGCCCGCCGTTTGCAGGATCCCCTTGCGGAGCTTGTTAAAATCGATCCGAAATCAATCGGAGTCGGTCAGTATCAGCATGACATGAATCAAAAGCGTCTCGGCGAGGCTCTGGGCGGCGTTGTGGAGGGCTGTGTGAACAGCGTCGGAGTCGATTTGAACACCGCATCACCGTCGCTGCTGTCATATGTTGCCGGAATCAACAAAACAGTCGCAAAGAACATAACGCTTTACCGTGAGGAAAACGGAAAATTCGGCACGAGAAAGGAGCTTTTAAAGGTTCCCAAGCTCGGTGCAAAGGCATTTGAGCAGTGCGCCGGCTTCCTGCGTATTCCGGACGGCAGCAACGTACTCGACAACACCTCCGTTCACCCCGAAAGCTACAAGGCAACGGCAGAGCTGCTTGAGATTCTCGGCTACACCGAAAAAGACGTTGCGGACGGCAATATATCGGACATAAAGCTGCGCTTAAAGGACATGAGCGTAAGGGAGCTTTCCGAAAGGCTCGGCATAGGCGGCATGACGATAGCCGATATTGCGGACAGCCTGCTTAAAAAGGGCAGAGATCCACGTGAGGAGCTGCCGCAGCCGACGCTTCGCAGCGATATTTTGTCAATGGAGGATCTGCGACCCGGCATGGAGCTTACGGGAACTGTCAGAAACGTCATAGACTTCGGCGCATTCGTTGATATAGGCGTTCACCAGGACGGACTTGTGCATATATCGCAGATTTGCGACAGATACATAAAGCACCCCACAGACGTGCTGTCCGTCGGTGACACCGTCAATGTGCGTGTGCTTGAGGTTGACGTAAAGAAAAAGCGCATTTCGCTTACAATGAAATTCTGAAACGGAGGATTTATATGAACGCAATTTCTTTCCCTGCTTTGGGAATTATACTTAACGTAAACCCGGTTGCATTTTCAATCGGAGCAAAGGATATTTACTGGTATGCGCTGATAATCCTTGCCGGATTTTTCGCCGGAGGTCTGTTTGTCTATCTCACCGCAGAAAAACACGGTCTTAAAAAGGATTACGTGTGGGATATTGCGCTTTACGGACTGATTTTCGGAATCATCGGTGCAAGACTGTATTACGTACTGTTTTCGCTTGATGAAATGGACAGCTTTTGGGATATATTCAAAACCTGGAACGGCGGTCTTGCCATTTACGGTGGAATCATCGGAGCATTGATCTCCACCTCGGTTTACTGTCGTGTAAAGCATATCAATCTGCTTAACGCTTTCGACGTATGCTGTCCCGGCTTGTTTATCGGTCAGGCAATAGGCAGATGGGGCAACTTTGTCAATGCGGAGGTTTACGGCGTTGAAACCTCCCTGCCATGGGGAATGAGCATCAACGGCGGAGCTTCTGTTCACCCGCTGTTTCTGTACGAATCACTGTGGAATCTGCTGGGCCTTGTCCTGCTCCTGCTGCTCCGCAGAAAAAAGCATAATAACGGTCAGATATTCTGCTTTTATATTTTCTGGTATTCACTCGGACGGCTTTTCCTTGAGGGCATGAGAAACACCGATTATATACTGTATCTCATTCCAAACGTACTCGGAATTTCTCAGGCGGTGGCTCTTTTGGGCATTGCTGCGGGGATAATCGGATATTTTGTATTGAGAAAAAAGAAAGCATAAAAAAGTCACTATCGTGACTGTCGTTTCGCTGCGCTGCACTTCAATAGGTAGACTTTTTTGCTATCAGGAAATTTCTCAATTTCCTGATAGATAAAAAATCTTTTGACAAAGCCGCATCTTCGGCGCAGGTCAAGCTTTTTGCTGCCAGGAAATCGATAAAACAATAAAAACGACTCTGCCGCCGATTTGGTGCAGAGCCGTTTTTCTTTGTACGGTATCAATTACAGATTATTTTTAAAATAAATTTTCAGATTTTCCGTTGCAAGTGCCTCGTCCGTACCGTCTATCGTTACTGTTACGGTATCGCCGCAGTTTACTCCGAGTCCTGCCACGTTGAAAAGACCCTTTGCGTTAGCGGTGTTCTTGCCGTCGGAAAGCGTGATGTATGATTTATACTTCTTTGTTTCCGAAACAAGCTCACCTGCGGATCCGGCGTGAATTCCAATCTTGTCCTTCACGGTGTGAGTAAATGTCGTCATTATCAATCATTCCTTTCTGTGCCTCAAAAGACACAACCCCCGGCTTTACCGGCTCTCTCCACTCCGTCTGAAGCGGAAAACCGAAAGTCAAGCCTGTTTTTTGGTCATTAATGACCGTATACGCATTTTATGCGCATAACGCCGTTTCGGAACATTTGATTTATATTCCCGACGTTTGCTATAATATATCACCAAAGAAGCGATTTGTCAACAATATTCACACATAATTCACAATCATCTGCATTTTTTTGAATTATACAAGCCAAATCGATTTTATTTTTATTTATTTTGACGAGTATAAATGAATAATATTCAGTGTTTTTGCATGATTTAAAAATCACCGTAATAACCTCTGTTTTTGCCGTTACAGCTTAATGGCGGCAATTCCCTAATATACCAAAAGGACTGCGATGATCGCAGCCCTTTTGGTATTTGCTTATATACGTTAGATTGCATAAAACGAATCCTTACCCAAGCCGCAGGTGGGGCATACCCAATCTTCGGGGACGTCCTCCCATGCAGTGCCGGGGGCTACTCCGTTATCGGGATCGCCCACAGCGGGATCGTATACATATCCGCACGGACACTCATACTTTGTCATCACTCAACCCTCCTTTCAAATAAGTAAGTACATCGATAAACTATAAAATCTCTTTGCCGCCTATGGTCATTGAATTTCTGTGTACAGCGGAAAATCCCGCCTTGAAATTCGGCAGATATTTTTCCATTGCGTCAAGCACCGTTCCCGGCTTCAGATTATACACGCTGCCGACGGCTATCGTCATGCCGAGAGTGACGGTTTTGTCATTTTGCGAAATCACCTTTAAATCGTAAATATACGGACGTATATCGGACGGTTTTTCGCCGCTTTTTGTCTTTTTCATAACAATCAGCTCTTTATTCTCCATAAGCGCCGCAGTGTCGGGACTGCCCTCATATTCGACCTCGACTGTGTATTCCGCACGGTCGATTTTCGTTAAGTCGGGATTTTTGCCCTCGGCACGGCACACCGCCTTAATTTCATATCCCGGCGGCAGCGCCTTGTTCAGACGGGTTTTTAAATCGTCGTTTGAAAATTCACCGTCAAAGCCAACCTTCATATATTCGCAGTCTGAGGTAACTCCCACCGAAAGCGGCTGAGAAACCGTCATTATCGGATGCGGGTTAAACCCCTGCGAAAACACGAACGGTATGTCCGCCCGCCTTACGGCACGATGAAACAGACGAACAAAATCCAGATGTGATATATATTTCACCCGCTCGTCACGGGAATATTTAAGAATGTAGTTCATTTCAATCCTCCGTTTCGCCGCTTCTTACGCATACTCCCGTTTTCCACTGTCCCGCTCCGCAGCCGCTGCATTTTTCACGGCAGTGGGGTGTGGTAACGGCAGCCTTTGCCTTTTCGTTTTCACGCATAAGAAACTCCTTTGTCACACCTATATCGATATGCTCCCACGGGAGAATTTCCTCGTAGCTGCGCTCTCGCAGATTATAAAATCCAGGATCGATCCCCTCTTCCTCAAACGCCTCAAGCCACCAATCAAATCTGAAATGCTCGCCCCAGCCGTCAAACTTACATCCCTTTTCGACCGCTTTCATAATTACCCTTGAAAGCCGCCTGTCGCCTCTTGCGAAAACTCCCTCAAGAAAGCTTGTTTTGTTATCGTGCCAATTATAACGTATTCGCTTTGACTTTATGGCGCTTTTTAAGATATCCTGCTTTTCTATCAGTTCCTCACGATCGTTCTGCGGTGCCCACTGAAATGCGGTGAACGGCTTCGGGACAAAGCTTGACGTGCTGACGGTAATATTTATGTTTTTCGCACGCTGTTCCTTCGGTATCTCAAAATACACATCAAGAACACGCTGCGCCAAATCGGCAATTCCCCTTACATCGTCCTCCGTTTCAGTCGGCAGACCTATCATGAAATACAGCTTTACATTCGTCCAGCCGCCCTCAAACAGCAGCTTTGTCGATGAAAGAATATTTTCCTCGGTGATGTTCTTGTTTATTACGTCCCTTAACCTCTGCGTACCCGCCTCTGGCGCAAAGGTAATGCCTGTTTTCCTCACCTTCTGAACCTTCTCCATAAGCTCAAGTGAGAAATTGTCTATTCTAAGCGACGGCAGCGAAAGTCCTATCTTCTTTTCCTCCGTCATATTAAGCAAACCGTCCGTAAGCTCCCGCAGACCGCTGTAATCGCTTGAGGACAGCGAGGACAGCGATATTTCATCATATCCGCTGCAAGACAGCAGATTATCCGCAATCCCCAAAAGCCGCTTAGGGTCACGCTCACGCTGCGGACGGTATATATATCCCGCCTGACAGAAGCGGCAGCCTCTTAAGCACCCTCTCATTATCTCAAGCATTACACGATCATGCACAACCTCGCCAAACGGAACTATTATCGTTTCGGGTGTGTACGCCGCACTGAAATCACGCATTATGCGCTTTTTTACTCTTGCGGGCGCATTTGCGTTATTCGGAGTGACGCTTTTTATTGTGTTGTCGTCATTGTATTCCACGTCATAAAAAGACGGAACGTATACTCCCTCGATTTTGGCTATCGCCTCAAGGTAATCACGCTTATTTTTCTTGCCGCTCTTTTTCCATTTTACGTACTCGTCCGTAATTTCGTTTATCATATCCTCGCCCTCGCCCATCATGAAGAAGTCGAAGAAATCCGCCACAGGCTCGGCGTTGTATGCACACGGTCCGCCGCCGCATATTATCGGATAGCTTTCGTCACGCTCCGACGCAAGCACGGGAATTTCCGCAAGGTTGAGCATATTCACTATATTTGAATAGCAAAGCTCATATTGCAGCGTAAAGCCGAGAATGTCAAAATGCGTTACCTCATCGCCCGACTCCAACGCAAAAAGGCACATACCCGCACTGCGCATTTTTTCCTCCATATCCGTCCACGGCGCAAAAACTCTCTCGCACCATGTATCCTCTCTTTCGTTAAGAGCGTGATAGAGGATTTTGAGTCCGAGATGCGACATCGCTATCTCATAAGTATCGGCAAAGCAAAATCCGAAACGCACATCAACCTCATCGGCATTTTTCAGCACCGAATTAAGCTC
Organism: Clostridia bacterium; assembly: GCA_034090805.1. Classification (GTDB taxonomy): domain Bacteria; phylum Bacillota; class Clostridia; order UBA1381; family UBA1381; genus Ornithomonoglobus_A. The sequence goes on from JAXDRV010000104.1 coordinate 24,251, forward strand.
GCCTCCCGTATATCTTGTCGGCTTTGTCACCTCTGACAGTATTTTATCCTTTAATGTTATCAAGCTTTTGTCCTCTTTCCTGTTATTCGTTATTTTCCGTATCCTTTTTGAAAAAGCCGTTCACCTTATCCACCATATCCGGCACAAGGTCAATGACCTTATCAAGCGGAGAACTGCCGCTGCCCATCGGAATAAGACGCACGTTTCCTCCGTTTATGACAAGGAATGCCTCAGGATTTACCTTTACACCCATCCCAAGACCGCCGCCGAAGGATTTGTTGTTTTCCGCTCCCTTTTGGAAAAACTCGCTCCCTCCACCGCCGAGTCCCACCGAAACCTTCGACACGGGAATGATTATCGTACCGTCCCCGGCGGTTATCGGCTCGCCTATTATATTTTTCGTTTCCGCAAGCGTTTCAACGTTCTTTATCGCACTTTCGATCATCTCTTTTACAGGATTATCCATTGCCGTATTCCTTTCTGAATTTCAAAAATTTTATTCCTATTTTAGCTGCATGAAACAGCACTATCGCAAACATCGCCAAAAAATGCGCTCCGCACGTTACAAGCTCCGCATACATTCCCGCCTCAAAACACGCTTCATTGAAATCGGGAGAAATATTTACCTCCCATTTCCCGAGGCGACAGTGCCGCTTTATAAAGCTTATCGTATTGTAGACCGCCGTATACACAGCTCCGCATATAATGCCGGTATCGGCAGGATCGTCCGTGCCGAAGCTCCCGGATATTCTCAGCTCCCGTATTCGTATTCCGTGCTTTACGAGATAGCCGACAGTTCTTGTTAAAAGTGCCGTAAAGTCGCTCCTTGCCCCGTTTGCGAACGAAAGCATCATTTTAACGTCCGGACGTCGCTTTTCGGTCTTTTTCTCCTCCTGCGGCTTTTCCGTCTCGGTTTTTTTCCTCTCCGGCGGAGGATAGAGCGAAATACGGAAAAATGCGTATCTGAGCGTCATTTCCCGCTCGTCCGCATTGAGCCTTACAATCACCCTTACCGGAATGACCGCCGCCGCAGCAAGCAGCGACAGTATTATTAAAATAACATATAATGCCGTCATCCGCTCACCTCATATTACGTTGATATCGACTCTTATTCCTCGCTCTCCTCTATATGCAGCTGCTCGCCCTGAGGCGGATCCTCAAGCTTCATCTGTACGAAGTTTATCGGCGGCAGCTCCTGAGGCGATTTCAGCCCGAAGCACCTCAAAAACGTCGGCGTTGTAACATACAAGATCGGTCTGCCGGGCGCGTCGAGTCTGCCTGCCTCCTCTATCAGACCTCTTTCGTAAAGCCTGTTTACGCAGCCATCCGAATTTACTCCTCTTATATGCTCAATCTGTCCTCTGGTTATCGGTTGCTTGTACGCTATTATGGCAAGCGCCTCCATTGCCGCATTGGAAAGCGGCTGATTTCTCTGCTCTCCTAATATTTCCTGAATATATGTATAATATTCGGGTCTTGAGCAAATCTGGTAGCCCTCAAGGATTTCTATTATGTTAAATCCCCGCTCGTCACGGTCGTATTCCTCCTTAAGCTCCTTAACCGCCGCCTTGACCTCCTCAAGCGAACAGTCAAGCACAACCGCAAGCTTTGCCGCCTTTACCGGCTCACCCGCCGCAAACAATATGCCCTCTATGGCATATTTGATATTTTTCATTAAATTTCCTCTTTCCTGACTGATGTATTTGCCGTCTGCTGACTTATAATAAAATCCTGTGTTTCCTCGTCATAGTCGGCTCGTATTTTACTTAGCTTTATCATCTCTAATACCGCAAGGAACGTGGCTATCATTTCCGGCTTTGAGTCCTCCTCGCCGAACAGGCTCTGAAACTCCACTCTCCCGCTGTGCGAAAGACGCTTGCATATCTTTTCCACCATATCGTCAACGGAGACCTTCTCCCTGCCGACAATTCCCGAAAATGCACGTCTTTCGGGAGCGGCCTTGCGTATGCGCCTTGCGAGAATATTGTTAAAAGCGTCAAGCAGCTCGCTTGTTTGATGACTGCGGCTGTATTCGGGCACGGGAAATTTAATCTTTTCCTCCTCCCGAAACACCATGTATCTCGTTGAAAATTCGCTTTTCCTGAGCTCATGTGACGCTTCCTTGAACTTCTGGTATTCCTCGAGCCGCCTTGCAAGCTCCTCTCTCGGATCCTCCTCGTCCTCGTCCTCCTCGTCCTTGGGCAGGAGCATACGTGATTTTATCAGCAAAAGCTGCGCCGCCATGACAAGGAACTCACTTGTATTTTCAAGCCGGCTTTCCTCGATTCCCTCAATCGCCTCAAGATACTGCGCCGTTATCTCCACAATCGGAATATCGTATATACTCACCTTATTCTTTTTTATCAGAGTAAGCAGCAGGTCAAGCGGCCCCTCAAAGGATTCAAGCTTATATGAAATTTCATCCATTAATCAACCCTCTTAAACAATAAAATTAATCAATCTTCCGACTATGCCCACCATTCCTCTGTAAAGCACGCTCACACCCGTGCCTATGACGGTATCGAACACACCGGTAAGAGCCAGCAGCATAATTAAAATCATGCTGTAGCGTTCAAGGCTCATAAGCTTGTAGTACGCATTGTCCGGCAGGAACATACTCACCACGCGCGAGCCGTCAAGCGGCGGTATCGGAATAAGATTAAACACCGCAAAGCCGAGATTTCGCACCACAAAAAGCTGCGCAATATACGACAGTGTATTCATAAATCCGCTCTTTGCTCCAAGCTTTACTCCTATCAGCGCAATAACGCCGAATACCAAAACTCCCGCAAACGCAAGCAGCAAATTCATTACAGGCCCCGCAATTCCGACAAGTGCCATACCCTTTTTCCTATCCTTATAATACATCGGGTTTACCACTACCGGCTTCGCCCAGCCGAATCCCGTCAAAATCATCAGCAGCGTTCCGTAAAGGTCAAGGTGCGCCATGGGATTGAGCGTCATGCGTCCGCTACGCTCCGGAGTCGGGTCGCCGAGCTTTCCCGACACCCACCCGTGCGCTACCTCATGAAATGTAAGTGCAATCAGCGTTATCGGAACGCTGATAATAATCGATTTTAAATTAAATAATCCAAGCATAAATTCCTCCGTAATTTTACCCTGCGGCATTAAGCCGTCTATAAATTGAAAAATTTTGACGCTATGCTGAAATATATCATTATACAGCCTGCGTCGACTATTGTCGTAATAATCGGCGATGCCATAACCGCCGGGTCAAGGCGGCATTTTTTGGCAAGCATGGGCAGCGTACAGCCTATGACCTCCGCCATTATAACCGTACCGATAATGGAAAGCGATATGACCACAGCAAGCAGCGGATTACGGTAAAATATCAGTATCCGCAGTCCGTTCACCACCGCAAGAGCGGCACTTAAAAGCAGCGATATTCGAAATTCCATCCACAGTACCTTGAAAAAGTCCTTGAGCTTTATTTCATCTATTGACATACCTCGTATTATCATGGTCGAGCTCTGCGCTCCGCAGTTACCGCCCGTACCCATCAGCATCGGTATAAACGACACGAGTATCGGCACGCTCTTAAATGCGTTTTCATAGCTTGTCAAAATTGCTCCCGTAAGAGCCGCACTCAGCATCAGCACCAAAAGCCACACTATACGGTTTCTTGCGTGCTTTATATCCGAGGTTCTGAAATAGCTCTCCTCCGCCGGAGCCATAGCCGCCATTATCTCAATATCCTCGGTTGCCTCTTCCTGCATTACATCGATAGCATCGTCGAACGTAACAATTCCCACAAGCCGCATTTCATCGTCAACAACAGGCATCGTCACGAAGTCGTAGCGGTTCATTTTTTTCGCCACATCCTCCTTGTCGTCCATCGTATTGACGTACACGGGAGTTGTGTCCATTATGTCGTTTATCTTTTCGTCCTCATCGGAAAGCAGCAGAGCTTTTACCGATATATACCCCATAAGCTGCCTGTTATTGTCGGTAACATAGCAGGTGTATATCGTTTCAGTAGCCGTTATCTTGCGGCGTATACGCTTTATCGCCTCGTTTACCGTCATTTCCGGCCGCAGCGAGATGTACTCCGTTGTCATCATGCTGCCTGCGCTGTCCTCAGGATATTTCAGTATCTCGTTTATCATCTTACGCTTTTCCGGATCGGCATTCTGCAAAATGCGATTTACCACGTTCGCCGGCATCTCGTCAACAATGTCCGCCGCATCGTCAACGTAAAGCTCGTCTATGACCTCCTTAAGCTCGCTGTCCGAAAAGCCGTGTATCAAAAGCTCCTGCCGCTCCGGCTCCATAAGCGCAAACGTGTCCGCCGCCAGATCCTTGGGCAGCAGCCTGAAAAGTGCAGGCAGCGACTCCTCCGATATCCCCGAAAACAAATCGGCTATGTCCGCCTCGTTAAATTCCGAAAGCAAATCTCTGAGCGTTCGGTACTTTTTCGCCTTATATAAGCTCTCTATAGTATTTTCCAACGAAATTGCCATACCGAATCACTCCTTTGTCAATATTACTCTATGTTCTGCCGCTTTTCGGCAACACAAATCGTAATGTGGAAAAGAAGCAAGCAGATTGCCGCTCGAAGCGACGCCGACGTATGAGTATACTTCAAGTCGCTGAGGGTGGCAAGATGCGCCGCTTATTTTTCACATTACTCCTACTATAGATTATACCCCAATATACGCCTCTTGTCAATTTTATTTTTGTAAATATTCTGTGTTTTGCGTAAAATATCGACACATATTTATCGGTTTGTACAATATGACAGTTTTATTACAATTAAATTACAAATTCTTAACCAATATTACATGATGACAAATCGAAAAAAATGTTTTATAATAATAGATATGATAGTTTAGCGGATACGGTTATGGAAGGGACAAGCGGAGCAAAATGAAAATCAGGAAACTTTTGGCAGCGGTATTATCGCTGGGAATCGCCGCAGGGATAAGCTCCTGCGGAAAAACGACAAAATCACCTTATGATTTTTCACTCGTGAACAATTTAGGCAGTTCGGTCACTGAGGTATATATTTCGGAAAGCACAAGCGAGGGCTGGGGGGATAATCTTCTCGGCACTTCGGCGCTTGAAAACGGGCGCAAGCTTGAGCTTACGTTTTCGGGCGAGCAGCCGTCGACCTCTGTTTTCGACATTGCGGTTTTGACGGCGGCGGGAACGGAATATCAATTCAAATCGGTTGATCTGAATACGGCGAAAATTGTCACAATACAAATGCAGGACGGCGCACCGGTTGCGTCAATACAATAACATATGCCGGTTACAACAGCATTACGATAAAGCAGACGGCGGCAGAGCAAAGGCTCTGCCGCCGTCTGTTATTTTCATTTAGTTATTTTCACTTAATAGGAAGCTTCTCGCTTTCCTATCGGCAAAAAGTCTTTCTGTCATAACGCAGCGGCAATTACGACAGTGGCTTTTTATCTTTCCATTTTCCAAAATCTCACGCTGTACGGCGGCAGCTCGCTGCCTCCTCCGAAGTCGTGCGGCTCACCCGTGATAAGATCAACCGCCGTGCCGCAGCCTGCGTCAAAGTGGCATACCACAGGCTCTGCGTCCGCATTTACCGCCACAAGCACACGCTCATTATCCGTTTTTCTTTCAAATATACAGTGCTTGTTTTGCAGCACAACCGAACGAAAAGTACCATTGATAAGAGCGTCGCTGCCCTTATGCGCCGCCGCAAGCCTTGAGATAAACTCAGTCAGCTCGTTTTCCTCCGGCTTGTCAAAGCAGGCTCTCAAGGCCGGATCGCCCTCGCTCTTATTCGCCTTTGCGCCCCATTCGCTGCCGTAATAAACGCAAGGTATACCGGGCATACCGAAAATCATTCCGTATACAAGCGGAAGATGCTTTTCGTTTGTCAGAATGCTCGCAATTCTCGAAACATCATGGTTGTCGACAAAGCTCAAAAGATGCTTTCCCTTATACAGCGTCCAGTTTTCCGGTCCGAACTGCCGCATAAGCGAGTGAACAATCTCAAACATATTCATCGAATTAAAGCTTGAGTATACTCCCTTGTAACATTCGTAATTCGTGCAGCTGTGGCACATTTCATCATTGACAAAGCGGTTATAATCACCGTGCAGCAGCTCGCCTATAAGCACAAAATCCTCCTTAAGCTGCGAGGTAAACGCTCTTAAGCGCTTTAAAAAGTCAAAATCAAGACAATAAGCAACATCAAGCCGCAGTCCGTCAATGTCAAATTCCTCAACCCACTGCTTAACGGCTCCCAAAATATGCTCGACCACCTCGTTATTTCTGAGATTCAGCTTCACAAGGTCGTAATTCCCCTCCCAGCCCTCGTACCAAAGGCCGTCATTATAGGAAGAATTTCCGTAAAAATCTATATTGAACCAATCCTTATACCTTGAATTTTCCCTGTTCCTCAAAACATCTTGAAATGCCCAAAAGCCTCTTCCGACATGGTTGAAAACTCCGTCAAGCACTACCTTTATGCCGTTTTTGTGAAGTTCATCGCACACCCGCTTGAAATCCTCGTTCGTTCCCAGGCGAACGTCTATCATCTTATAATCACGAGTATTGTACCCGTGCGTGTCCGATTCAAAAACCGGCGAAAAATATATCGCATTTGCACCAAGACCCTTGATATGCTCAATCCAATCAAGAACCTTAAGTATCCTGCTTTTTCCGACACCGTCGTTTTCAAACGGTGCTCCGCAAAAGCCGAGCGGATATATCTGATAAAATACGCTTTCATATGCCCACATACAAAAACCTCCCACAATTTTAATTGTTTAATGAATGAATTATACCATAAAAACCGCATAATTGCAACAAAAAATGCGGTTGAAAAAATAAAGCGTAAATTTTTTCTGAAAAATTTTAAAAAAAGTGTTGACAAATACCTCTGTATCTGTTATAATAAATCTCGTCGTTGAGAGATGACAGACAAAACGGGAGTTTAGCTCAGCTGGGAGAGCGTCTGCCTTACAAGCAGGATGTCACAGGTTCGAGCCCTGTAACTCCCACCATTTTTGTCCTTTATCTTTCGATATGGCCCGGTAGTTCAGTTGGTTAGAACGCCAGCCTGTCACGCTGGAGGTCGTGAGTTCGAGCCTCATCCGGGTCGCCATTTTGCCTTTGTAGCTCAGTCGGTAGAGCAAGGGACTGAAAATCCCTGTGTCGGCGGTTCGATTCCACCCGAAGGCACCACATTGTCTGCTTTGCAGACAATAATGCGGGAGTGGCTCAGTGGTAGAGCGTCACCTTGCCAAGGTGAACGTCGCGAGTTCGAATCTCGTCTTCCGCTCCATCTTAATACAACAAAAGACGCATTCTGCGTCTTTTGTTTATACGGCGCCATAGCCAAGTGGTAAGGCAGAGGTCTGCAAAACCTTTACGCCCCGGTTCAAATCCGGGTGGCGCCTCCATTTTAAAAATCGCTGCGGTTATATTAGCCGCAGCTTTTTGTATAATAAGCCGTTTTCAAAACAGGCGGAACGGAGGATTATAATGAAGCACGTCAAAAGATTTTTACTGTTTGTTGCCGCACTTGCGGTATGTGCATTGATAATCAACGCAAAAACCGATTTCTTCTATAATATATCCACGTACATACCCGCACTTTCGGAATACCCTCTCGTTACAAAAATGATTTCCGACGCATCGGAGGCAACAGCGAGTTTTACCTCGTCTATACCGACCATACCCGAAATAATCGCAGATCTGCGCAATGAAGAGCTTCCCGTAGATCCGAGCGATGCCGCACACAACGCATACATCGCCGACAGTCCGCTGCTGTCGTTTTACCCGCACGAAAATGTCGGTATTCTTGTGAACGATGATGACAGTGTTACGGTTTTCGGCATCGCAGAAAGCGAATACAAGCGTCATTTGCTTGTGAATTTCTCCGATGCGGACAGCGATGAGCTTTACCGCACGAGCATCACAGTCGGCTCCGACTCCCAATTCGGCAAGACAATCCCTATTCCGGAAACGGCTCAAAACCGCATGGAGCTTACTGTTTTTTCCGGCGCAAGAGAATACGGACAATACACAAGCTGGGTGCTTAACCTCGTTCATCTTGTGAGAACACAGGACGGCGGCTGGCAGCTTGAATCCTCTCCTGTTTACGAAAACAACCGCATGATGTACGAAAGAGATAAATCAGTATCGGAGGCGTTGAAAAGCACTCCGTCAATACAAAGCGACAACGCCTCCATACGCTCGATTGCGGAGCAGCTCACCGAGGGTATGACGAACGACTACGAAAAAGCCGCGGCACTGCATGACTGGATATGCTCATACGTCTGCTATGACGAGGACGGAATAGTTTCCGAAGAAACAGTCCCCTATTACGCAACGGACGTTGTCAAAAACAAACGTGCCGTATGTCTTGGCTTTGCAACGCTGTACGCCGCTCTTTGCCGCAGCATAAATATCCCCTGCAACGTCGTTTCGGGGTATGCTCTCGGCATAGGCGAGGACACCTCCTGGAACAGTGACACAATCGCCACGGATTACCAAAACCACGCATGGAACGAGGTCTACGCAGACGGCAGATGGGTTATAGTCGACACTACATGGGACAGTCAGAACAGAATCAAAAACGGCGAAACCACCGGCACGGACGAAATCTCCCACCTGTATTTCGATTCCAATCTGTACTTTTTCTCGCAAACACATAAGATATTGGAATACTCAAAAAGAAGATAATCAAAAACAGTACGGTTTTCGATTTTAAAAAAAAAAGTTAGCCTTATGCAACATTTATGCAAAATACGAGTAAAACAGCCGCCTTTTGCGGCTTTTTATTCATTTTTGACGAATAATTAAACATTGCACAAAAATTTTTTTGAAATTTTGTTTATTTTTTTGTTGCAATCACAGTAAAAATCTGATAAAATATATTTTGAAATTTTAACACAGAGCAACAATGATAGTATAATGCAACATTAATGTGTTAAAAAAATCATATTGTTAAGGAGGAGTTTTGTTTATGTCATACGCACAGGATGTATTAGCAAAGCTAAAAGAGAAAAATGCAAACGAGCCCGAATTTATTCAGGCTGCAACAGAGGTTCTTACCACACTTGAGCCGGTATTCGACAAGCACCCCGAATACGAAAAGGCTGCGCTTCTTGAAAGACTGGTAGAGCCAGAAAGACAGGTTATGTTCCGTGTTCCCTGGGTTGACGATAACGGCAAGGTACAGGTAAACAGAGGCTTCAGAGTTCAGTTCAACAGCGCAATAGGTCCCTACAAGGGAGGCTTAAGACTTCACCCCTCGGTTAACCTCGGTATTATCAAATTCCTCGGTTTCGAGCAGATATTCAAAAACTCGCTCACAACGCTCCCCATCGGCGGCGGCAAGGGCGGTTCGGACTTTGACCCCAAGGGCAAGTCGGACAGAGAGGTTATGGCATTCTGCCAGAGCTTTATGACAGAGCTTTACCGTCACATCGGAGCCGATACGGACGTTCCCGCCGGCGACATCGGTACGGGCGCAAGAGAAATCGGTTATATGTTCGGTCAGTACAAGAGATTAAAGAACTGCTACGAGGGCGTGCTTACAGGCAAAGGTCTTACATGGGGCGGTTCACTCGCAAGAACAGAGGCTACAGGCTACGGTCTTGTATACTTTGCTCAGGAAATGCTTAAGGATCTCGGCACATCGTTTGACGGCAAGACTGTTGTTATTTCAGGTTCGGGCAACGTTGCAATATACGCTACTCAGAAATGTCAGCAGCTCGGCGCAAAGGTTGTTGCACTTTCCGATTCAAACGGATACATATATGACGCAGAGGGCATTGATCTTGCCGCTGTTAAGGAAATCAAAGAGGTTAAGAGAGGCAGAATCAAGGAATACCTCGAATACAGACCCAACGCCGTATACACAGAGGGCAAGGGAATCTGGACAATCAAGTGCGACATCGCTCTTCCCTGCGCTACGCAGAACGAGCTTCTTATCGACGACGCAAAGGCACTTGTTGCAAACGGCTGCATAGTTGTTGCCGAGGGTGCTAATATGCCTACAACACTCGATGCAACAAAGTATCTCCAGGAGAACGGCGTATACTTCGCACCGGGCAAGGCTGCAAACGCAGGCGGCGTTGCAACATCAGCTCTCGAAATGAGCCAGAACTCACAGAGATTGTCATGGACATTTGAAGAGGTTGACGAAAAGCTTCACAGCATCATGGTAAATATCTACAAGGCTGCTTCGGCTGCCGCAGACGAGTACGGCAAGGAATTTGACGGCAAAAAGGATCTCGTTTCGGGCGCAAATATCGCAGGCTTTATGAAGGTTGCGGACGCTATGATGGCTCAGGGCGTTTGCTAATCGGACAAAATCACAAATTAACAAACAAATTTGCGGAAAAGTATTCACTTTTCCGCTTTTTTGTGGTATAATAGAAAATCGAAATACAATACCCGAAAGGACATACACAATGAAAATAGCAATCATAGGTCTCGGACTTATCGGCGGCTCAATCGCCCGCCGCTTAAGAGGCTTTCGCGGCGGCTGCACGATAGCCGCATACAACAGAACTCCCGAAACTCTGCTGCTTGCAAAGCATGACGGAGCAATTGACGAAGGCTCATCGGACGCAGCGGAGGTATTTGAGGGAGCGGATTTGATTATACTTTGCCTTTATCCCGAGCTTAACGTTAAATTTATCAAGGAAAATTTACAGCACATAAAAAGCGGCGCAATTATTACCGATGTATCGGGCGTCAAGGGATATATGGTAAGAGAGCTTGAACAAATACTCCCCGACGATGTTGACTTTGTGGGAGCGCACCCCATGGCGGGACGTGAGGTAGGCGGCTACAAAAGCTCCACCGACTCACTGTTCAACAAAGCGTCGTTTATCATAACGCCGACAAAGAAAAACAAACCCGAAAGCGTTGCGCTGATACGTGAGCTTGCCGAATATATCGGCTGCCGCACCGTAATGACGACCACACCGGAAAATCACGATGAAATAATAGCATACACCAGCCAGCTTATGCACGTTGTCGCCGTTGCGCTCTGTGACAATCCCATGATCGAACGCTCGACACATTTCAGTGCCGGGAGTCTGCGTGACTGCACAAGAGTTGCCGTTATAAATGCGGAAATGTGGAGCGAGCTTTTCTGCGAAAACAAGAACGCTTTGGCAAGCCGCATAGAAGAAATGCAGAAAAGCCTTGAAAAAATCAAGCAGGCTGTCAAAAACGAGGACAGACCTGAGCTTGAAAAAATCATGAAGCACGCCACATATCAGAAAATGAAGTGGCTGATGGAATAGGAGAAATATATATGCCGAGAAGCGAAAAGGAACGGGAGGGGCTTACCCTCCTCGGAAACAAGAAAAACGTATATGCGGACACGTATTCGCCGGAGGTTCTCGAAACCTTCGTCAACAAGCACCCCGATAACGACTACATGGTGACGTTTGACTGCCCGGAATTTACGTCACTCTGCCCCATAACGGGACAGCCGGATTTTGCGCATATCAAAATAAACTATATACCCGACATAAAGATGGTGGAGTCAAAATCCCTGAAGCTGTATCTTTTCAGCTTCAGAAATCAAGGCGATTTCCATGAGGATTGCATAAATATAATTATGAAGGATCTTGTAAAGCTGATGGAACCGAAATACCTTGAGGTTAAGGGAATTTTCACACCGAGAGGCGGAATTTCCATTTACCCGTTCGCAAATTACGGAAAAAAGGGTACAAAATACGAGCGTATAGCCGAGGAGCGGTTGTTTTCCTCGCTGACAGCGGAAAAATAACGGGATGCAAATTTGGGATTTCTTCGGAATTTGAGATATTTCTGATTAAGCCTCGACTCAGACATCCCTCACTTTGTTCGGGAACTCGTCAAAACTTAATCATAAACATCACAAATTCTTCCAAAACTGTAGCTTGATAATATTTTTGTTTTTGTTCGGACAAGTCACCGCAATAGATGTTTGAGGTTGAATAAAATCAAAAACAGACATTTCGCAATCAGCAAAAATAATCGGATTTTGAAAGGAGTATATTTAACATGAAAAAAGCTCTTGTTGTTTTAAGCGGAGGACAGGACAGCACAACGTGTTTGTTCTGGGCGATAGATAAATTCGGAAAGGAAAACGTCAGTGCCATAGGCTTTGACTACGGTCAGCGCCACAAGCTTGAGCTTGAATGTGCGCAGAAAATCGCAGCAAAGGCAGGTATTCCTTATGAGGTGATCCCCACTCCGATAATCAATCAGCTGAGCGCAAATTCGCTCACAAGAGATGACATTCCCGTTGAGGAAACAAAGCCGGAGGGCGCTCCGCCGAACACATTCGTTGAGGGACGCAATCTGCTGTTTTTAAGCTATGCGGCAATATACGCAAAAACTCATGGCATCACCGACCTTGTTACCGGAGTATGCGAAACGGATTTTTCCGGCTATCCCGACTGCCGTGACATTTTTATAAAATCGCTGAACGTCACGCTCAATCTTGCAATGGATTACAATTTCTGTATCCACACCCCTATGATGTGGATAAACAAGGCGCAGACATGGGAAATGGCGGACAAGCTCGGTGTACTCGATATAATCTATAACGAAACCCTCACCTGCTACAACGGCATTATCGGCGAGGGCTGCGGCCATTGCCCATCATGCACTCTCAGACGTAACGGGTATGAGGAATTTATAAAGTCAAAGGAGCGGTCATAGTAAAATGTATAAAGTAAAAAAACGTCTTGAGATAAGTGCCGCACACAGGCTTACTCTTGATTACGAATCAAAATGCACCAATCTCCACGGTCATAACTGGATAGTTGACGTATATTTGAAAAGCGAAACGCTCAACGAAAACGGCATGATTATGGATTTTACACATATAAAGAAAAAAATTCTCGACAAATTCGACCACAGGGTTATAAATGAAGTGGTTGATTTCAATCCCACAGCGGAAAATCTCGCAAAGTACATCTGCGACGAGCTTGCGCCGTACTGTTATCGTGTAGACGTGCAGGAGAGCGAAAACAATACAGCGGTATACGAAATTTAAAATCCGCCGTTTTACCGCTTTTGACTGCGGCGGCAGTGATTTTGCAAAAGGAGTTGCAAAAATGAAAATAGTTGAAATATTTAAAAGCATTGACGGCGAGGGTCTGCGTGTCGGACAGACCGTGTCGTTTATACGTCTTGCCGGCTGCAATCTGCGATGCACCTACTGCGACACGCTTTATGCGCTGTTCGGCGAGGACGAGCCGTGCCGATATACGGAGATGACGGTCAATGAGGTGTTTGACGCCGTTGACAAAAGCTTCGGACGGATAACGCTCACAGGCGGCGAGCCGCTTTTGGACAAGGACTGCGCACCGCTTTGCGATATGCTTGCCGAAGCAGGCTGCGAAATCAACATCGAAACCAACGGTGCTGCGGATATTAATGAATTTATGCGCAGTATTAAGCATAAGGATAAAGTATTCTTCACAATTGACTACAAGCTGCCCTCAAGCGGCATGGAGGACAGAATGCTTTGGAGCAATTTTGAGTCACTGCGCCCGTGCGATGTAGTGAAATTCGTTGTCGGCTCTGATGAAGATGCGGAAAAGATGACAGAAATCACGGAAAGGCTTAATGCCTTTTACGGCGAGAGCGTACCGCATATATATGCCGGAGCGGTATTCGGACAATACAGTCCCGCAAAGCTTGTACAGCGGCTTATCGACACACCACAGCTAAAGAATGTTATTTTGCAAATGCAGATACACAAGGTAATATGGGATCCCGACAAGAGAGGTGTTTAATGTGGAAAATAAGCGGCGCAGCTCATCTCTAAAGTCCGCCTTGAAGTATACACATACGTCGGCGGCAGTCTTTCGAGCGACCTGCACTCACCGCCAAGAAGTGCGGCTTTTGCGGAGCAAAAGTGATGACAAGCTTCTTTTCCACATTATGATTTGTGCCGCCGCACGGCGGCGGAATGGAGATTAAAATGAAAAAAGAATTTGACCACGATAAAATAAAAGCGGCGGTTCGTATGCTTATCGAGGCTGTCGGAGATGATCCGGAACGCCCCGGTCTTATCGAAACGCCCGACAGAGTTGCCCGTATGTATGACGAGGTATTCGAGGGTATGCGCTACACAAACGACGAAATAGCGCAAATGTTCAACAAATGCTTTGAGGACGTTCATTCAAACGACCTCGTGCTTGTAAAGGATATTGAGGTATTCAGTTACTGCGAGCATCACCTTGCGCTTATGTACAATATGCGCTGCCATGTCGGATATATTCCCAACGGCAAGGTAATAGGTCTTTCAAAAATCGCCCGCATATGCGATATGGTGGCGAAAAGACTTCAGCTCCAGGAGCGCATATGTGCAGATATTGCCGATATTATGCAGAAGGTATGCGGCACGCAAGACGTAATCGTTATCATCGAGGGCGAGCACAGCTGCATGACGGCAAGAGGCATAAAATCACGAAATGCCAAAACACGCACCTCCGCAATAAGAGGTCTGTTTGACGTTGACCACGAGCTGAGAAACGAGGTATATGCTCTTTTGAAATAATTATAGCTCTCCGACAGCCCGATTATGAGTGTCGGAGAGCAATTTAAGGTCCTTACGGGCGTTATTTTTTTGTTTTTATCCATAATATTCCAAATAATTACCATGTTATTTATTTTTTTTGATTTTTCTTTAAAATAACTCTTTATTTTTTTGCAGAATTGGAGTATAATATAATAGAATAATTATACATACGGAGGAAGTATATGAACAAGGTAACTGTTACAATCAATTCACGTCAGTACACCGTAATCGCAGAGGAGAGCGAGGAGTATATCGAGGCGCTTGCCGAGCATATAAACGAAAAGGTTACGGGCGTTTTGGAAAGCGGCAGCAACGTCATGGGAGAAAGACCGCTTATCCTTGCGGCGCTGAATATATGCGACGAATATTTCAAGGTAAACGAAGCGGGATATACCGTAAACGAGCAGCTAAAGGCCTGCACAGAAAAGCTTAATGCGCAGCTTGAGGAAAACAAGCGTCTTAAGGCTGAGCTTGACGCTGTCAGCGAGGAGCTTGAAACTGCAAGGAGCGGTCAAATCACAATAGAAGAAAGTGAAAAGCTTGCAAAAAGCAGCGAGCTTTCGGAAAAGCTTATTTCGGCAGAGGAAAAAATCAAATTTTATGAGGGTCAGCTCAAGCTCATGGAGGACAAGAACAAGGAGCTTAAGCAGGAATTTGCCGCACGTGAGCAGGAAATTCTCGACCTTATAGAAAAGCAATGACACCGGAGCTTCTCGCACCGGCGGGCGGTATGCCGCAGCTTAAGGCGGCGGTTCAGTCGGGAGCGGACGCAGTATATATCGGCGGGGGCAGCTTTAACGCACGCCGCTCCGCAAAGAATTTCACTGCCGAGGAAATGAAGGAGGCTGTCGACTACTGCCATCTTTACGGAGTAAAAATTCACGTTGCGGTAAACACGCTGATAAAGGAGCGTGAGCTTGAGGGACTTTTGGAATATGCGGGCAGCCTGAACGATATGGGAGTTGACGCTCTCATTATCCAGGACATCGGCGCAGCGAAAATGATACACGCAGCCTTTCCCGATACGGAGCTGCACGCAAGCACTCAAATGACGGTAACCTCTCTTGAGGGAGTTCGGTATCTTGAGGAAATGGGATTTTCACGTGTCGTTTTGGCACGTGAGCTGTCAAAGGATGAAATCGAATATATATGCCGTCATGCAAAAGCTGAAATCGAGGTTTTCGTTCACGGCGCAATATGCCAGTGCTATTCGGGGCAGTGCCTTATGTCAAGCATACTCGGCGGGCGCAGCGGAAACAGAGGAGCCTGTGCACAGCCGTGCCGGCTTAAGTATTCGATAGGCACCAAAGCCTCAGGCTATCTTTTAAGTCCTAAGGATATGGCGCTTATAAACGAGCTTGGGGAGCTGCGGCGCATGGGTGTTGCCTCTCTTAAAATCGAGGGCAGGCTCAAGCGTGCCGAATACGTAAGCGCAGTAACGGGCATTTACAGGAAATACCTTGATTTTCCTAAAAAAGTATCTCATGAGGACTTGACAGAGCTGAAAAACGCATTTTCACGAACAGGCTTCACGGACGGATACTTTCAAAACAAGCTTGGCTCGGCCATGATGAGCAGCAGCGACCCGTCCAACTGCGAAAATTCCTTTACTGCGGAGGCGGTATCACGCGCAGCGGATAATGCTAATTTCAGAAAAATACCGATAAGCATTTCGGCAAGTCTTACCGAGGGCAAGCCACTGTATATTTCAATATGTGATAAAGACGGTCATTTTACGGAACACTTCGGCGATACGGCGGAAAAAGCCGTCAGCCGTCCTCTCGATGCAAATCGTCTTAAGGAGCAGCTTTTAAAGCT
This sequence comes from Clostridia bacterium, assembly GCA_034090805.1. Classification (GTDB taxonomy): domain Bacteria; phylum Bacillota; class Clostridia; order UBA1381; family UBA1381; genus Ornithomonoglobus_A. The sequence goes on from JAXDRV010000104.1 coordinate 40,620, forward strand.
CGGCTCCACTCCGTTCAATGCGAACGAGGTGAACATCACGCTTGACGAGGGAATAACCGTCCCCATACGCAGCATAAACAGCACACGAAGGGAAGCCGCAGATGAGCTTATGCGCCTGCGCACCCGGACACCTAAGCGAATACGATGTGATTTTGCTTTCCCGTCCGTTGTACGCAGCCGACCGAAAATCAGCCTTACCGCCTCGGTAAGAAATGCCGAACAGGCAAAGGCTCTTATCTCTCTCGGCATAGAAACGATATACGCACCCCCGCAGCTTGCCGATAATCTAAGCGGCGCAAAAATAATTGCGGATACGGGGAGCATTTTCAAAAAGGAAAGCGTAAAATGTGATGAGGTGCTTGTAGCCTCAAATGCGGCGGCATATTATTATAAGGAAAAGACGCTGTACGGCGATTTCAGGCTTAACGTCTTTAATTCGCTTACTGCACAGCACTATTCCGATTTCAAATCGGTAACGCTATCGCCGGAGCTTAACATAGGCGAAATAGGCGCGCTTTTGTGGAATACCGATATATGTGCGGAGATAATCGCCTACGGGCGTATTTCTCTTATGATTATGAAAAACTGTCCGTTAAAAGCGGCGGGACACTGCCAAAATCACAGGCAGCTCCATGCTCTTAAGGACAGAAAGAACGAGGAATTTCCGATTTTATGCGGCAGAGACTGCGTATGCGAGCTGATAAATTCAAAGCCGATATACATGGCGGACAAGCTAAACGAGCTTACACGTCTGCCGGTAAATTATCTGAGGCTGTTTTTCACGATCGAAAGCGCAGCGGAATGTGAGGAAATCGCACGAGAATATATCACCGCCTTAAACGGCGGTCACGCCGAAAACCCCTTCGGCGAAAACGAATTTACAAGAGGTCACTTTTTCAGAGGTGTGAAATAACGAAAGGAATTTTAAATTGAAAAAACCACACATAATACTTGCCTCCGGCTCACCGAGGCGCAGCGAGCTTTTAAAAACAATGGGACTTGAGTTTACCGTTTCGGTATCGGACGCAGACGAAAGCACAGTCGATCCGTCGCACGTTCCTCCGTCCGTTTATGTCCAGGAGCTTGCGCTGATAAAGGCGGCGGCAGCGGCAAAGAATTTAAAAAATGACAAAAATGCAGTTATTATTTCAGCCGACACCATAGTGACCGCAGACGGAAAAATCCTCGGCAAGCCGGACACGGCGCAGGACGCCTTCGACACGCTCTCCATGCTGTCGGGCAGGGGTCACGAGGTGTATACCGGTTTTTGCGTAATGCGCATATGCGACGGAAAAACAATATGCAAAAGCGTGAAAACGGACGTATATTTTAAAAATCTCACAGAGGATAAAATATGGCACTACATCGCCACGGGCGAGCCGGCCGACAAGGCAGGCTCCTACGGCATACAGGGGCTTGGCGGTATGCTTGTCGAAAAAATAGACGGCGATTATCAGAATGTCGTCGGACTGAGCGTTTCCGCCTTGGCGGACGTATTGGAAAAAGAATTTGATATAGAAATTATGTAGGAGGAGAAGAATGGGTATTTTTTCAAAGGACGTGGGAATAGATCTCGGAACAGCCAACACACTCGTTTACGTTCAGGGCAGAGGTATAGTTGTACGTGAGCCGTCCGTAGTTGCAATAGATAAATACGAGGGCAAGGTTCTTGCCGTCGGCACTGAGGCAAACGAAATGATCGGACGCACGCCGGAAAACATAGTTGCGGTAAGACCGCTCAAGGACGGTGTAATCGCAGATTTTGACATAACACAGGCAATGATACGCAAATTTATACATCAGGCAAACATAAGCAGCATCTTCAAGCCGAGAGTAATCGTATGTATCCCCTCCGGCGTTACGGAGGTTGAGCGCAGAGCCGTTGAGGAAACCGTCATGCAGGCGGGTGCAAAGGAGGTCGTGCTTATGGAGGAGCCTATGGCTGCGGCAATAGGTGCGGGACTTCCCGTATCAAGCGCAACGGGCAGTATGGTTGTCGATATAGGCGGCGGAACAACCGAGGTTGCCGTTATATCTCTCGGCGGCATCGTAGCCTCAAAATCGCTCCGCATCGCCGGTAACGCTCTCAACAGCGCAATCGTAAATTATCTCAAAAAAGAACACTCCATAAACATCGGCGACAAAACGGCAGAGGAAATAAAAACCGCAATCGGCTCGGCATACGAGGATAACGAGGAGGAGCTGTTTGACGTAAAGGGCAGAGATGTTTCAACCGGCCTGCCCAAAACAACGCAGATAAAGGAATCGGAGATACGTGAGGCAATGAGCGAAAACCTTGCGGAAATGCTGGAGGCAATAAAACTCACACTTGAGAACACGCCCCCGGAGCTTGCCGCAGACATAATGGAACGAGGAATAATGCTGACCGGCGGCGGTGCGCTCATAAAGGGACTTGACCGCTATATAACCGAAGCGACAAAAATCCCCGCCCACGTTGCGGAATACCCTCTCGACTGCGTTGCGGTAGGCACAGGCAAATCACTTGAAAATATTACAGAGCTTCTTGCCGCAAAAAAATAATATCCGGCGGCTGTAAGCTTTAATATTTCGGAACAGATAAATCACCACTCAATAAGCAGGATAAGCATTTATACGTTCCGCAAAACAACATTTGTATAAAAAATAATATAATAAGGAAGTTACACAAATGGCATCTAACAAAAAAAAGCTCGGCACTGCGGCGGCAATAATTGCAGCCATAGCCGCTTTAACTGCGGTGATAACGCATTTTTCGGGCAGCAATCCCGTTTCCGGTGCGGTCAAAACGGTATTTTCACCGTTTCGCAGCGGTGCGTCATTCATTGCCGGCTCGATTGAGAGCAGAATTAATTTCATTCGTGAGGCAGCCGCCTACAAAACGGAAAACGACAGGCTCGCCTCGGAGCTGACGGAGCTTAAAAAGAAAACACGTGAAATAGCCTCATATCAGGAGGAAAACGATCGCTTAAACGAGCTGCTTGACCTGCGTGAATCGATGACGGAATATTCAACGGTGGCAGCGTCTGTCATAGGCTATTCCTCGTCACGCTGGTATGACACGCTTGAGCTTAACAAGGGGACTCTTGCGGGAGTTGAAAAGGGAAACACCGTAATCGTCAAGTCCGGTGTTGTCGGAACGGTTACGGAAACAGGCCCTAACTGGTCGATTGTCGAAACGATAATCAATCCCTCAAGCGCAACGGGCATTAAGGTCGCAAGAACAGGTGACATAGGTGTTGTCGAGGGAGATTCCGAGCTGTGCCGCAAAATTTACTGCAAGCTATCCTTTGTCGACAAGGGTGCAAGTATAATTGTCGGAGATATTCTCGAAACCTCCGGCAGCGGCGGAATATATCCGCCCGGACTTAACATAGGCAAAATAAGGGAAATATACGCCGACAACATGGGTACGCTGAATTATGCGATAGTAGAGCCGGAAACGGATTTCAAAAATCTGCATGAGGTTCTTATAATCAACGGGGTGCGGCAATGAAAAAATTAAAGCTTTTAATATGGATTTCGGTACTTGTCATCATTGATTCGTCGCTTACGCAGTACATAAGCGTATTCGGTATTTCGCCGATGCTTGTTTATGCGTTCTTAATATGTACGTCCGTGCGTGAGGAGGATTTCACAACGGCGGTGCTTGCGGGAGGTATTTGCGGAATATTTTCGGGAGCGCTTGTGGGGCAGAGCTTTTTTCTCACATTTATGTGCTTCTGCATTTCGGCTGCTGCTGCAAATCTGCTGCGAACCCACCCGGCATACCTGCCAAAAACCGCAAAATCAATGATATTTTGCTTTATATTCTCGCTGCCTTGCGCCGCACTTCTGTACCTTGACGGAGGCATTGCGCTTACGCCGAAAATACTGTATTCCGTGGTTTTACCGTCGGCGATATACAACACAGCCGCAGCAGCGGTGATTTATCCCCTGCTTGGGAAAACGATATACAACAGAGAAACGGCAAAAAAACTGATTATGTAACTATGGTAATTTATTTTAGATAATTGTAAAATGTAAAATTTCCACGGAATTTGAGAGTGTTTTTGAGTTTGTTCGGACGAGTTGCCGCAAGGGATGTTTGAGTACGAATAAAATCAAAAATACTCTCAAATCCCAAGCCGACATTTTACAATTACCTGGTAATTTATTTTGAAGGGAGATAACATTTCAACCTATGCCTAAAGCAAGATTTTTGATTTTAAACACAGCCGTAATAATCATGTTTGCGGCGATCGTCTGGAGGCTGTACAATCTACAGATCACAAACGGCGAGCAATATCTCGAAGTCGCCACAAACCGCCTTATGACGAACGTTACGGAAAAAGCTCCCAGAGGTGAGATATTCGACCGCTACGGAGTGCCTCTCGTGACCAACAAGGTCGGATACAGCGTTGTTGTGCAAAGAGCCGGTCAGACAAACGAGGAGCTTAACGCAGTTATAAAACGTCTTATCGACATACTCTACTCCGAAAACTGCGAATATAACGACACTCTCCCCATAAGCTATGCGCCGTATTCCTTTGTTCTTGCAGATGAAAACAACGACGGCAGCGCATCGGACGAGCTTGAAAAATGGTTTAACGAAAACAAATACATTGAAGAAAAACGCAAAAACAATGACACGAAAATCACCCGCACAATGAGTGCCGAAGACGTTGTGAATTTTTACAAAAACCTCTACGGAGTGAGCGACGCCTACAGCATCGATGAGCAGCGGCGCATTGTCGGAATAAGATACGAAGCGGATATAAGAGGATTTTCGCAGATTGCTCCGTTTATTGCCGCCGACAACGTTTCTGTCGGAGCAGTTGCCAAAATAAAGGAACAGCGTGATTCCCTTAAGGGCGTGAGCATAACCAACAACTATATGCGTGAATACACGCACCCCGGTCTTGCCACACAGCTTCTCGGCCGCACCGGCAAGATCAGCGCCGAGGAATACGAAAAGCTGTCCTCCGAGGGATACGGCATGAACGATACCCTCGGTAAACAGGGCGTTGAACGCTGGGGCGAAAAATATCTGAGAGGTCACGACGGCACCTCCGGTTCTCTCAAGCGTGTAAACGGTGAGGAGGTTTCCGTGGTTGACGACGTTGACCCGATTCCGGGAAATAATATTATGCTTACCATAGATTCCAAGCTTCAGGAAACAGCCGAAAACTCGCTTGCCGCAAACATCGCAAAAATCCAAAGTGCCGGCAGCGGAGTTGAAAAAGGCGGCGGCGACTGTAATGCAGGGGCGGCTGTTGTAATAGACATAAAAACAGGCGACACTCTCGCACTTGCGTCATATCCGACCTACGATATGACCCGCTTTAACGAGGATTATCAGTCGCTGCTTGAAAATGAGGCTCACCCAATGCTTAACCGTGCCGTGAGCGGTCTGTACAGCCCCGGTTCCACCTTCAAGCCGCTGTCGGCAATAGCCGCAATGGAAAGCGGCAATCTATCGCCCAATGAAATAATAGTTGACGAGGGTATATACAAATTCTATAACGACTATCAGCCTACCTGCTGGATCTGGACTGAAAGCAAAATGTCTCAGACCCACGGCCCCCTCGATGTTTCGGGTGCAATAGAAAATTCCTGTAACTACTTCTTTTATGAGGTAGGCCGCAGAATGGGAATTGACACTCTCGATGACTATGCCGCAAAATTCGGACTGGGAAAATACACAGGCATAGAGCTTGGCGAAGAGGAATCGGGCAGCATGGCAAGTCCCGAATATAAAAAATCAATCGTCAAAAACGTAACAAGCCGTGACTGGTATGACGGTGATACACTTCAGGCCGCAATCGGTCAGTCCTACAGCCTGTTCACGCCGGTTCAGCTTGCAAATTATGCCGCAACGATCGCCAACGGCGGTACGCTTCATAAAGTAAATCTGATAAAAAGTGTCCGTTCGTCAACAGACGGAACACTCGTCAAGGAAACCGTACCGGAGGTACGTGAAAATGTTGACATTGACCCGGAGATACTTACCGCTGTCAAAAACGGTATGCGGCGAGTTATTGACGAGGGAAGCGCCGCCTCGGTATTTACCGATTATTCGATACCTATCGGCGGAAAAACAGGTACGGCACAGGTCGGCAACGGCTCGAACAACGCTATATTTATCGCATACGCACCGTTCGACAATCCCGAAATAGCCGTTTCGGTCGTTCTTGAGCATGGCGTTCGCGGAATAAATGCCGCCAACGTTGCAAAGGACATTTTGGACGCATATTTCGGCACGGGCAGCGCACAGCCGACTCAGACGCCGCAGGTGCAGACTCAAAACGGACTTTTACCGTAACCGCAGATTAAAAGGAGGCTATGGAATGGATGAAATAATACGACTAAAGGGTACGGGTGACGGAGTGAAAATATACATCGCTCCCAACAGCGCAATTGCCGAGGTTATCGCCGCCTTGCGTGAAAAGCTCGGCGAATACCGCAGCTTTTTCGGCAACGGAAAATGCAACGTATATTTTATAGGCGAAAATCTCACCGAGAGCGACCGCATACGTCTTACCTCCATAGCCAAAACAATGCTGCCGGAGGTTTCCGTAAGCTTCGGCGAAAAAAGACTTTTCAAAAAGCTTGAAAAGCTCCTCGAAAAAGAAAGCACCGAGGAAGCTCCCACGGAGCCGAAGCCTTATATACCGACTCTTGAGGAGGTTATCGCAACAAATTTCAAGCATAACAGAGCAAGATTTTTCGAGGGCGTGGTGAAGCCCGGAAAGCGTGTTGAATCGGATTCTCACATGATACTTGTCGGTGACGTTATGAAGGGCGGAGAGGTGTGCGCCTCCGGCAACGTCATAATATTCGGACGGCTTATGGGCAATGCCATCGCCGGTGCGGGCGGCAGTCGTGACGCTTACATACTCGCACTCGACTTTTCACCCGAAAATATCGCAATAACCGATATAAAGCTTGAAAATATGCCTCAGGACTGCGGAATTAAAAAAGCAAAGTTAATAAATAATGAAATTTTCGTTGAGGAATTTTTGTTGAATATATAGACAAATCAAAAAAAGTGTGATATAATAGTCATAGTGGATATTTTTGCACTATAATTAAATCATCTAAAGAAAGGCAAACGAAATGGGAAAAGTCATCATGGTAGCCTCCGGGAAGGGCGGCACGGGGAAAACCACCGCAGCTGCGAATTTGGGGGCGGCGCTTTCGGCAAGGGGAAGGCTTACGGTGCTTGTCGACATGGACATGGGGCTTAGAAATCTTGATGTTGCCTTGGGGCTTGAAAGCAGCATCGTATACGATTTTCTTGATTTGCTTGAGGGCAGATGCACTCTTGACGAGGTTCTCGTAAGAGCCGACGGCTATGAAAATCTTTATTTCATAGCAGCACCTCAGACGCATCCGCCTTCGGAATATGACGAAGAAAAGATCATCGAATTTTGGGATTCACTCAGAAACAGATTTGAATTTTGCATAGCGGATTCACCGGCAGGCATAAGCGGAGGCTTTATATATTCCATGCTCGGAGCGGACAGCGCCGTAATTGTGACGCTCGCCGAAACGGCAGCACTCCGTGATGCGGACAGAGTCATATCCATGCTTGAGGACAATCACCGGAGCAAAGAAAGCTCCGAATCGTGCGAAACATACAGTATCCGTCTAGTAGTGAACAGAGTAAGACCGGATATGATCGAAAAAAAGCTTATGCTAAACATGGATGAATGTATGGATATACTCGGCATCCCTATGCTCGGCATAGTCCCGGATGATGAGGAACTCATGAAAGCAGGACTGCTCGGCACAACCGCCGTAAGCACGGAAGCGTCCGCAGCCGGACTTGCGTTCAAAAACATTGCCGCAAGGCTGTGCGGCGAAGATGTACCGATTATGGAATTTAAGAAAAAAAGTTTTTGGGATAAATTCACAGGAATTTTCACCAAATGATACACAGGGAGGTAAAAAATGAATATTGCGTTGATTGCACATGACAAAAAAAAGGAATTAATGGTACAATTCTGCATTGCGTACAAGGGGATACTTTCGCGCCATGCGCTTTATGCCACTGGCACCACCGGAAAGGTAATCATCGAAAATACAGGTCTTAATGTGTATAGGTTCTTATCAGGTCCACAGGGCGGCGATCAGCAGATAGGAGCCAGAATTGCATACAATGAAATAGATCTTGTACTGTTTTTCCGTGATCCTCTCAATGCGGAGAGCTATGAGCCTGATGTTTTTTCATTGCTCCGGCTGTGCGATATGCATAACATTCCGATTGCCACAAATTCCGCAACGGCAGAGGTACTGATTCACGGTCTTGAAAGAGGCGATCTCGACTGGCGTGATATTGTTAATCCCAAGTAAAAAAGCTTTTGACAAAGCTGCGCCTTTGGCGCAAGGTAAGCTTTTTTGCTAATAGGAAATTGAGAAATTTCCTATTAGATAAAAAAGTCACTATCGTGACTGTCGTTCCGCTGCGCTCCACTCCGATAAGTAGACTTTTTTGCTATTAGGAAATTGAGAAATTTCCTAATAGATAAAAAAGCTTTTGACAAAACTGCGCCTGCGGGCGCAGATATGAGGTAACGGTTTTTTTCCGTAAGCGAAAAAAAACGGCTTTCGCCGTTTTTTATGCTTTTATACATACGACAGTATAACATCACAGTCGCCGCTCAGTGTATACTCACCGTCCTGCGCCGGTATGAATATGCTGTCACCCTTATTTAGTTCAAGTGTTTCGCCGTTAAGGCTCAGCTTTCCGCTGCCATCGGTTACGATAAGCGAGTGGAAACAATCATCGGAAATATTTACGGTCATTTCGCCGTTCGGTCTTAACCGGCGCACCGTAAAATATTCGCAGCTTGCAAGCAGCGTATCGGCATCGTTTTCGCCGCATATTTCACGCTCTGGCGGAGGGGTGAGCGTCGAAACGTCAATCGCCTTATCGATATGAAGCTCACGAGGCTTGCCGTTTTTGTCCACACGTCCGTAATCGTACACACGGTAGGTCGTATTTGAATTTTGCTGTATCTCGCATATCACAATTCCCGCACCTATTGCATGGATCGTCCCGGATTTGATGAAAAATACATCGCCCGTCTTGACAGGTACACGGTTCAGCACCTCAAGCAGGGTATTGTTTTCAATGCGCTCTTTTAGCTCGCTGCGGCTTATCTCTTTTTTTACTCCGTAGTAAAGCGACGCTCCCTCGTCTGCCTCAAGAACGTACCACATTTCCGTTTTTCCGTATTCGCCCTCGACTCTCAATGCGTATTCGTCATTCGGATGTACCTGCACCGACAGATTACCGAGTGCGTCTATAAATTTAATCAAAATCGGAAAATACTCGAATTTTTCCGCATTTTTGCCAAGGCAGCCGCTATTTTTTGATATGTATTCGCTCAGCTTAAGTCCGTTAAATTCTCCGCCGTTTACAACGCTTTCTCCGTCCTTATGTGTTGACAGCTCCCAGCTTTCCGCAAGCTTGTCAAGCTCCGAATGCTTGTTGTATTTTTCCTTCAGCTTCGTACCGCCCCAAAGGTAGTCCTTAACTGCGGGCGAAAGACGTATTGCTTTTTTGTTCATAATAATCTCCGTTCTGTTGTATTTCAGCCTTCAAACCCGTTCGGGTGTGTCGACTGCCATCTCCATGAATCCTCGCACATTTCCTCAATGCCTCTTGTTGCCTCCCAGTCAAGCTCTGCCTTTGCCTTTGCCGGATTTGCGTAGCACTGTGCAATGTCGCCGGGACGTCTGGGGTCGATCTGATACGGTATCTCCTTGCCGCACGCCTTTGAAAATGCGTCGATTATCTGAAGCACGCTGTAGCCGTTGCCCGTGCCGAGGTTATATATATGCACGCCCGGAACGTCTGTTTTCTTTTCAATCGCCTTGAGATGTCCCAAAGCAAGGTCAACAACGTGAATATAATCTCTCACGCCTGTTCCGTCGGGAGTGGGATAATCGTTGCCGAATACGTGAACCTTCTCAAGCTTGCCGACAGCAACCTGCGCAACGTACGGAAGAAGATTGTTGGGTATTCCCTTGGGATCCTCACCCATAATTCCGCTCTTGTTTGCGCCGATAGGATTAAAGTATCTCAAAAGCGTTACCGACAGCTTGCTGTTTGCCGCATGAGTATCCTTTAAAATCTGTTCAATAAATAACTTTGTCGAGCCGTAGGGATTTGTCGTCGAAAGCGGGAAGTCCTCCGTAATGGGAACTGTTTTCGGCATTCCGTAAACCGTAGCCGAGGACGAGAACACGATGTTATTCACGTCATACTTTTCCATAAGCTGTAACAGATACAGTGTGCCTGTTATGTTATTGTGATAATATGTAATCGGTATCTGAGTGGATTCACCCACTGCCTTAAGTCCCGCAAAATGAATTACCGCATCAATCTTGTTTTCGGCAAATACCTTCTCCATTTCGTCCTTGTCGAGCATATCAACCTTGTAGAACGGGAAATCCTTGCCTGTAAGCTTCTTTACCGCGTCAAGGCACTTCTCGCTTGAATTTGAAAGATTGTCGAGAACAATTATTTCATAGCCTGCATTAAGCAGCTCTACGCAGGTGTGACTGCCGATATATCCGGCACCGCCGGTAACTAAAATTTTCATAGCTTTTAATCCTCCTGATTTTTATAATTCGTGTGACAGGCAAAACACCCGTATTGGGCGAAATCTTAATTTTGCGCATCACTGCTATAATTCAATTATACATCATATTTACCGATTATTCAATAGCAAAAAATCAATTTTTATTATATTTATTTTGAATACATACTGTATAGGTTATAATACAGTCCTTTTTTTGCCAAAAGCTCCTCATGCGTCCCCTGCTCCTCTATGCCGTTTTCGGTCAGCACAAGTATGAGCGTTGCGTTTCTTATGGTCGTAAGGCGGTGAGCTATCGTGAACACCGTCCTCCCTTTTGACAGCTCCTCAAGCGACTGCTGAACTATTCTTTCGCTTTCGTTGTCAAGTGCGGAGGTAGCCTCGTCAAGAATGAGTATCGGGGGATTTTTGAGGAATACTCTTGCAATTGAAATCCTCTGCTTCTGCCCTCCCGAAAGCTTTACTCCTCTTTCGCCGACATATGTGTTGTATCCGTCCGGAAGAGCCAAGATAAACTCATGCGCCCCGGCACGCTTTGCCGCCTTTATCACATCGTCCATGGAGGCGCCCGGCAGTCCGTAGGCTATGTTTTCAAACACAGTTCCCGAAAACAGATATACGTCCTGCTGCACCGTTCCGACGGCATTCCTGAGGGATTTCAGTGTGACGCTTGTTATATCCGTCCCGTCAATCAAAATACGTCCCTCCGTAACATCGTAAAATCTCGGAATCAGGCTGCACAGCGTCGTCTTTCCGCCTCCCGACGGACCGACAAGCGCAACGCTTTCCCCTTTTTTGATGTCGAGATTGATATTCGACAGTACCTCCGTTTCGGTATCATCGCTGTAATGGAAGCCTACATTGTCAAACTTGATGTTGCCCTCAACGTTTTTCAGCTCCGAAGCGTTATCCTTTTCCGTAATATCGGCGGGCGTGTCCATAATCTCGATAAAACGCTCTATTCCCGTCATTCCGCGCTGGAACTGCTCGGTAAACTGAATTATCGTTCTGAGTGACGCAAGCAGAGTGCTGACGTAAAGCAGATACGGAGTCAAATCCGCCGCCGACAGCTCGCCATTTATTATAAACAATCCTCCGGCAACAACTACCGTAAGATACATTATACCCTCAAAAAACCTGTTCGAGGTCTGGAAGCCTGCCATATAAAAATAGCCCGTCTTTTTCGTTCCGAGAAATTTTTTATTCCCCTCCTCAAACTTTTTCGCCTCCGCCTCCTCGTTGGCAAACGACTTTACCACACGTATTCCGAGAAGAGTATCCTCCGCTTGGGCATTTATTTCGCCTATCTGCTCACGCTGGCTCTTAAACGCTTTGCGCATACGTCCGTTGAAGAATTTTATAAAAATAAACAGCAGCGGCATCGACAGGAAAATTATAAGCGCAAAGGGTATGTTTACGCTGCACAGAATTACAAACGACACTACTATTTTCAAGCTGCATATGAACAGCTCCTCCGGGCAGTGATGAGCAAATTCCGTCACGTCAAACAGGTCGTTTGTAAGCCTTGACATAAGCTGTCCGATTTTATGGTTTGAATAAAATGAGTGCGACAGCGTTTCAAGATGCCCGAATAAATCACGGCGCATATCCGTTTCGATTTTTGCGCCCATTATGTGACCCGTATCCGCCATGTAAAAATTTGCCGCCGCATCGATTATGCGCAGTATAAGATAAAATGCTCCGATTTTCAGCACAAGTCCGACAGTCAGCGAGGCTATGTCATTCATGGCGATTTCCGTTATATGACGGACAAGCATCGGAAACACAAGCTCGCACACCGTCGTAAGCGACGCACACAGCAAATCGAATACGAGTATCGGTATGTACGGCTTAAAATACGGTACAAACCGCTTTATAAGATATGTCATTTTCATATGTTAATCTCCTCTCTTTTCTTCGGACTTTGAGATATTTCCGATTAAGCTTCGGCTCAAACACCCTCACTGCGTTCGGAACTCGCCAAAGCTTAATCGGAAACATCACAAAATCCGACTACTTTATTTTTATATGCGTATATCTTTTCAACGCTCCCTTAAAGCCGTATTTCACAATCGGTCTTTCAATCAGATATGTGCTTATAACTGCCGCTGCAAGGCTCAGAGCTATGCTCAGCAGCAAAAATATCACCATCGCTCTTTTGTCGTTCATAACCGGGTCTGCCGTTGTCGGCGGGATATTCAGCTTCTTTAATACAATATGGATATTTTGGTGCCAAAGATAGAAGCTGTAGGAAATTGCCGAAACAAAGGCAAAAAACCTGTTCCCCAAAAATCTTTGCCACGCACCCGCAGAATACGACGCCGAAAATATAAAAAGCGCAAACAGTGCCGACGGTATCGTTCGGTACAAAAGTCTGTGGTAGGACTGCGCGTCTGCGCCGTCGATCAGTGCCGCTCCCATCCATATCATATAATAATACACTCCGACAAGGCTCAGCAATGACGCCGCCGTCATCAGCACTCTTGAGGCTTTTGACAGCGTAAGCCTGTTTCGGACATACACAACGCAGTATGCGCTGAACATTCCCCAGCCGAACACATCGGTATACAACAGCGGGTTTGCCATTACGTATATGTCAACTCCGAGCTTTGACGCTGCCCTAAGTCTGCATATATGCCCGATTATCAGCATGATTCCGAATGTACCTGACGGACTTTTTCTGAAAAATGACGCAATAATCGGGAAAACCAAATAAAATGCCGCCTCTATCCCAAGTGTCCATGCGGTTGATATTACAGAGCCGAGAGTAGACGGCGTACAATTATGAAGAAAAAGCGCATGAAGTCCGAAATGCTTTATCACATCCGCCGCACTGTGTACATTATAGGTATTATAGGACAGCACCGGAAAAACAAGCAGCAGCAACAGCATAAAATAGTACGACGGAAGTATTCGCCTGAGTCTTTTTATGTAAAACTGTTTCCACGAAATCGGCTTTGACTCACCGAACATATTCCGCGCAATCGGATAAAAAAGTCCGAAGCCGCTCATTACAAAAAAGGCCTCTATCGCAATATAGCCGTACCTTTGGAACGGCTCAAGATTGACCGTTATTCCGAAAATATCAAATTTTGCCGACAGCCACGTCTGCTGCCAGTTATGAAATGCAAATATCAAAATCGTGCAGACGGCTCTCAAGGCATCAAGCGCAGGGATATAGCCGTCAATGCTTTCTTTTCTTGTTTTTATTATTTTCATCATATTCCCCGTGCCTTGCCGTGCGGCCGCCTTTTTCGCATAAAAGAACCGCAGCGGCAGTACACAAGGCGGCGGCAGCTCCGGCAAGAATAAGTCCCGCCGGCACTGCTCCGCAGCCCTGTACCGCAAGTCTGAGCATAGTCATATTATCTGTACTTATAAAAAGCCTTGTATGCTTTATATGCCATATAAATATCCGTTTTTGCCGTTATTTCAAACGGAGCGTGCATTGACAAAACCGATACGCCGCAGTCTATTACGTCCATGTTCAGGTTTGCAACGTACTGTGCAATCGTTCCGCCGCCTCCTGCGTCAACCTTGCCAAGCTCTCCCGTCTGCCACACAACGTTATCCTTTGCCATAATCCGTGCAAGCTCGCTGACAAACTCCGCATTTGCGTCCGATGAACCGGATTTTCCTCTCGCTCCGGTGTACTTCGTCAAAACAACACCACAGTTGCAGAAAGATGCGTTCCTCTTTTCCGATACGCTCTCATAAGTGGGATCTACTCCGGCATTCACGTCCGAGGACATACAAGCCGAGCTTGATATTACCTTGTTATACTGAGTAATCGTGCATGAGCCTGTCATCTTTTCGATAATCTCGGCAACCGTCATCTCAAAGAATGCGCTCTTCATTCCGGTGTTGCCCATCGAGCCTATCTCCTCTTTGTCAACAAGTATCGCCATCGCCGTCTTTTTCGGTGCGGAGATGTCGAGAATACCACGCAAAGTCGTAAATGCACACACTCTGTCGTCCTGACCGTATGCGCCTATAAAGCTTTCGTCAAATCCCACATTCTTTGCCTTAAACGCAGGCACAGCCTCAATTTCCGCTGTACGGAAATCGCACTCCTTCATGCCGTATTTTTCGTTTAAGTGCTTTAAAATCATAAGCTTTACCTTTTCGCTTACGTCCTTTGATGTAACGGGACGGCCGCCCACAAGTATATTCAGGTTTTCGCCCTCAATACCCTCTGTCATTTTCTTTGACATCTGATCCCCCGCAAGATGCGGCAGCAAATCAGTCACGCAGAAAACGGGATCACTTTCATTTTCGCCTATGTTAAGCTCTATTTTATCCCCGTTTTCGGTATATATCACACCATGGAGAGCAAGAGGGATTGTTGTCCACTGATACTTCTTTATTCCTCCGTAATAGTGCGTCTTAAAAAGCGCCATATCGTTGCTTTCATAGAGCGGGTTTTGCTTAAGGTCAAGCCTCGGTGAGTCGATATGCGCTCCGACAAGGTTTATACCATTTGAAATATCCTCCGTTCCGATAACGGCAAGCAAAATATTTTTGCCCCTGTTTACCGTGTAAACCTTATCGCCCGCCTTCAGTGCGGAAACGTCACCAAGCGGCTTAAAGCCGTTCTCCTCGGCAAGCCTTATGCTAAGCTCCACGCACTCTCTTTCCGTTTTTCCGCTGTCAAGAAATCCTCTGTATTCATCGCAGAGACCGTTCATCTCCGAAAGCTCCTCGTCCGTGATCACCTCATACACGTTCGTTCGCTTATAACTTAAATCCTCAAATAATTCCTTATCTGTCAAAATAATCAGACCTTTCTATACATTATTCACATTTAGTATACCACATTATCAAAATTTAGTCCACACTTTTTATAAAATTGATAAAATTTATACAAATTCATTGATAAAAAGTTAACGTTGTGATATAATATGTATACTATGGAAATTAAAAGTAAAGATAATAATACGATATTGAGAAATGTCCCGGATTTTGATCTGCGTCATATATTCGACTGCGGTCAGTGCTTTCGTTTCAATCCCGACGGTGAGAACGCATATATCGGCACCGCCTTTGGGCGCACACTGAGAATTTCCCAAAACGGAGATGAGATAGTGCTGCACGATACGCCGCTTGAGGATTTCAACTCCATTTGGTACGGCTTTTTCGATTTGGAGCGTGATTACGGAAACATAAAGTCACGTCTTTCCTCCGATGAGGTCATGCGGGAGGCTGCCGCCTACGGCAGCGGAATAAGGATACTGCGCCAAGAGCTGTGGGAAACGGTAATATCATTTATCATTTCCGCCAGCAACAACATTCCGAGGATAAAGGGAATTATCGAAAGGCTGTGCGCCGCCTTCGGCGATGAGATACATTACATGGGCGGCACGTATTATTCGTTCCCTGCGCCGGAGCGGCTTGCGTCGCTTACGCTTGAGGATTTAAGCGTTATACGTGCGGGCTTCCGTGACAAATACATATTAAACGCAGCGAAAAAAATCGCCTCGGGAGAGATTTCTCTTGAATATATATCCACACTTCCCACCCCCGAAGCAAAGGCGGAGCTTATGAAAATAAGCGGTGTGGGCAACAAGGTTTCGGACTGCATACTCCTTTTCGGACTGGGACGCACAGATTCGTTCCCTGTCGATGTATGGATAAAGCGGATAACGGAGCATTGCTTTTTCGGACGTGAGGCGTCGGTAAAAGAGGTATCGGAGCTTGCGGAGCAAAAATTTGGCGAGCTCGGCGGATTTGCCCAGCAGTATTTGTTTTTCTGGGCAAGGGATAACAAAATAGGTACCGACGGCTGACGGGAAAGGACAGGATATGCTGATAGATTACAATAAAACTGCCGCCTGCGTATGTCCGTTCTGTTCAACGGTGTCGCAGATGTCGCTTTCCGCATTTGATTTTTCGGGCGGGAAGTCCGTTGTGCTTAAATGCAGGTCAAAGGGCTGCGGCGAGCAATGTGTTACCATTGCACCGAAAAACAAAAAATACAGAATAGATGCGGAATGTCCCGTATGCGGAGGAGTTCACTCCTTTTACATCGCCGCCGACAGCGTGTGGAAAAGGACGCTTGTTTCCTTTAAATGCCCAGAATCGGGAATTGATATATTTTTCATAGGCAGCAGCAATGCGGTAAACAAAAAGCTTGACGAGGTTATGAAGATCTACGAGGAGCTTGAGGCGGAATACGACGATGAGCCGGATTTAATTTATGAAATATTGACAAGGCTTAACGCTCTTGCCATAGACCATAAGATAAAATGCCGGTGCGGCTGCGAAAAAATCGGCGCAACCGTCCATGAGGACGGAATATTTCTTATCTGCTCGGAATGTGGACTTTCACGGACTATTGTCCCGGACGAGAACACGCTTGAGCAGCTTCTGAACGCAGGGTCGTTCATCTTAAAATAGTTAAAATAATATAAATTATTTTATGTTAAATACAAATAGGAGGAATTATAATGTTAGTTTCAGCAACAGAAATGTTAAAAAAAGCGGTTGAAGGCAAGTATGCCGTAGGTCAGTTCAACATCAACAATCTTGAATGGACAAAGTCAATTCTTGCCACTGCACAGGAGAACAACTCACCGGTAATACTCGGTGTTTCGGAGGGTGCGGGAAAATACATGACCGGCTTTAAGACGGTTTCCGCTATGGTAAAGGCTATGATTGAGGAAATGAACATCACTGTTCCCGTAGCTCTGCATCTTGACCACGGCTCATACGACGGCTGCTACAAGTGCATAAAGGCAGGTTTTTCGTCAATCATGTTTGACGGCTCACACTTCCCCATCGAGGAAAACATCGCAAAGACAACAGAGCTTGTTAAGGTTGCTCACGCAATGGGTCTTTCCATCGAGGCTGAGGTAGGCTCAATCGGCGGCGAAGAGGACGGAGTTGTCGGCGCAGGCGAAATCGCAGATCCCGAAGAGTGCAGAAAGATTGCAGACCTCGGCGTAGATTTCCTCGCAGCAGGCATCGGCAATATCCACGGCAAGTATCCCGAAAACTGGGCAGGTCTTGATTTTGACGCACTTGCAAAAACAAAGGCTCTCATAGGCGATCTTCCGCTCGTTCTTCACGGCGGCACAGGCATTCCGGAGGATATGATAAAGAAGGCAATCTCACTGGGCGTTGCAAAAATTAACGTAAATACAGAATGTCAGCTTTACTTCCAGGAGGCAACAAGAAAGTACATCGAGGCAGGCAAGGACCTCGAAGGCAAGGGCTTTGACCCCAGAAAGCTTCTCGCTCCCGGTGCTGAGGCTATCAAGGTTATCGTTAAAGAAAAGATGGAGCTGTTCGGCTCGGTCAACAAAGCGTAAATATCCAAAGACTGCGCTGCCAAAGGCGCAGTCTTTTTTTGTGCGTACGCATAACACCTCTGATTTTGTCATAGACTTAAACAAAGGAGGTGCGGGTATGCTTCGGAGGAGGTTTATCATAGGTATCGCTTTATATGCGGCTGTGCTTGCGTTTTTTATACGGAGCGCAGATGT
Organism: Clostridia bacterium; assembly: GCA_034090805.1. GTDB lineage: Bacteria > Bacillota > Clostridia > UBA1381 > UBA1381 > Ornithomonoglobus_A. The sequence goes on from JAXDRV010000104.1 coordinate 58,693, forward strand.
AGGGATTCCGGCGGTTTCGGACATAAACAGCGTGCAGTTGCCGGTGATAATGTATCACAGCATACTCAAGGACACGTCACGCTCAGGAAAATACGTCGTAACGCCGTTGCAGCTCGATTTGGATATAAAATACCTGCATTCACTCGGATATACCACGATTTCGGCGGCGCAGCTTGTTGATTATGTTGAAAATAACGTCCCTCTGCCGCCTAAGCCTGTAATGCTCACCTTTGACGACGGCTGCTATAATAATCTTTTTTATGCCGTTCCTATCCTGAAAGATAACAATGCACGGGGAATTTTCAGTATTGTCGGCGCATATACCGATGAATACACTGAATCCGACATAGCCAATCCGAATTACGGGTATCTGCGCTGGAGCGATGTTTATGAAATGTATGTCAGCGAAAACTGCGAGATAGGGAATCACTCCTATAATTTCCACAACAGCGACGGCCGCAGCGGCTCCAAAAAACGTCAGAGCGAAAGCACTGAGGAGTATAAGCGCATATTTGCCGAGGACACAGAGCGTGTTCAGCAGGAATGCTTCAGCCGCTGCGGCTTTTATCCGATAATATACACCTACCCATACGGTCTGTATTCCGAGGAGAGCTTTGACGTGCTTAAGGAAATGGGATTTAAGGTGACGTTTTCCTGCACGGAGGGCATAAACGAAATCACCCACGACAGCGAATGTATGTATCTTCTAAAACGCTACAACCGCCCGTCGGGAATAACCTCGGAGGAATTTTTTAGGAGAATAAAATAACAACAAAAGCCTCGGACTGCTGTGTATGCCGTCCGAGGCTTTTTGGCTCCTGTTAAATCACAATCACATTATGAACCGTTTAATTTCTTTTATCGTTTGTTCTATATTTTGCAGCTGCAATATAGGAAGTATGAGCCAAAGTGGTAATATTATACAAAATTAAAATGTTATACATCACAAAACACCCGCCCTCGGAGAAATTCTCCGAGGGCGGGTGTTTTTATACTTCTTCAATTATCGGTAAAATCATGGGATTTCGCTTTGTTTGGTCATAGATATATCTTGCAACGGCTGATTTTAGGCCGCTCTTTACCGATGCCCATTCAAGATGTCCCTTGCCCTCAAGGCTCGCTCTTACCGCTTCCTCCGATATATCCTTTATTCCCTCCATGAGGAATTCCGCTTCACGCACATACACAAATCCGCGCGAAATTATATCGGGGCGTGAAATCATCTTTCTCGTTTCCGAGGAAATCGTAACCACAACAATTATCAAGCCGTCCTCGGCAAGATGCTTTCTGTCACGCAGCACGATATTCCCTACGTCACCTACTCCCAATCCGTCTACAAGAATCTTTCCCGCCTGAACCTCTCCGGTGACTCTTGCGCCCTTATCCGTCAGCTCAAGCACCGATCCGTTGCTTAAGATAAAGCAGTTTTCGGGCGGTATTCCGACCTTGTTCGCAAGTGCGCTGTGCAGCACAAGATGCCTATGCTCGCCATGCACCGGGATAAAATACTTAGGCTTTACAAGTCCCAGTATCATCTTCAGCTCCTCCTGGCAGGCATGTCCCGAAACGTGTACCTCCGCAAGCGATTTGTAAATAACCTCCGCACCTATCTTGAACAGCTCGTTTATAACGTTCGACACCGACTTCTCATTTCCCGGTATCGGCGTTGCGCTCAGTATAATAAGATCGTTATTTGTGATTTCAACCTTTCTGTGGTCACTGTATGCCATACGTGTGAGTGCGCTCATCGGCTCTCCTTGTGATCCGGTTGTTATGATTACTATCTGATTCGGTCTGTACTTTTTAATGTTATCAATATTTATCAGCACGCCCTCAGGTACCTTCATATAGCCGAGAAGTATGGATATTTCAACTATATTTTCCATGCTCCGTCCCGAAACCGCAACCTTACGGCCGTTTTTCGCCGCTGCGTCGATTATCTGCTGAACTCTGTGCACGTTCGACGCAAACGTCGCTACAATGATACGCTTTGAGCAGTTTTTGAAAATCTGTTCAAACTTTTCTCCGACAGACCTTTCGCTCATCGCAAAGCCGGGACGCTCTACGTTCGTACTGTCCGACATAAGCGCCAGTACGCCCTCCTTGCCCAGCTCTCCGAGCCTTGTGAGGTCTATCATATCGCCGACTATCGGCGTTGTGTCAATTTTAAAATCTCCCATGTGTATCACAGTTCCGAGGGGAGTTTTGATCGCCAGTGCGGCACTGTCGGCAATGGAGTGATTCGTGCGGATAAATTCAACTCTGAAATTATCCCCCGCATTTATCGTCTGACCGTATCTCGCACGGATAAGCTTTACCTCCGACAAGAGATTATGCTCCTTCAGCTTATGCTCCACAAGTCCGAGAGTCAATCTCGTTCCGTACACCGGTACATTTATCGCCTTAAGGAAATACGGAAGTCCTCCTATATGATCCTCATGACCGTGCGTGAGGAAGATTCCTCTCAGCTTCTGCCAGTTGCGCTCCAGATACGACACGTCGTTTATAACCATATCCACTCCGGGCATATCGTCGTCCGGGAATGCCATTCCGCAGTCCACCATTATAATTTCATTTCCGTATTCAAATGCGGTCAGATTTTTTCCGATCTCATCAAGACCGCCGAGAGGTATTATTTTTAATTTTTTCTGTTTTGCCAAATATCGTGTTCTCCTTTCTGTTATCTTAAATAGCCGGGCGTTCACCAAATTACATATCCACAGTAAAAACAGGTATTTTTCCGCTACCTGTGTTCCGATTCGCCGCTTACGCATTGCAAATCGCAGTCCGATCTCATATACCTGTTTTTATTATATCACACATTGCGTGTTTTAGTCAATACCCTGCCGATTTTTAAAGCTCCATTATTTTCTGTGCGGCAACCATAATCCCAAGCTTTGCCGACTCATACGTCAACCCGCCCTGCATATATGCGATATACGGCTCCTTAATCGGTCCGTCTGCCGAAAGCTCGATTGACGAACCTTGAACAAACGCTCCCGCCGCCATTATTACCTTATCTGAATACCCCGGCATATCCCAAGGCTCCGGTGTCACAAAGCTGTCGACAGGCGCTCCCTGCTGTATCCCGCCGCAGAATGCGATCATCTTCTCCGGTGAGCCGAATTTTATCGATTGTATAATATCGTATCTTGCCGCCTCCGGCTGCGGGTCAACATCAAAGCCGAGATTTTTAAACACCGCCGAACAAAGCAGCGCCGATTTTATCGCCTGTGCCGTTATATGCGGAGCCATGAACAATCCCTGATACATATACCGATTCAGTCCGAACGTTGCGCCGCATTCCTTGCCTATTCCGACAGACGTCAGACGATATGCGCACAGCTCTACAAGATCTGCACGCCCCGCTATATATCCGCCGCCCGGAGCAATTCCGCCGCCCGGATTTTTGATAAGCGATCCCGCCGCCAAATCCACTCCGAAATGCGTAGGCTCATTTATGTCGGCAAATTCGCCGTAGCAGTTATCTACAACGCATATCGTTTCGGGCGATTTTTCCTTAACAAAAGCAACGATTTTCCCGATTTCCTCAGGACTGTACGTAGGCCGCCAGCCGTAACCCTTTGAACGCTGTATCAAAACCGCCTTGACGTTCATATGCGTGAGCGTGAAGCCTATTGCCTCATAATCGGGCATTCCGTCCTTTCCGAGGGCAATCTCTGCATATTCCACCCCGAAATCCTTAAGCGAGCCGTGTCCCGGCTCTCCGCTCATTCCGATTGCCTCCTCAAGCGTGTCATACGGCTTTCCCGTTACGGAAACGAGTATATCGCCCGGACGCAGAATCCCGAAAAGCATCGTCGAAAGCGCATGAGTTCCGTTTACGAAATTATGCCTTACGAGTGCGTCCTCCGTTCCGAAAAGCTGCGCATACACCTTATCGAGAGTATCACGTCCCAAATCGTCATAGCCGTAGCCTGTAGTCGCCGCAAAATGCGCCTCGCTGACTCTGTTGTCCGAAAACGCCTTCATAACACGCAGCTGATTTATCTGAGCAATATCATCAACACGCTTAAACTGCTCCGCAAGCTGCTTTTCTGCAATATCAACGAGATTTAACACGCTGTCCGATATTCCGAAGCTTTCCTGTATAAATTTATTTTTCTTCATTCTGAATGTACCTTTCATATGAGCCGAGAAATTTGTAATAATCCGTGCTGCTTTTCAGCTTGTCAAGCGCAAAATAAATTCCCGCATCGTCAATATTGCCCTCTATGTCAACAAGAAAAATATACCGCCCAAGCTTATCCTTAAGAGGTCTTGACTCAATCTTAACCATATTTATACCCGTATCGGCAAACAGCTTAAGCGCATTATACAGCGCACCCGGCTTATTTTCCAATGTGAAGGCTATCGAGGTTTTATCATGCTCCGTCACACTGCGGCACGGGGTTTTCTCGATTATTACAAAGCGTGTCGAATTGCGCTTGTCATCGGCGCAGTCGGCTTTTACTATGTCAAGACCGTAAAGAGCGGCACTCGCCGCAGAGCCTATGCACGCAACACTGCCGTCACCGGCCGACACTCTTTCCGCAGCAGCCGAGGTTGACGGTGCAGCCTCCGTAACGGCATTCGGAAATTCCTCCGCAAGCATATGCGCACACTGACCTATCGGCTGAGGGTGCGAGGTGATGATTTTTATATCTTTGATGTCCGCACCCTTTTTCACCATCAGATTTTCACATATTTTAAGTATATATTCGCCGGTTATATACACGTCCGCCTCAAGCGCAAGCGTGTCGGTTGTTGCGTTCACTCCACCCTCTATGGAATTTTCTATCGGGACGATCGCCTTTTCGATTTCACCGCAGTCAACGGCACGTATCATTTCCGGCATTGAGATAAAGCGTTTAAGCTCCTCCTTACCGTCCGACCATTCGAGAGCCGCCTGATGCGAAAACGTACCCTCAGGTCCGAGATACCCCAGCATTACAGCAGCTTCCTTCCGACAGCCTTTGCAATCGGGTCAAGCTCCTGCATAAGCACCGCAAACTTGTCCGGCTTTAACGACTGCGCACCGTCCGAGGCTGCCTTTTCGGGGCAGTTGTGAACCTCTATCATAAGTCCGTCCGCACCGGCTGCCACAGCACCCTTTGCGATTGCGGAAACGTATTTGTACGTACCTGCCGCATGGCTCGGATCGCCGATAATCGGCAGATGCGAAAGCTCCTTTGCAACGGGAATTGCGCTTATGTCAAAGGTGTTTCTTGTTGCTGTTTCGTATGTTCTTATACCTCTTTCGCAGAGGATAACCTTTTCATTGCCCTCACTCATGATATACTCGGCAGCCATCAGCCACTCCTCCATCGTGCAGGCAAGACCTCTCTTTAAAAGTATAGGCTTATTGCACTTTCCGACCTCCTTAAGAAGCTGGAAATTCTGCATATTTCTTGCGCCTATCTGCATAATATCCGCAAAATTCGCAACAAGCTCAACATCTCTCGTGTCAAGCACCTCGGTGCATATGGGCATACCAAGCTCGTGACCGCTGTTGTACATAATCTTCAGACCGTCACCCGCAAGTCCCTGGAACGAATAGGGCGAGGAACGAGGCTTAAAAGCTCCTCCTCTTAAAATATTTGCTCCCGCCTCCTTGCAAAGGCGGCTTACCTCGGTAAACTGCTCCTGACTCTCAATGGCGCAGGGTCCCGCAAATACCGCAAGCCGCTCTCCGCCGACCTGAACGCCGTAACCGACATCTATAACGGACGGTGTTTTCTTAAGCTCCTTTGATGCAAGCTTAAAGGGACGCATAATCGGTACTACGTTTTCAACTCCCGAAAGAGTCGTTATCTGATTCATGCTCAGCTGACGCTTATCTCCGATAGCGCCGATAATGCACTTAGCCTCGCCGACAATCGGGTGAGTTTTAAAACCGAAATCCGCAAGCACGTGTTCGACATTTTTAATCTGTTCTTCGGTTGCGTTATCTTTCATTATAATAATCATTTTTTTACATCTCCTTTTTATTAAATTACTCCGGGTGATTGCGAAATATGAAATTTCTTCGGAATTTTGATTACGAGGCGGCAGGGACACCGCCCCTACACACCCTCGCTCTCGCTCGGAACTCACCGAAACTCAATCATAAACATCACAAATTCTCCCCAAATTATAGAATTTGAGAGTGTTTTTGATTTTGTTCGGACGAGTTACCGCAAGGGATGTTTGAGTACGAATAAACTCAAAAACACTCTCAAATCCCAAACCGATATTTCGCAATTACCTAATTAAATCACTCTCTTATTTGACCGTTTCCGTAGATAACATACTTTATTGATGTCAGCGCCTCAAGACCCATGGGACCTCTTGCGTGCATTTTTTGGGTGCTGATTCCTATTTCAGCACCAAATCCAAACTCAAAGCCGTCCGTAAATCGTGTCGAGGCATTAACGTAAACCGCAGCAGCGTCAACGCAGTTGAGGAATTTCTCCTGTGCGGAGTAGCTGTCTGTCACTATCGCCTCGGAATGCTTTGTGTTGTATTTGTTGATATGCGCTATCGCCTCGTCAACGCCGTCAACCACCTTTGCGGCTATAATGTAATCATTGTATTCGGTGTAATAATCCTCCTCGTCGGCATCGTTTACATCCGAATAATATTCCTTGGATTCCTTATCCGCTCTTATCTCAACGTTTTTATTTTTCAGAGCGTCAAACACCATCGGAATGAATTTGCCCGCAATCTTTCTGTCCACAAGCAACGTTTCCGCAGCATTGCACACAGACGGCCGCTGCACCTTTGCGTTAAGCACAATATCAAGTGCCATATCGAGATCCGCCGCTCCGTCAACGTATACATGACAATTCCCCGCCGCCGTTTCAACGACAGGCACTGTTGCGTTTTCGACAACCGTCTTAATAAGTCCCTTGCCGCCTCTTGGAATAAGCAGATCGATATATCCGTTCATCTTCATAAGCTCCGCAGCCGTTTCCCTTGAGGTGTCCTCGACTATATTCAGCGCACCCTCCGGTATCCCCGCCTCATATGCAGCCTCCTGCATGATTTTCATCAGCATCTTGTTTGAGTTTATCGCCTCGCTGCCGCCTCTTAATATGCAAGCGTTCGAGGTCTTAAGGCACAGAGCCGCCGCATCAACCGTGACATTCGGACGCGCCTCGTAAATAATCGCAATAACTCCCAGCGGCACACGCTTTTTCCCTATCAGCAGTCCGTTCGGACGCTTCTGCATATTAACAACCTCGCCTATCGGGTCATTTAACGCACGCACCTGCAAAACACCCTCGGCAATGCCCTTTATTCTTTCGGCATTAAGCGAAAGTCTGTCTATCATTGCCTTTTTCATTCCGTTTTTTTCCGCAGCCTCAAGGTCAAGCTTGTTTGCGGCTATTATTTCATCGGTGCGCCTTACAAGCGCCTCGGCGATTTTTTCGAGAGCATTGTCCTTTGTTACGGTTTCCGCCGAAACAAGAGCCTCCGCCGCCGACTTCGCAAGCGTACCCTTTGTCAAAAGCTCCTCTGTCATATCCCGCTCTCCCCTTTCTCACAGTGAAAATTCTTTGATACAAACAGCGTCCCGACCGGCTTTCCGTCAAGCAAATCATAAAGCACATCCATGTCTGCACCGTTGGCTATTACCATATGTATACCAGCCGATGTGGCAATCTCGGCAGCGTCAAGCTTTGTAACCATGCCGCCCGTACCCTGCGTCCCGGCAGAGCCTGCCGCCGATTTCCTTACGGCAGATATATCGTAAACGGTGCGTAAAAGCTCTGCGTCCTTGTTTTTATGCGGATCCTCGCTATAAAGACCGTCAATATCCGAAAACAGCACAAGCAAATCCGCATCGACAAAATCCGCAACAAGTGCCGAAAGAGTATCGTTGTCGCCTATTTCGATTTCATCTATCGCAACGGTGTCATTTTCGTTTACAACAGGTATAATTCCCATCTCAAGCAAGGTTGTTACGGTATTCTGAGTGTTGCGCTTGCGCTTGGGGATCGATATATCGTCCTTTGTAAGCAGTATCTGCGCAACCGTGTTGTTGTATTCCGAAAAAACCTTGTCATAAAGATACATCAGCTCGCACTGTCCGACAGCCGACACCGCCTGAAGCTCCTTTGCCGAGGTCGGTTTTCCCTTTAAGCCGAGCTTTCCGACTCCCACGCCGATCGCTCCCGACGATACAAGTATTATCTCCTTGCCCCTGTTGTGCAGATCACTCAAAATCATAGCCATGCGGTCTATTCGTTTTAAATTCATCTTACCCGTTCCGTATGTAAGAGTTGATGTTCCGACCTTAATGACTATCCTCTGCGCCGAGGCAATATCTCTTAATATATCCTGCATTTTTATCTCCGTTCCGCCGCCCTTAAGCGGCATAAATTGACACCTTATTATTATATACCTTTTCAGACGATTTGTAAAGTGGTTGATTTGACGAAATTAATCCCTATTTATCAATAATCCTGTGGGGTGTTTTCACGTTATTATATAAAATATACAAAAAATAAAAATTTCACAAAAAATATATTGAAAATTTATTGAATTTGTTGTAAAATGAATGTATCAATTTCGGCTTAACGAAAAGAAGGTATATATTCAGCGCACCGCATCGCCCGTGGCGGAGCGTTATATTTTATTACGGGCGGAAAGGTTATGGTGACTTTTATGTGCGGTATAGTAGGATACATAGGTGAAAGACAGGCTGCCCCGATTTTGCTTGAGGGCTTGTCCAAGCTTGAATACAGAGGCTACGACAGCGCCGGCATCGCTACCTTCAGCGACGGCAAGCTTAACGTAAGCAAGGCAAAGGGCAGGCTTGCGGTGCTTTCCGAAAAAACAGACGGCGGCAAAAGCGTTACGGGAACAATGGGCATAGGACATACAAGATGGGCGACTCACGGAGAGCCGTCGGACGAAAACGCTCACCCGCATATCTCAATGGACGGCCGTTTCAGCGTTGTTCACAACGGTATTATCGAAAATTACATCTCACTCAAGAAAAAGCTGACCGAAAAGGGCTTTGAATTTATTTCGGAAACAGATACCGAGGTTATAGCTCATCTTTTTGAATATTATTACAATGGCGACATCATAGATGCCATGATAAAGGTTATAAACAGGGTTGAGGGCTCGTATGCTCTGGGCGTACTCTGCGCAGACTACCCCGACAGCTTTGTTGCCGTAAGAAAAGCAAGTCCGATGATTGTGGGTCTGGGCGAAAACGAAAATTTCATTGCTTCGGACGTAACTGCGATACTTAACCACACACGCAACATATATTACCTTGAGGACAACGAGATAGTTGTTCTTAAAAAGGACGAGGTAAAGGTTTACAATACCGACAGAGAGCTTGTCGAAAAGGAAGTGTCGGTTGTAAACTGGGATATAAGCGCAGCGGAAAAGGGCGGCTACGAGCATTTTATGATGAAAGAAATGGAAGAACAGCCCAAGGCAATCCGTGACACGATAAGTCCGAGAATAAAGGACGGCAAGGTTGTGCTTGACGATATTTCCATGACTGCCGATTACATCAAAAGCATACGCAAAATATATATCGTTGCGTGCGGAAGCGCATATCACGCAGGTGTTGTCGGAAAATACGTTATAGAGAAGATGTGCCGCATACCGGTTGAGGTTCAAATCGCCTCAGAGTTCAGATACTGCGATCCGATAGTCGGCAAAAACGACCTTGTTATCGTAATTTCTCAGTCGGGCGAAACGGCAGACACTCTTGCGGCTCTTAAAGAGGCTAAAAACCACGGCGCAAGAATACTTTCGATTGTAAACGTTGTCGGCTCGGCAATCGCAAACGCATCGGACGATGTTATATACACATGGGCAGGCCCCGAAATTGCCGTTGCCACCACAAAGGCATACAGCACGCAGCTTGCGGTTATGTATCTCATTTCGATTTACATGGCTGAAAAGCTGGGCATGGTGACATCAGGCGAATACGCAGCATTTGTTAAGGATATAGAGGCTCTTCCCGACAAAATATCGGAGATACTCGAAAACAAGGAGGAAATACAATTCCTTGCCTCGAAGTTCTACAACTGCCACTCGATATTCTTTATCGGTAGAAACCTCGATTATGCCGTATCTCTCGAAGGCTCACTTAAGCTTAAGGAAATTTCGTATATCCATTCGGAGGCTTATGCCGCAGGCGAATTGAAGCACGGCACAATATCGCTTATCGAGAAAGGCACGCTTGTTGTCGCTCTTGCTACGGGCAAGGAGCTGTTTGACAAAACGGTATCGAACGTCAAGGAGGTTAAGGCAAGAGGTGCTGTCGTTATGGGAGTAACAACAGAGGAGCATGAGAACATGGAAACGGTTGCGGACTATGTTGTAAAAATTCCCGCAATAAACGAAGCTCTTCTTCCCTCGCTTTCGGTTGTCCCGTTGCAGCTTTTCGGATATTACGTTGCGTCCCTCAAGGGCTGCGACATAGATAAGCCGAGAAACCTCGCAAAATCGGTTACGGTTGAATAATTTAAAAAGAGCGGCCGCAAAATTCGGTCGCTCTTTTACTATGTCTTTATCTGTTCAGTGCTTTCATCACCGGCACGGCAATAACCGCCGCAAGCACGCATTTTAACAAATCAAGCGGTATAAACGGAACCACCGCCATCATAAGCACCGCTCCGAAGGATTTTCCGAGCATAAATTTCATGTATATGCTGCCTATCACATATATAATAACCATTCCGACAATCACAGCATTTACGGCATAGCCGATGATTTTTGCCGTTGTTTCCGATTTAATAAATTTACCGAACAGCTTTACAAACCACTCTTTTGTAAAAGACATAATAGGCGCAGACACAAGAAACGCCAAAATATATCCCCCCGTAGGACCGAACAGCTTTGCCGGGCCTCCCGCTCCGCCCGAAAATACAGGCACTCCGACAAGTCCGACAAGAATATACACCAGAACCGTCATAAATGACATTGACGGTGCAAGCATTATCGCTATAAGATTTATCGCCAGAGTTTGCAGTGTCAGCGGTGTCGGCGTGAAGCCAAGCGGTATCGATATGTATGCCGATACGCACAGCAGAGCCGCAAGCACTCCCGCAGCCGTAAGGTTTTGTGTTTTTGTTTTTAAATTCATTGTAATTCCTCCTGTTATTATCTTAATATTGCTATTATACACCATAGTTTTTTTTATTGTCAACCATTTTATTAATTTTAGGTTGACAATTATCTTAAAATTTTTGTTGCTCTTTTTATTGATTTATGATAAAATAATTATAAAACAATGCAAAGGAAGTGTGATTATGAATTACACGGTCAAATATATGCTGTACCTCATCGGCTGCGGCGCACGAGGGGTTACCCCGGAAATTCCGTCCGAAACGCTTGATTTTGAGCTTTTGTTCAAGCTGTCAAAG
>JAXDRV010000105.1:0-4484 GCA_034090805.1 Clostridia bacterium
TATCCGAATACGAAGCGCAAAGAGCCGTACTGCATCCGGATGAGGCGGTACGGCGCAGTGCCGCCGCACGCTGTGCGGGGTTCGAGGACTTACGCAGACGTGGCGGCAGTGAGGTCTTAAAGGCTTACCGCTCCGTTGACAGGAAAAACACAAAGGACGGTGCGACATATGCGTCATTTTCGATATTGTTCGCACTGCACAGGCTCTACGGCTACGGCAAGCGGCGGCTTGTGCGGTACTGCGAGGCGGCAAAGCCGCTTATAGATGCAGTCGGTGTAAAACAATTACGGACGGTGGAACAAATCAGTGACGAACTGGAACGGGATTTCAAGGTTGACTTTTCTTGCTTAGCGCAGAAATCACCGCACCATGTGTTCATGGCCGCACCGCTTGCGCTGCTTCTGTATCCGCTGACCTGCCCGCCGTACAACTTCCGCAGGCGGCGCATAAACAACGTCATGCGCTGCGCCGATGAGATTGTCACAACAGCCGAAAGGAGCGGTGACGCACTGGGATATATGATTGAGTATCTTAACAAGCGTGGTATCAGGTGCGAGAGGGACGGACGGATATTTTATTGTGAGTAACATGGGGGTGATAGATTGACAACACAGCAGGTAAAGCGGTGGCTTAATAGAGCATATGGAATAGACAGCGAAATAAACGAGCTTTTACATGAACAGGAAAAAGCCTTTGCCCGTGCCGTAAATGCAACAAGCAGCACGGGGAATGAAAAAACACAAGTGTCGCAAGGGAATGCGTCTGAGAAAAAGTTTGTTGAATACGCCTCGTATTCAGAACGGATTGACAGGCGTATAGATGAGTTGTATGCGGTAAAGCAAGAGATTTTATCAGCGATAAATGAATTGGACGACAGCCGACTGCGTACACTGTTGATTTCAAGATACATAAATTTTAGGACATGGGAGGACATTGCGTATAATATGAATTACAGCCGAATGCACGTATATAGATTACATGGTTTAGCTTTACAAAAAATAAAAGATGTTATTGAATGTTACATTGCACCTGTGATATAATGTAAAATGTAAAAACAGCATACAACGGGATACCGCAATCGGCGGGCATCTTCTTTAATACAGGGCGCATCCTTTGGGTGTGCCTTTTGTATGCGCAGCTATGAGATAGGTTCGGGCACGACTTCGGGGCGTACCATGCCCGAGCCGACGGTAAAAGAGAGGTGAGGACGATGACAGACAAGCAGAAGCTGTTCTGTGATGAATACATAGCAAATAAATGCAACGGTACGCTTGCGTATAAAAAAGCGTATCCGAATATAAAAAATGATATGGTAGCAGGTTCGGCAGCTAACAGATTGTTAAAAAATGTTGAGGTAAAAACATATATTTCAGAACGTCTTGAGGAGCTGCACGATGAGCGCACGGCGGACGCAAAGGAAGTCATAGAGTACCTTACCTCGGTGCTGCGGGGACAGTCTAAGGCTGAGGTTGTAGTCGTGGAAGGCACCGGAGAAGGCTGTTCGGAGGCACGGCTTATGGATAAGACCCCCGATGAAAAGGAGCGTCTTAAGGCTGCGGAGCTTTTGGGCAAGTATTACGCACTGTTTACCGAAAGGACGCAGGCTGAGGGCGGTGTCGTACAGATAATAAACAATATTCCAAGGAGTGATGACAATGACAGAGCTGACTGACGTTATAGCACCTTCATTTTACGATGTTTTCTACGATGTGCTTGACGAACGGCACACGCATTACTGGCTAAAGGGCGGCAGAGGGTCAACGAAGTCATCGTTTGTGTCGGTTGAAATAATTCTCGGAATCATGGAAAACGAGGGCACAAACGCCGTTGTTATCCGCAAGGTGGGGTTATATCTAAAGGACAGCGTATATGAACAGCTTGTATGGGCGATTGACAAGCTGGGAGTATCGGCGATGTGGCAGTGCAAGCTAAGTCCGCTTGAATTGATATACACTCCCACGGGACAGCGGATTTTGTTTCGTGGTGCGGATAAGCCAAAAAAGCTCAAGTCCACAAAGGTACATAAGGGATATATCCGATATATCTGGTACGAGGAATGTGACGAGTTCGGCGGCATGGAGGAGATACGCACAATTAATCAGTCATTGATGCGTGGCGGTGAAAGGTTTACGGTATTTTATACCTACAACCCGCCAAAGGCACAAAGGAATTGGGTAAATAAAGAGGTAACGGAAACCGCACCCAATAAGCTTGTACACCACAGCAGTTATCTTGAAGTCCCGAAAGAATGGCTCGGTGAGCAGTTCATAATCGAGGCGGAGCATTTAAAGAAAACAAAGCCGGACAAATACGCACACGAGTACCTCGGCGAGGTTACGGGGACGGGCGGCACGGTGTTTGCAAATGTTACTCTGCGTAAAATCACTGCGGAGGAAATGAAGGCATTTGATAAAATCAAAAAGGGTATCGATTTCGGATATGCGGCGGATCCGTTTGTGTTTGTGGTGTGCCATTTTGACAGGAAACGCAAGCGGTTGTATATTTTTGATGAGATATACAAAAAAGGCTTATCGAACGCAAGGGCGGCGGAAATGATAAAATCCCAATCAATTGGCGGCGGTGCGATAGTATGTGACAGCGCAGAGCCTAAATCGATAGCGGAGCTGCGTTCCTACGGCTTGAGGGTTATCGGAGCGAGAAAAGGTCCCGACAGCGTGGAGTACGGTATCAAATTCCTGCAAAGTCTTGAGAAAATCATAATCGATAACGAACGCTGCCCGGAAACGGCAAGGGAGTTTTACGATTATGAGCTTGAGCCGGACGGAAATGACGGATTTAAGGACGGGTATCCGGATAAAAATAACCACTCCATAGACGCAGTGAGATACGCACTTGAGGACGAGATGAAGAACAGACGAGCAAGGGTGGTAGAGCGAAAGGATATAGAGATATGGTAGCCGTAAAATATCGGTTTTGGATTTAAGAGTATTTTTGCTTTTATTCGGACTCAGACATCCGCAAGCGTAACTCGTCCGAATTAACGGGTTAGATTTGGCGAAAGGACAGGATAACATGGTAATAGATAAAATAACGGCAGAGCAAGGTATAACGGCGGCTCTGTCGGCACAGCTTATTGATAAGCATTCGGGAAATACGGAGCGGTTTAACAGGCTTGAGAAATATTACAAGGGCGAGCATGATATATTAAACCGTACAAGGACAAGCAAGGGAATAGCAAACAACAGGGTTGTATGCAACCATGCGAAATACATAACGGATATAACAACCTCGTACCTTACCGGAAATCCGGTGACGTATTCGGCGGCGGCGGAGTTTGACATAAGCGCACTCAATAACGAATACTTAGAGCAGGACATTGCAAGCCTTGACAGCGAGCTTGTCAAAAATGCGAGTATTTACGGCAGAGCGTATGAGCTGATATATGCCGATGAGGAGGGCAGGGTGAAAAGCGTGTCACTCAATCCCAAAACGGCGTTTGTTGTGTATGACGGAACAGCGGCAAAAAAGCCTTTGTTCGGAGTGTATTATTACAAGCGGTATGACATAAGCGGAAACTGTATCGGTGTAAGCTGCACTGTGTACGATGCGGAAACGGTGCGAGAGTTTACATCGGACAAAGAGGACTGGCGGAGCATGACGCTTGAGGGTGAAGCACCGCATTATTTCGGCGGTGTGCCGCTTATAGAATACAAGAACAATGCGGAGCGTCAGGGGGATTTTGAACAGCTTATACCGCTCATTGACGCATATAATCTGCTTTGCTCCGACAGAGTGAACGACAAGGAGCAGTTTGTTGATGCATTCCTGTTTCTTAAGGGAATAGAGATTGACAGCGAACAGGCGAAAAAACTCCGTGAGGAGCGTATTTTGATGGGAGATGATTTGTCGGACGCAAAGTATTTGTCAAAGTCCATGACGGAGAGCGACATAAATATCCTAAGGAATGATTTGAAACAGGACATACACCGCTTTTCAATGGTGCCGGATTTGTCGGATGAGAGCTTCGGGAGCAACCTGTCGGGTGTTGCGATAAAGTATAAGCTTATGGGCTTTGAGCAGCACGTGAGGAATAAGGAGCGGTATATTGCAAAGGGACTGAAGAAACGGTTTAAGTTATATAATGCGTTCCTTGCAAAGAAGAACAGCATGGCGGAGGTACCGGTGTCACAGGTTGATGTGATATTTACAAGAAATCTGCCGGCGAACAACCTTGAAACGGCGGAGATGATAAATCAGCTTAAGGAGATTGTATCGGACGAGACGCTTTTGGGGCAGCTTGATTTTGTTACCGACGCAAAGGAAGAAGCGGAGCTTGCGGCACGTGAGAGAGAACAGACCTACAGAAACAAAATAACGGCGGTAGAGGATTTGGCGGAAGGCGGCGGTTATTAATGCAGATAAGTCTTGACGGATTGGGAAAAGTAACGGGAATGCTTGATGAGTTCAGAGAAGAGCTTACAAAAAAGGCGGCAAAAGGCGTTGCAAGAGGGTGTGAGGAGGTT
>JAXDRV010000106.1:0-23342 GCA_034090805.1 Clostridia bacterium
TGCACGGTTTGTGTCGATGGCTTTTTTATAAAGTCTTTTTGCCGCTTTAAAGTCGCCCGCCGCAAAGGCTTTCTGCGCCTTTACCGCCCAGAATGTCGGAATGTAGCTGTATGCCGCATATGCAAAAATGCCAAGCGACACGATTATTCCGAGAATTACGTTAAGCTTGTAAGCAAAAGCGACAGCAAGCCCCGCACATATAATATAAACCAAACTCATCATAGTATACAATTCCTTTCCCAATAGATAAAAGTAGGGGCAGTCCTGCCACCCCTACAAAATTCCAATTAATATTCCGCAGTTCCAACTGTTCTGGGGAACGGCAGAACATCTCTTATGTTCTGCATACCCGTTATATACATAACCGCTCTTTCAAAGCCCAGTCCAAAGCCTGCGTGCTTGTTTGTTCCGTATTTTCTCAAGTCAAGATAGAAGCCGTAATCCTCCTCGTTAAGGCCGCATTCGTGCATCTTGCGGACGAGAGTATCGTAATTTTCCTCACGCTGACTGCCGCCGATAATCTCGCCTACGCCCGGCACAAGCAAATCCATTGCCGCAACGGTCTTGTTATCGTCGTTTAGCTTCATGTAAAATGCCTTTATCTCCTTGGGATAGTCCGTAACGAATACGGGGCGCTTGAATACCTCCTCGGTGAGGTATCTCTCATGCTCCGTCTGTAGGTCACTTCCCCATTCAACGGGATATTCAAATTTGTCGTTATGCTCTTTAAGCATTTCAACTGCCTCTGTATACGTTACTCTTGCAAATTCATTTGATACAACGTTGTTGAGTCTTTCAAGCAGACCCTTGTCAACAAACTGGTTGAAAAATGCCATCTCCTCCGGTGCGTTCTCAAGGCAGTAGTTGATTATATACTTGAGCATTGCCTCGGCAAGCTCCATATCGTCGTTCAGATCGGCAAATGCAATTTCCGGCTCAATCATCCAAAACTCCGCCGCATGACGTGTTGTATTCGAGTTTTCGGCTCTGAAGGTCGGTCCGAAGGTGTACACGTTTCTGAAAGCCATGCAGAACGTTTCAACGTTAAGCTGACCGCTTACCGTAAGATTTGTCGGCTTGCCGAAGAAATCCTTTGAATAATCGGTATTTCCGTCCTCGTTTTTGGGAACGTTGTCCAAATCCATAGTCGTAACCTTGAACATCTCGCCCGCACCCTCGCAGTCGCTTGCGGTTATTATCGGAGTGTGAACGTACACAAATCCTCTCTCCTGGAAAAAGCTGTGGATTGCGTATGCAATCATCGAACGTATGCGGAATACCGCCGAGAAGGTGTTTGTCCTCGGACGCAGATGCGCTATCGTACGCAGATATTCAAACGAGTGACGCTTTTTTTGCAGCGGGTATTCGGGGCGGGACGCTCCTTCTACCGTCACGCTGTCCGCCTTAAGCTCAAACGGCTGCTTTGCCTCCGGCGTAGGCACAAGAATACCTCTTGCCGTGATTGCCGCACCAACGTTAAGCTTTGACAGCTCCTTGAAATTATCAAGCTTTTCATCTTCGATTACTATCTGAAGCGTTTTGAAAAAGCTTCCGTCGTTTACCTCTATAAATCCAAAACTTTTTGACACACGTATGTTGCGTATCCAGCCGGATATTGTGATTTCCTTATCCGCAAACTCGTCCGTATTGCGGAAAAGCTGTTTTATAACCGTTTTCATAAGTTTAATCCTTTCAAGATATTGTTTATATCAAATTTATACCATGCTCTTTGCACGTTTTTATCATATCATCGCTCCATACTGACGCCTGAACCTCACCTATGTGAGCCTTGCCGAGCATTATCATGCACAGTCTTGACTGACCTATGCCGCCGCCTATCGTGTACGGCAGCTCGCCGTTAAGCAGACGCTTATGGAACTCCATCTCAAGCCTTTCGGGGCAGTTTGCCTCGGCTATCTGCTTTTTGAGTGCCTCCTCGTCAACTCTTATACCCATGCTTGACAGCTCAAAGGAAATGTCAAGCAGCGGATAATATACCAATATATCGCCGTTGAGTTCCCAATCGTCATAGTCGGGCGCTCTGCCGTCGTGCTTTTTGCCGGAATTAAGTACCTTGCCTATCTGCATGAGGAACACCGCTTTCTTTTCTCTTAAAAGCTTATCCTCTCTTTCCTTAGGCTCAAGCTCGGGATACATATCCTCAAGCTCCTGAGTTGTAATAAACGTAATATCATCGGGCAGCTCGGTATTAAGCTCCGGATACTTCTGCTTTATGATTGCGTTTGTTGCCTTTATTGCCGAATATATTTTTTTGACCGTCTTTTTCAGCGTTTCAAGGTTTCTTTCGGATTTGTCGATTACGACCTCCCAGTCCCACTGGTCAACGTAAATCGAATGAAGATTGTCCAGTTCCTCGTCACGTCTTATTGCGTTCATGTCGGTGTAAAGACCCTCGCCCTTTGAGAATCCGTACTTGCCGAGAGTTACCCTTTTCCACTTTGCAAGCGAATGTACGATTTCCAAATCACCGCCTATGCACGGCGCATCAAACGCAACCGGTCGCTCCGTTCCGTTTAGGTTATCGTTTATTCCCGTTTCCGGTCTTACGAACAGCGGCGCTGATATTCTTTGCAGATTAAGCGCATTTATCAGCTCATGCTGAAACGTATCCTTTATTGATTTGATTGCTTTTTCGGTTCGCCTTCCGTCTAATGCAGACTTATAGCCCTCCGGTAAAATAAGAGACATGTCGGTAAAATACTCCTTTTGAATTATTTTATTTCTATACTGTCGAGAGTCGCCTTAAAATTGATTCGCACCGCTTCGAGATATTCCTTACGCAGCGCAGCCTGCTCTATGCGTTCCTCATTACTGAGACCCACTGTTTTTGATTTTCTCGCAAGCTCGTTTATTCTGTCAATTTTACTTTTATCCAAGGTTGAATACCCTCCCTCATCTTTATATATTGTACCCCATTTGCGCAGAAATTTCAAGAGGCTTGAGTCTGTTTTTTTGAATAATGTAACATTTTTTTATAAATTTTCATAGTATACATTACAATTCCCGAGAAAGGAGGACTTCAGCCATGTGTGAAAACCGTGAAAGACACGGCTGCGATTTCGATCTTGATATGATAATCTGGGTTCTTATCATAATCGTTATTGTAACCTGTATGTGCGACTGATTAATATGAAGCATCGGTAAGGGTGCCGCCTGTGCGGCGCCTTTACTTCAGCGCACGCTTCAACACTGCGTCCATATTCTGCGCCGGGATAAATTTTATACTTTTTCTGATTTCCTCCGGTATATCGTCTATATCCGGCTTGTTCTCCTCCGGGATAATCACCGTTCTTATTCCGGCACGGTATGCCGCAAGGGATTTTTCCTTAAGTCCGCCTATCGGCAGCACTCTGCCCCTTAAGGTAATCTCGCCCGTCATTGCAATATCGTTTCGGACAGGCTTGTTTGACAATGCACTCACAAGCGCCGTTGCCATGGTTATTCCCGCCGACGGGCCGTCCTTCGGCACTGCGCCCTCCGGAACGTGGATATGTATATCCTTATTTTTATAAAATTCACCGTCTATCCCGAGTGTATCGGCTTTTGAGCGGATATAGCTTATTGCCGCCATTGCCGACTCCTTCATAACGTCACCGAGCTTTCCGGTAAGCTCCACCTTGCCCGTGCCGTCCATTACGTTTGCCTCAACCGACAGCGTTTCGCCGCCCACGGACGTCCACGCAAGCCCCCGCACAACTCCGACCTCGCTTTTGTCGTTCATCATATCAATATGATACCTGCGCTTACCGAGATAATCTTCGAGATTTTTCGGCGTTATGCGAATGGATTTTTTATCACCGTCAAGTATTGTCTTTGCAGCCTTTCTTGCAAGAGTGCCAAGCGTCTGCTCAAGCTTTCGCACTCCCGCCTCACGTGTGTAATAATCTATAATTTCACGTATAGCCTCGTCCGTTATCTTAAGCTGCTTGTCGGTCAGTCCGTTTTTGTCGAGAGCCTTTTTTACAAGGTATTCCGACGCTATGTGGAACTTTTCCTCATATGTATATCCCGAAAGCTCGATTATCTCCATTCTGTCAAGCAGAGGACGTGATACTGTATCGAGAGTATTTGCCGTTGTGATAAACAATACCTTTGACAAATCAAACGGCACCTCAAGATAATGATCCCTAAAGGCTGAATTTTGCTCGTAATCCAGCACCTCAAGAAGCGCCGCCGACGGGTCGCCCTTGTAATCCGCTCCCATCTTGTCTATCTCATCAAGAAGAATAAGCGGATTTTTAGTTCCCGCCTCCTTCATTGCAGCCATGATTCTGCCCTCCATGGAGCCTATGTACGTTTTTCTGTGACCTCGTATATCGGCCTCGTCATGGATACCGCCCAAGGATACACGGACGTATTTTCTCCCAAGCGCACGTGCAACCGACTTCGCAACGGAGGTTTTACCGACTCCCGGAGGTCCGGACAGGCAGAGGATTGCCGAGCTTTTTCCGCCCGTAAAATGCCTTACCGCCAAATATTCAAGCACTCTTTCCTTTACCTTTTCAAGTCCGTAGTGATCCTCATTCAGAATTTTTTCCGCATCCTTAATATCAAAGGTTTCACGTGTAATCTTGTTCCACGGCATATCGAGAACAGTATCGAGATAGCTGCGTATCACACCGCTTTCCGCCGAGGACGGAGGCATTTTCGCAAATCGGTCAACCTCCTTAAGCAGCTTTCCCTTCGTTTCCTTTGCGATTTTCAGCTTATTTATTCTGCTGCGGTATTCATCCGATTCCTCAACCGGATCCGCTCCCTCGCCAAGCTCCTTATTGATAACCTTAAGCTGCTCCCTAAGGTAATATTCACGCTGATTTTTATCTATATTTTCCTTTACCCTGCGTGCAATTTTCTGCTCAAGCTCAAGAACGCCTATATGATTCTTCAATGCCGAAAGCACAAGCTCCGCCCTTGCGCACAAATCACATTCCTCAAGCACACCCTGCTTGAACTCAATGTTGAAATCAATCGCAGAAACGATTATATCGCACACTCTGCCAATATCATTTGACGACATAACCGCCATAAACTGCTCCGATGCAGTCTTTGGCGCGCGTGCAAAATATTCCTCGTACATACTGTGCAGCGAACGCAGATACGCCTCCTCCAGCTTCTGCGAATCGGCACGAAATTCCTCCGTATCCTCTATGATAGCCTCATAATACGGCGAGGTTGATATAATCTCACACAAAACACCTCTTTTTATACCCTCAACAACAACCCTCACTCCGTTGCCGGGAATTTTCATAACCTGTTTTATCTTCACCACAGTGCCGACCGGGTACAGATCGTTCATGTGCGGTTTTTCCACCTCGGCATTGCGCTGCGTCGTTAAAAATACCGGCGTCTTTTCCTCCGCCGCAAGCTCAAGAGCCTTTACGGAAACATCACGTCCCGCATCAAAGTTAAGATTCATGCCCGGAAATACAACTATCCCACGCATAGGCACAACCGGCATTACCTCCGTATTGTTCATCTATATCTAAATCCTTTCAATCCTCAAAATATTGTGCAGGTTACACCCCACCTAATTTTATCATAAATTATATTATACCTAATTTTAAAGAATATTTCAATATATTTTCATTAAATTTTTAATTTGTTTACAATTTCAACAACGGCAAAAGCAGTCCGAAGACTGCTCTTTTTCATTTTTCCAGTATTGCAGTAACGGGTTTGGTCAGCCGCTTTTTAAACAGCTTTACCGTAACACCCGTAAAAAGTGCGGCTATCAGCGTTCCCTCTCTCGCTCCGACGATATGGAAATCAAAAAACGCAAGCGACATCAAAACCGCCGCCGCAACGCAGCTTATATCAAATGCAATTTTAACATTTCCGAAATCCTTATGCAGTGCATCGGCAACCGCCTTGACAAATGCCTCGCCCGCATTCATTATCACATCGGCAATCACGGCAAGAGAAATCCCGAACCCAAGCACAATCACTCCCGCCGCAACAAGCGCAAGCCTTACCGCATAATTTTCCGACGGGATAAACGATGCGCACCACAAGCCGAAATCGGTGAAATACCCAAACAAAAACGACAGCGGCACCTGCAAAAGCTGTATCGGCTTGAAATTTCTTCTTAAAATCAAAATCTGCCCCAAAACAAGCACGCAGTTCCATATTATCAGCCATGTTCCCATGGAGAACACTGTATATTTAATGCTCAAAACATTCGCCACCGATGAAATCGGCGACACCCCCAGCTCGCCCCTTTTCGTCAGCGCAACTCCCATTGCCGAGAAAAACAGGCTCACAATAAACAATATGTATCTTTTTGCAATTTCTTTTTTCGTCATCAGCTTATCACATATCCTCATCATTTTCCAACGCTCTTAACTTTCTTTGTATGGCTCTCGTCCTCACTCCCACAAGCTTGTCAAGCTCTGCGTCCGTTTTCCGCAGAAGCTGCTGAACTCCCGCAAGCGTATCGGCAAACTTATCAAACTCCGTCCGCACGTCTGAAAGCGTTTTCCAGACACGTGCCGAGCTTTTTTCAACCGCAAGCGTCCTAAATCCCATTTGCAGCGAATTGAGCATCGCCGCAAAGGTTGACGGTCCGGCTATATTAATCTTATATTCTCTTTGCAGCCGCTCTGTAATTCCCAGCTCCACCGCCTCAAGATATAGGCTCTCAACCGGCAAAAACATAATCCCGAAATCCGTTGTATACGGCGGCTCTATATATTTTGTGTGAATATCCTTAGCAAAAGCGCACAGCCTTGACGCAAGCTGCTTTTTCGCCGCTTCCTCCTCTTCTCTGCTGCCGCCCTCACGTGCGTCGCAAAGTGCGCTGTACGCATCGAGAGGGAATTTTGAATCAACCGGCAGATATACGCAGCCGTCCTCTCCTCCGGGCAGCTTTACCGCAAATTCAACCACATTTTTACTGTTCGGCACGGTTGCGATATTCATCTCATACTGCTCCGGCGCAAGAATTTCCTTAAATATTGCACCAAGGCTTATCTCGCCGAGTATTCCTCTTGTTTTCACATTTGACAGCACCTTTTTCAGCTCGTCCACTCCGGACGCAAGCGAGTGCATTTCGTTCATATCCTTTGCAAGCCGCTCAAGCTTCGTTTCCATTGTATCGTACATATCCTTAATTACAATGTCCATTTCACGGAATTTTGAGCTTTGCATACGTCCTATGCTTTCCTGATTCCCGGCAACGGTATCGTTAAACATCTTTACGGACCTTAGGATATTTTCGTTTATTCTTTTTTCCATTTCACCGCCGGAGGTGTTTTTAAGGATCAAAAACCCAAACACTGCGGCAGCTCCCGTCACGATAAGCACGAGAAATCCCAAAATTATTAATATCGCAGCAGAAATATCCATACCGCAGTCCTCCTTCACGCAGTCTGAAACACTCTCAAATCAAGCCACCGATTACGGTGCTTGTTCCTAATTAAACGGGTCGTTAGGATCAAATCTGAACGGATCATCGGGTGCCGGCGCATCATCGTCTATATCTATCATAAGTCCGATCTCCGCCTGAGCCTCTTCCTCGTGAGCGGCACGTATTCTTTCCATTCTTTCATCATATTTTCGCACAAAATACGGTATTACAAGAATGGATATTACCGCAATAAAATGCGAAAACGCCACCGTGTATCTCGTTTTGCCAAGCCAATTCTCAAAGCCTCGCATATTTGCGCACACAAACGAAAAAACCATTGCGTCGGTGAAGTTATAGGCGACTATGGTAAATAATATATACACCGCATACGACACAAGGTTTATGCGCAGATACTCCTTTTTGTCGCCCTTGACAAACCTCAGCAGCCACACGCTGAAATATGCGTTTACACCCACGAATATCACAAACGCCAGCACGCAAAGCACCTCCCACAGCAAAACATTCGGCTCTCTGCGTATAACATATGTCGCCCCCGCCGACGGAATTACTCCGCATAAAAGTATTTCCAAAAATCTTACAAGATAAATCATTTACCGTACCCGCCTTCCAAAACTCCGTACATTTTGTTTTTCACGTTAATTTCCTCTAAATTCATTTTATCTGATATTATTATATCATAGAAACATATGTATTGTCAATGGAGTAAGTCTGCAATTCACCCGCAATGACGCTTTTATTTTATGTTTTTATCGGCATTTTTGTGAGATTTTCTGTTTTTTTACATTAATTAATATGCAAATAGCAAAAAATACTCAAGCTTATATTGACATACCGAAAAAAATATTGTATACTTACAATGTAAAGTGTGAGGCTTTATGCTTCACGATTATGTTTTTTACTATTTGAAGGGAGGAAATTTACATGACATTTGAAACGGCTTTTAAGAGATTAAAAGAAAAATTCGCAAACGTTGACGCATCGGCTCTTGAGAACATGGCAATCCAGATCACTCTTTCAGATGAGGATTGCGGCGGTACTTTCTACGCTGCTGTAAGAGACCACGTTTTGGCTGTTGAGCCTTACGACTACAAAGATAACGATGCTGTTATTGATGTTACCAGAAAAGCCCTTTCGTCTATTCTTGACGGTAAGACGAATATTGATAAGGAAATTGAAAAGGGCGAGATGTCCGTTATGGGCGATCTTCAGAAGGTTGCTGCAATAAGACAGGCTATAAAGCTTCCTGAAAAGAAAGCACCGGTAAAGAAAGCGCCCGCAAAAAAGGCTGCTCCTGCAAAGAAAGCAGAAGAAAAGAAAGCAGAAGAAAAGAAACCCGCAGCTAAAAAGACAGCTGCAAAGAAGGCTGCTCCCGCTAAGGCTGAAAAACCCGCTGCAAAAGCAACGACTAAAGCACCCGCAGCTAAAAAGACAACAAAATAACTTATTCGCATCAAAATTCAGCGGCGGCTTACCGGTATCGGAAGCCGCCGTTTTTTGTTTTATTTAGTTTTATTTATCTGTCATTATTTCCTTAACGGACGAGGCAAGACCGGCTATTCCCTGGATATTTGAGGGGATTATTATCTTTGTTGCCTTTCCGTCGGCAGCCTTTTCAAAGCTTTCGAGTGACTTCATTGCGATATATGCATCGCACGGATCTGCCATGTTAATCTGGCGGATACCCTCGGCAACAGCCTTCTGCACCGTGATTATCGCCTCTGCCTGACCCTCTGCCTCCTTTATAGCCGCCTGCTTCTTTGCCTCGGCACGAAGTATCGCCGCTTCTTTTTCACCCTCTGCCATGAGGATTGCGCTCTTTTTCTCGCCCTCGGCTCTTAAGATGCTTTCACGTCTTTCACGTTCTGCTTTCATCTGACGCTCCATTGCGTCCTGAATCTCTCTCGGAGGGATTATGTTTTTCAGCTCGACTCTGTTGATCTTAATACCCCACGGGTCTGTCGCCTCGTCAAGTATCGATCTCATCGAGGTGTTGACGGTATCTCTTGATGTAAGAGTTTCGTCAAGCTCCATATCGCCTATGATGTTTCTGAGCGTTGTTGCGGTCAGATTTTCAATTGCCATCATTGGACGCTCAACTCCGTAGGTAAACAGTTTGGGGTCGGTAATCTGATAATACACCACCGTATCAATCTGCATTGTTACGTTATCCTCGGTGATAACCGGCTGCGGTGGAAAATCCACCACGTGTTCTTTTAGGTTTACCTTTTTTGCGATTTTGTCTATGAACGGAATCTTTACGTGAAGTCCCACTCCCCATGTAGTGTGATAGCCTCCGAATCTCTCGATTATATACGCATGAGCCTGCGGAACTATCTTAATATTTGCTATAACAATTATAATAAGCAATACAACCAATCCAATAACAAACTGCATAACTATTCCTCCTTAACAATCAGCTTTACGCCTTCAATTTTTTCAACAACCGCAGTGCTGCCCTCCGGGATAACGCTGCCGTCCGTGCTTCTTACAGTCCATACCGTTCCGCCTATTTTCCCCTCGCCGCTGCCCGCAAGGTTATTCACCTCGTGCGTAATCACAAGCCTTTTCCCGATTACGCTGTCTGCGTTTGTTTTTGTTGTTTTGTTTTTCATCATTTTAAGTGATATTGGTCTTAAAAGACAAATCAATATCACCGACAGTATTAAAAATACCGAAATCTGCACAGTAAAATTAAATCCCAGCAGATATGTAATCAAGCCGCCGACCGCTCCCACAGCAAGATATACCGATACAAGCTGATAGGTAGCAGCCTCAAGCAGCAAAAATACCGCTATGGCACAAAACCATATTATACCTAACGTCATATTCATTTTGATCTCCGTTCCGCCGCCTTAAGACGGCAACTCAAATTCAGGCAAGGAGATTTATAACCTCAAGCGCTGCGACGATAAATCCGATTATACTCAAAACAACTATGCCCGTAACAGTCTTTTTCTTCAGCCTTGCAAAGGCGGTCTGAAGCTCGTTCAGAGCATTTTTCGTATTCTGCTGTGAGTTTTTCATGTCAAAAACACTGTCGTTAAGCTTTGACACTCCGTTTACCGCATCACGTATATTCTCCGTCATTGCCCGCAGCTCGCTCATCTCATGCTTAATGTCGGCAGTTCCCGCCGAAAAGCTTTCGACTGTGTCTGAATTTTTAACCTCAAGCTCCTGTATGCGCTTTTCAAGCGCAAGCACTCCCTGCTTTATCTCCGCAAGCTCGGCGGAAATGCTGCCGAAGCCGTCCGAAACATCCTCAAGCTGCTCGCCTATTCCATCTATCTTGCGCACCGAATCGGTCATTTCACTCATGGTGTCCTCTATAACAGCCTTTACCATATCTGCGGACGAATCACTCTCCGGCTTTTCAAAACGTGTTTCGCCGCTGTCCTCCTCGTCTGTGCTGCGTGCTTTAAGACGTGTAATTGTTTCGCCCGCCTTTTCCGCAGCCGCTCCCGCAAGGCTCTCCGCCGTTTCCTTTACCCTATCGAAAACTCCTCTCGCCTTTATTGCGTCACCGAGGTTTATTCGGCGTGTATTTTCAACAGGCTCCGGGTCGCTCTCCGCTCCGTCTTTTTCGTCCAGCTCGTCAAGAAACTCTCTGTATTCCTCGTCACTGCCTGAATAAAACGAATTTTCCCCGTCATATGAGCGTATTTCGCCGCTTTTTTCGTTTTTGTCCTCGTCGGCCTTTTCCGTGCGTTCGTCACGCATACGCTCAACTATACGGCGGCGAGCATACTCCTTAAATTCATCTATTTTCGACATTACTCCTCATCCTCGTTTTCCGCCGTTTCGGGCTTTTTGGGCTTTATCGTTATAACCTGATCATCTTCGTCCTCCTCATATACGGACTCGGATTTTTCCTCGGACAGCCTTGCACCGCATTTGCTGCAGTATGACGCAGTCTTTTTATTGTATTCTCCGCAAGTCTCGCATCTTACCGTTTCCTTAAGCTCGGCAAGCTTTGCCCTTAAATCCGCCGCCTCTGCCTTAAGCTCATCGACTTTTGCGCAGCTGTCCTGCATACACTCGCATACGCTGCCTTCCTCGGCATATTTTTCATATACCGTTTTTCCCATTTCCGTGTAAATATCCTTTATTTTGCTTTCCGTTTCACTTATGGCAAAATTCAGCTTCGTCTGGGTGATAAGGCTGTTCGTTTTGTCAACCACCTGTCTTGTCAGCTTTGCCGCCTCGTCCTTCGCACGTCCGGCGTGTTCCTTTACCTTGTCAAAAATTTCGTCCATTTTTATCAAATCCTTTCTGTAACAGACTTCACTATTTTTATTATACCATACAATAAACAATTTTTCTATAGTTTTTTCAATTTTCCTATTAAAATTACATAATAATTTTCCTTTTCGTAATTTTCAACCATTATCCGCGCAAAAATGATACATAATGCACAAAATTCAGTTTTCATCTGTATATTCGTCAAAAATTACGCTTATCGTTGTACCGCTGCCAAGCTCGCTTTTTACATTAATATCGGCATTGTGACACATTGCGATATGCTTGACGATCGACAGCCCCAGTCCCGTACCGCCAACGGTTTTGGAATGGCTTTTGTCAACACGGTAAAAACGTTCGAACACCCGCTCCTTATCTTCGTCGGGAATACCTATCCCCGTATCCTTTACGGAAAATTCTATCCTGCTGCCGACATGACCCACAAACACTGTGACGCTGCCGCCGTCCTTATTATACTTTATCGCATTGTCTATAATATTATACGCAAGCTCACCTATTGCCGTGCGGCTGCCCTTGATGTGCGCCTCGTTTGGGCTGTAATATACGGTAACATCACGCTTTGCGGCGGCGGTTTCGAGAGATGCTATAGTATCTCTCACAACAGCCGAAACCTCAACGTCCTCTCCGACGGCAATTCCCTTTTCATCAAGATTGGACAGCTCTATTATATCGTTTATGAGCAGCAAAAGCCGCTCCGCCTCCTTTTCGATTTTCGTTGTAAAGATGAGTATATCCTCCTTTTTTGCCATGCCGTTGTTTATCATCTGCGCATATCCCGTTATTGAGGTAAGCGGCGTTTTAAGCTCATGTGAAACGTTTGCACTGAATTCACGCCGTATTTTTTCGTTTTTTTCTTTTTCGGCATTTTCACGCTCTATACGTGCCACAAACGGCATAAGCTCCTCATATACTCCGCTGCTCTGCGGCTTGTCGAGGTTTATGTCGTTTATCGGCTGCATAATGCGTTTAGCCGTCTTTTTCGTCAGGACAAACGCAAATATAAGTATCGCTATCGTTATTCCGAGCATCATCGGAATTATACCCACGAACACATAATACACATCGCCCATAGCCCGCGACACACGCAGCACCGAGCCGTCCTCCAGTCTGTAGGCGCAGTAATATATGGTAAGTCCCATTGTATCTGATTTTCTGCGGCTTTCTCCCCTGCCGTCTGTCAGTGCCTGCGAAACCTCCGGTCTTTTTAGGTGATTTTCCAATTCCTCTGCCGGAACGGTATTGTCGTAAACAACCTCGCCGCCGGTGCCGATAAGCGTTATGCGGTTATAGCTGTAATCGCCGAGCATATTCCGCAGTGCGTCAACCTTTTCCTTCTCTAAGCCGCAGGTATTCAAAAGATTTGCAAGCACCTGTCCGTCGTCACGTATCGACTTTTTTACGTTTTCCACAAAGCCGCCGTAGTAAATCATAAATGTCGCCGCCGTGGTGAGAAGAATAGTGACGGTAAGTATAAGGCACATACTCCTGTAGATCGTTTTTTTCATACCATTCTGTACCCCACATTTCTGACCGTTTCAATGCACAATCCGCTTTTGCCGAGCTTATGCCTCAGACTTCCTATATGTACGTCAAGCGTCCTCGACTCGCCCTCGAAATCATACCCCCACACGCTGTTTAAAAGAGTTTCTCTCGTAACGGCTGCGCCCCTGTTCCTCATAAGCAGACATAAAAGCTCATATTCCTTATAGGTAAGCACAACATCGCTGCCGTCTGCGCTGACGCTCCTGCTTTCCGTATCAACCTTAATCCCCTTATGCTCAAGCACGCTCTGCGTCCCCTTTTTGGAGCGGCGAAGCACCGCCTTTATGCGTGAGATAAGCTCCAGAACTCCGAAAGGCTTTGTCAAATAATCGTCCGCCCCGAGGTCAAAGCCTTTTATCTTATCCGCCTCGGAGCTTTTTGCAGTAAGAAGTATCACCGGCAGCTCCTCGGTTTTTTTGGAAATGCGCAGCTCCTTTAAAATGCTTGTGCCGCTCTTGTCGGGCAGCATAATATCAAGTATCACCATATCGGGAATACGGTGTGCCATCGCCTCCGAAAACGCTCCTCCGTCCGAAAAGCCCTCAGCCTCAAAGCCGCTCGATTTCAAAGCGTACACCACAAGCTCCCTGATGTCGTCATCGTCCTCCACACAGTAAATCAAATTCATAGTGTCAATCATCTCCTTATAAAGCGTTTCGTATCAGTCTGTCGGCTGTCCTGCCTTAAACAGCTCTCTGTACACCTCCGGCGTTACTCCGAATTTCGACTTGAATACACGTATAAAATATCCCGAATTGCTGAAGCCCGCCATTTCGCTTATCTGCTTTATGGTCTTATGCTCCGTCTGGCGCAGGAACAGCTCCGCAAAATTCAGCCTTGTATTTACAAGAAACCGCCCCGGAGTTATGCCGTAGCTTTTTTTGAACATGGCGGCAATCTTGTTTACGGATACTCCGATATGCTCCGCCATGTCCGTCACGCCTATATTCTCCATATACCGTTTCTGTATCATCTCAAGAACGGGCGCAAGCTCTCCGTCACGCTCGTTTGATTCACCGTATTTGCAGCGGTTTAACAAAACGCCGATATTGCAGAGCAGCCTGTATGCCGCAGCGGACGCTATCATCTCGTTTTCACGGTATTTATTGTAATCAAGCTCAGCGGAAATGCCGTTGTTTATGGTTGTGTTTTCGTCCGAGCGTGCCGCCCAGTATGCACGATGCACATCGTCAAACATAAGAGCGGTTTTGTTGTAGCTGTATTCGTCGTCTATGCAGTAAACGCAGCTGCCCGTCACTCCTATATACTCAAACATTTCACGTATTCCGCTGCCGTCGAAATTTACCCAATACGTAGTAAAGTCATCGCTTGTTCCATGATACTCATGAGGAATATCCGGGCAGAACATGAACACCGACCCACGCTCAAGTGCGTATTCGGTATTATCCTCCGAAATATACACTCCGGCTCCCCTCGTGACGAGTGTTACCTGATAGAGTCTATGCCCGTCCGGGCGGATTATATGCCTTTGCAGCTTATGTTCAATGCCTCGCACCGCAATAGGCAGACCTCTGTCCTCTCCAATCTCCGTTTTCACCGCTGTTCTCACACTCCTTTTTCCATACGCAAGCCTGAGCCGTATATCCTCCCTCAAAAGCTTTTTGTTCTCTCCGTTCTTGAGCAATCACCTATATTTTACTGCTTTACCGTCATTATATCACAAAATTATGCTTATATCAAGATTTTTTCGTCACAAACGGCAAATATACAAAATTTTATTTGTAATACGCCCCCGCAGGAGCGCATAAGTATGGTATAGACAAATCGAACAGGTTTTGTCTTGAGCACTGCGAAAGGAATGGTTATAAGCATGAAAGACTATATTGCGGAGCGTGCGGTCGAGCTGGCGCAGTACATTATCGAAAACAATGCCACGGTGCGCTCTGCGGCAAAGGTATTTAACATCTCAAAATCAACCGTACATAAAGACGTGCACGAACGACTAAGGAAAATCAACCCCCGGCTTTACCTTGAGGCTCAGAAAATACTTGAGGTAAACAAGGCGGAAAGGCACATACGGGGCGGCATGGCTACAAAGGAAAAATACATAAACCTCAAAAAACGAAGAGCTTGAAATACAAATATAAAATTTTCGTAAAATTTTTATAAAAGCACTGGTATTTTTGCCGAGGATATAGTATAATAATACCAAGAACAGAAGGAAAGGTGATGTTTTATTCTTATGCTTATAGAACAAATGACGAACAAGGAATACCACAGCGCTATGCTTCTTTATTCGGGTGCGCTCAGAGAGCTTAACACGAAATTTGAAATAATCAACGAGGAATTTGCAATAAAGCTCAAATCCAATCCGATAGAGCATATAAAGTCACGGCTGAAAACACCGAGATCAATCGCAAAAAAGCTGATCAAAAAAGGGCTTGAGCCTACTCTCGAAAATGCCGTCGCCCATATAGACGACATCGCCGGCATACGTATTATCTGTTCCTTTACGGAGGATATATACCGCATTGCAACGGTTATTCAGGCTCAAGCGTACATCAACATTATCCGCATCAAGGACTATATCCAAAATCCGAAAGCCAACGGCTATCGCAGCTATCACATGATCGTGGAGGTGCCGGTGTATATGTCGGGCAAAAAGGAAATGACAAGAGTCGAAATTCAGATACGCACAATCGCCATGGATTTTTGGGCGAGCTTGGAGCATAAAATCAGATACAAATTCGAAAGCGAGGTTCCCGCCGGCATCAACGAGGATCTTCTTGAATGCGCAAACATAATCTCGTCCCTCGACGAGAAAATGCTGTCGCTTAATAACGAGATTGAGAGATATAAGATTTAAACGCACGTTTAAAAATAAACATTGATTATTAATATTTCTTGTACAGTTTTACTCTTGATAGTAAAATCCGACGGTGATATAATTATATTATTGGGAAATGATTAATTTATATCCCGTCGGGAGGTTGTGAGTCTATGGCTACATGGCTTGTACATTTAAGAATAGCGGATTATTTTATGAATAATATTTTCATACCGAATGAAACGGAGTTTGTTGTCGGTTCGGTTGCGCCGGACTGCGGTTACGGCAAAAAGGACAGCTTCGGCGAATTTACACCGCCGCCCTCAGTTACGCACTGGACGCCGACAGGTCGGAAAATCGACTGCCGCTACAAGGATTTTTACGGGGAATACCTTAAAAACGCCGAGAATGATGATGATTTTTCGTTTTATCTGGGTTACTACGTGCATTTGCTTACCGATATAATGTGGTCATCAAAAATTTATCTGCCCACTCGTGAAATTTATCGGGAGCAGTACGCCAAAAACCCCGAATTTCTTAAGATCATAAAGGTTGACTGGTATGACCTTGACCACAAATTCCTGCGTGACAATCCCAACTTTAAGCCGTTTAAGCTTCTTGCGGAAAAGCGTACCGTAAAGGACTATCTTCCTTATTATGAAAAAAATCAGCTTACCGTACAAATACATTCCATAGTGAATTTTTACCGTTCAAACCTCGGCAAGGAAAACCTTGACCGCAAATACAAATACCTTGACGAAAAAACAGCGGCGAATTTCATTTCCTGTGCCTGTGCGCTCATATATGCCGATTTGGAACGAAAAAATATAATAGATGTTGCCGGCACCCCTAAAGTTTCGGCATAATGCGAAGCCGCTGCACTGATATGCAGCGGCTCCTTTCTTTAATTCTGTTTTCTTACAATCGTATATTCATCGCCGAATCTGAAATACGGACATTCACGTTTTGTATAAAACCGCATCATATCGTCCTCGTCCATGCTTACCGTACAGACCATTTCCTCGTATTCCTCATCGTACTCATAAAACATACACATTTCGCAGCTTGCACTCACAGCTCCTCGACCGCCTTTTTGAGTGCGTCCGCCATATCTGTCTTTTCCCACGAAACGTCGAGATCCTCACGTCCCATATGCCCGTAAGCGGCAAGACGGCGGTATATCGGCTTTCTTAAATCAAGGCGATTTATTATCGCATACGGTCTTAAATCAAATACCTTCTTCACAGCCGCCTCAATCTTAGCTTCGGGAATAACACCGCTGCCGAAGGTATCGATCATAACCGATACGGGATGCGCAACGCCTATCGCATACGCAAGCTGCACCTCGCATCTTTCGGCAAGCCGTGCGGCAACAATGTTCTTTGCAACCCAGCGTGCAGCATATGCGGCGCTTCTGTCAACCTTTGTGGGGTCTTTGCCGCTGAACGCACCGCCGCCGTGCCTTGCATAGCCGCCGTAGGTATCTACTATTATTTTGCGTCCTGTAAGGCCGCTGTCACCCTGAGGGCCTCCGACAACGAATCTGCCCGTCGGGTTTATGAATATCTTTGTATTCTCGTCAATAAGCTTGCGTGGAACGGTTTTCATGATTACCTCACGCTTTATATCCTCACGCAGCTTGTTTATTTCAACATCGGGAGAGTGCTGGCTCGATACGACTACCGTATCCACTCTTACGGGAATGTCGTTATCGTACTCAACAGTCACCTGCGTTTTTCCGTCGGGACGGAGATAGTCGAGCATCCCCTCCTTACGAACCTCCGTCAGCTTCATTGCCATTTTATGCGCAAGGGATATAGGCATAGGCATAAGCTCCGGAGTTTCGTTGCAGGCATAGCCGAACATCATACCCTGATCGCCCGCACCTGTCGAATTTTCGTTATCCACTCCGCCCTGCTCACGGTTTTCATAGCCGGAATTTACTCCCTGTGCAATATCGGGCGACTGCTCGTCTATAGCCGTCACAACAGCGCAGGTTGTCCCGTCAAAGCCGTACTTTGCTCTGTCGTAGCCAATCTCCATAACCGTATCTCTCGCAACCTTGGGAAAATCCACATAGCATTTTGTGGTAATCTCGCCCATTATCGAGATTATACCCGTTGTACAGGTTGTTTCACAGGCAACTCTCGCATTCGGGTCATTTCTTAATATCTCGTCAAGTATTGCGTCCGAAATCTGGTCGCATATTTTATCCGGATGTCCCTCCGTAACAGATTCGGAGGTAAAAAGCTTTCTGCTCATTTTATTTCTTCCTTTCCGTAAAGTATCAATAAAGAGGGTGCTTGTCGCAAAGAGCCTTTACTCTTGCTCTTACCTCATCCTGCGAGCCTTCAAAATCGGTAAGCGTCAGCTTAATCAGCTTTGCTATCTCAGCCATATCCTCCTCTTTGAAGCCTCTTGATGTGGTTGCGGGCGTTCCTATACGTATTCCGCTTGTGATGAACGGACTCTTTGTATCGAACGGAATTGCGTTTTTGTTTACGGTAATTCCGACCTCGTCAAGCAGCTTTTCCGCTTCCTTGCCCGTAACGCCCGTATCCGTCAGATTTACAAGCATCAAATGGTTGTCCGTTCCGCCGGAAACAAGCTTGAAGCCCTCGTTTACAAGTCCCTCGGCAAGAGCCTTTGCGTTTTTCGCAACCTGCTGCTGATATGTCTTAAACTCCGGCGACAGTGCCTCCTTAAAGCATACAGCCTTTGCGGTTATCGTGTGCATCAAGGGTCCGCCCTGGATACCGGGGAATATTGCCTTGTTGAACTTCTTTGCAAGCTCCTCATCGTTTGTGAGGATAAGACCGCCTCTGGGGCCTCTCAAGGTCTTGTGCGTTGTTGTTGTTACCACGTCCGCATAGGGCATCGGTGACGGGTGGCAGCCTGCGGCAACAAGTCCGGCAATGTGCGCCATGTCAACCATGAAATATGCGCCCGCCTCCTTGGCAATCTCCGCAAATTTCTCGAAATCTATCACTCTCGGATATGCCGACGCACCCGCAAGGATAAGCTTCGGCTTGCACTCAAGTGCAAGACGTCTTACCTCATCGTAGTCTATCGTGTTTGTATCCTCGGTTACACCGTAGGGTACGATATTAAAATATTTTCCCGACATATTAACGGGCGAACCGTGGCTCAAATGCCCGCCGTGTGCAAGGCTCATCGAAAGCACCGTATCACCCGGCTCAAGCAGTGCAAAAAATACCGCCATGTTTGCCTGTGCGCCCGAATGTGCCTGAACATTCGCATATTCCGCTCCGAAAAGCTCCTTGGCACGCTCTATTGCAAGATTTTCAACCACGTCGACAAATTCGCAGCCGCCGTAATATCTCTTGCCCGGATAACCCTCGGCGTATTTGTTTGTAAGCGGAGTACCGTTTGCCTCCATGACCGTTTCCGACACAAAATTCTCCGAAGCGATAAGCTCGATCTTATTTCTCTGACGGTTTGTTTCCTTCATAACAGCCTCGTATATTTCGGGGTCGTTCTGCTTAAGCAGCGTAAATTCTTTCATTATCGTAAATTCCTTTCATCAAAAATAATCCATTCTAATTATATAATACAATTTAAAAATTATCAAGTATTTTATTGCATTTTATCAAAAAAAATTATATAATAGTGATGAGGTGAAAATTATGACTAAAAAAGAACGCGTATCGCTCCTTCTGGAGCTTATGGACAAGGAATATCCGGAGGTAAAATGCTCGCTCAATTATTCCAATCCTCTTGAAATGCTCATAGCCACTCAGCTGAGCGCCCAATGCACCGACGCAAGAGTGAACATCGTCACGGAAAAGCTGTTTGAACGCTACAAAACCGCCCGTGATTACGCAGATGCCGATATTCTTGAATTACAGGAATATATACGCTCTGCCGGCTTTTACAAAAACAAGTCAAAAAACATAATCTCCTGCTGCAAACGCATTGAAGATGTATACGGCGGCGAAGTCCCCGACACAATGGAGGATTTGCTCACGCTTGCCGGAACGGGCAGAAAGACGGCTAATCTTGTTTTGGGCGATATATTCGGCAAGCCGGCGGTGGTTGTGGACACCCACTGCATAAGGCTGTCAAACAGGATAGGTCTTACCAAAAACAAAGAGCCGGAAAAGATAGAGGAGGATTTGAAAAAAATCGTGCCGCCGGAGCGTCAGCTCAAGCTTTGCCACCAGTTTGTGTATCACGGACGTGCGGTATGCAGCGCAAGAAGTCCCAAATGCGATTTATGCACAATCCGTCCCGCCTGCAAGATGGTCGGCATAAAAAAATAACTTTCGCTCCGCTCAAGCAGGCAGACTTTTTTGCTGTTTAAAACAGTAATTCCCCAAAGCAAAAACTGCCGTTCAGCCGATACGTGTATCGGCTGCGGCAGTAATATTAATCCTCTTTGATGTTTATCACAACGCCGACAGACGGCTTGGGGAACATACTTATTGAGCTTTCGGGAAGCTTTTCTCCCTCAGCCGTAACGCTCCTTACCTGCTCTGTTTTTACGGGATTCATCATAAACATAACATCATAATCTCCGTTTTTCACTCCCGAAAACAGCTTATAATAGCTCCTGGACGAAACAACCCGTTCCTCGTAGTTGTCGTCGTTTATGTTCATTATATCCTCAAGCACAAGCTTATTCAATGCAACCATGTCAAGTGAGCAGTACGCCTTCGACATCTCCGGCAAAAGCGACTTTTTGATAAATTCCTTATCAACAAGCGTCATTCTGTAAAAATACGAGCCGCCCGAATACATCGCTATACGAGTTTCGTTTCTTGTTGTTGCAATCTGCTTTTTCATCGTTTCAACAATGCTTTCCTCGGTAAGGTCAACAATGATTTTTTCAACCTTGAAATGATCTTGCGCACAGGAAACGAAATAATCCTGCTTAAATCCCTTAGGGCATTTTACCGCACGGTGAACGGGCAGTATAACAAGACCGTCCGAGCACGCATTTATCAGCGATACCATCGTGTAGTTATACGGCTCCTTGCCGGTATGCTCCGGATTGTTTGCTTTTTTGTAGTTTCTGTATTGCAGGCACGTTTCGTAGCGTGTCTGTCCCTCCGTGATGTAAAGAGGAAGCTCTCTGAACTGCTCTACAATTTGGTCTATTGTCGGCTGATATGTTATTACCCACACTCGCTGGTGCATATCCTCATAAGAATCGAACTCCATGTCCGGCTCTTCCTCGGCAAGGTCGTTCATCAAATTCAAAAGCTTCTTTTCACGCTCAACATACAGGCAGCTTATCATGCTCATATCTGCGTTTGTTGCGGTCAGGAAATCGTATCTGTCCTGCATTGACACCTCACGTATTTCCTCGCACGACATAATCGTGCCGTTGCCAAGCTCCTCAAGCTCCATAAGCGCAACAAAGCTGCGGTTGCTGTACTGAACCTCGCCCACCTGAATCGTTTCCTCATACATATAAATAGCCGGCTGCGCGTCACGCTCCAGTATTCCCTCTGCTATCCACTTTTTTAAGTATGCCGCCGCTCTTGTAAAGCGGTTGCTGCTGTCCGTATCCGTTTCATAGCTGCGTCCGGAAAACAGCCTTACCGAATTGTATTCACTCACATCGAACAACGCCGCCTTTTCCTCCGGCTTTATATTATAATACGGCGGAGAAACTACGTCCCCGACGTTTATTTTATCCGAATTGTATCTGTAACCCTTAAAGGGCTTGATAATTGCCACTCTTTTTTCATTCCTTTCCGTCTGTGATGGCACTGATGTCAATGTTATCGGCATATCCCATTAAATATTATCAGACTTCTTTTAATTACTTCCAAATAAGATTATATCATATATTTTCCTCAAGTCAAGGCGATTTTGATTAATTTTTCTCAGCAAGCCAAAGATTGTTGTTTTTCTTTAAAAATAACACGTGTATTTTGTGCTTTTTGTCAAATAATAAGAGTGTCAAAGACGTTGAAAGTGAAACTTAGACGGCTTTTTCAATAGACTTTTGCCGGAGGTGATAACATGGATATGAACGGAACAGGAAAATTTATGAAGGGAATGGCGGCAGGAATGGTTGTCGGAGCAGCCGTAACAATGGTTGCCGATCCCTTGACCGAGCGTCAGCGTCATAAGCTACACAAGAAAACCGAGGGAGTATTCAAAAACGTCGGCGGCATTATAGACACTGCCGTTGAGATGATGAAATAAACGCACCGAAAACAGCCGCAGGCGGCTGCGATATTATTTGATTTTGAATAATATCACGCCGCCTGCCATTAATACAAGTCCTACATATTTATTCCACAAAAACGGAGTCTTTTCCGTTCCCATAAGCCCGAAAGCGTCTATAACCGCAGCGGTAAAAAGCTGTGTTATAAGAATTATCGACACCGCCGCCGCAGGACTTGTCCTGCCCATACCTATCATTACGGTCACAGTTATTACCATTCCGAGCAGTCCGCCTAACCAATAAAGCTTATTCACGTCCGCTATCGCGCCGAAGCTCCCCTTGCCCCATATCCATGCGGCAAGCAGCGACACCGCAAACGCCGTCCCCTGCACAAATGCGTTGGACTCAAGCAAGCCTATTCCCTCGCCGAGCCTTGTGTTCATAACTCCCTGTATGCTCATGGCAGCACCCGCAGCCACGCAGGACAATATTCCGATCATCGTCATCATCTCCCGCACATATTATCTGCCGCCGTGCGAAAATTATACTATTTATTTGTCATTTCATTTATATTGTTTATCGTTATCGATATTGTGCCGTCCTCGTTGTTGATTATTTCAAGATAGCGGCTGTCACTGTAATATTCCGCCGGGAAGGACAGCTCAACGCCTATATCGGTGGTAATTTTGATATTCGAGGTCATTTTTTTCGTAACGTAATTTGTCACCTCAACCTGCTCCGGAACTGCCGCATCCCTGATTTTTTTCATAAATTCTTCCTTCATCACGGGTCTGCCGTCAAAAACCGTTTCGGCAACCTTTTCCGGCTCGATATATTCAAAATTATTTTCCTCTATGTTTTCGACTATGTACTGCTTCATTTTTGCGCTCGTTTCAATCGAGTCGCCTCCGTTTTCATCTGTGACCTTTTTTGCAAGTCTGCTTACAGTATTTATTGCCTCTCTCGGCGACAAATCATACACGCACTCAAGCAGCACATCGGCAATTAAATCCACGGTTTCACCATCTATTTTGCGCTTTTTCCCCGAATATTTTATCGTGAAATCATCTTGATTCACAAACGCACACTCCGCTATTCTCTGCGAGGTTGAGGGCAGTATCGCATAATGATTTATAAGATTGTTTTTAACCGTGCCGTCCTCCTGCAAAACCTGGTGCGTATATCCGATTTTATTATCACACTTTAACACCGCTATGGTCGGTGAA
>JAXDRV010000107.1:0-22276 GCA_034090805.1 Clostridia bacterium
GTTCTCAAAATATTTATTTGGGCAGACTTTATCAATGCGAACTGTGTAAAATCTCTGATTTTACACGAAAAATTTTGACAATAGTCATAATTTTTCCAAATGCGATTGAAAATCGCATTTGTTCAGTGAGCATTATTTTAAATCCTCCGCTCTTCCGCCGAACATTGAATATGCGGTTCTGAGCTGAACGTCAACAACCTTCTGTAAGGTTGAAAACTTCTTTTCAAGGCGTATCTGAGTCGCAACGTCAAGCACTCCGGAAGCGCTCAGGTTATTCACGTACTGAAATTCCTTCACTGCCTCCATAAGCTCCTGCGTAAATGCTCCGTTATCCACCTTTCCCTTGTAAATGCCGAGCATATACAGTCTTTCCTTTGCTCCCTTAACCGTTTCGCCGCGGTTTCCGAGAGAATACCTGTTTTCACAGTCCATTGCGG
Organism: Clostridia bacterium; assembly: GCA_034090805.1. Taxonomy (GTDB): domain Bacteria; phylum Bacillota; class Clostridia; order UBA1381; family UBA1381; genus Ornithomonoglobus_A. The sequence goes on from JAXDRV010000107.1 coordinate 438, forward strand.
TATAGAGCGAGGTGTCTATCTTTTCCGTATAATTTTCCACATGAACATTGGGGGTAAGCCCCACCTTATTGATTTGGTGCCCGTTTCTTGTGATGTACTGAGCTGTCGTCAGCTTGTACACCGAACCGTTGTTTAAGGGATACGTTTTCTGTACGACCGCCTTTCCGAACGTCTGCGTCCCGACAAGCTTGCCGACGCCGCTGTCCTGTATTGCGCTTGCAAGAATTTCCGCCGCTGAGGCGGTATTCTCATTCACAAGCACCAGATAATTGCGGTTTGTGCTTGGCAGCTCCGAGTAATACACCGTATCATATTCCGGCCGGCGGAATTTGACATCAACAATCTTCCCCTTCGGAACTATCGTCTGCGCAACCTTGACCGCTCCCATAACAAGTCCTCCGGGGTTGTCACGCAGATTCATTATTACGTTTTTTACGTTATGCTGCGAAAAATAATTTTCAACATCGTAAAATTCGGACGCTGTGTCCTCGTTAAACGAAATAATTTTAACATATCCGATATTTCCGGGCAGTATTTCGCCTATGACCGTTGACTGCCGCACCTCTGTACGTGTTGCGATCAGATCGATATATTCACTCTCACGCAGAATCGTTATATTGACAGTCGTATTAACCGCACCCATAAGCATATTTCGTATTTCCTCAAGCGTTCTGTTCGACACATCGCTGCCGTCTATACGCACTATTTTATCGCCAACTCTGAAGCCCGTACCCTCGGCAAGGCTGTTTTCCTCAACGAATCCCGTTATTTCGGCGTATTGTCCCGTCTTTTTCAGCTCCACACCTATACCGTAAAAAGTCCTGTTAAGGGTGTTGATGTATTCTCTGTATTCGTCCGCAGTATAAAATTCACTGTAATCATCAAGGCTTTGGAGCGTTTTTTTCAGCAGAGCAACAAGCACCTCCTCATTGCCGTCAAGCAGATTGGAAATGCCCATCTGCATTATCTGCTCCGCCGTCAGCGTTTCGTCTATGTACTCCTTTGCGAGATAACCCGCAACAAGCTCCCATGCCTTGTACTCTCCACTCAACTCACTTTCCGGGTTTTCTTTACCGTAAACCGCCAAAGAAAACCCAAAAACCGCACAAAGCACCATTGCCGCAGTGCGTCTGATAAAATTCATCGCTACCTCCGTTTTCAGACATTCCTGTCTGCTGTAATTTCTATGTCGTTGCAGAATTTTTGTCCCTGCATCATCATTGTGTATACTATCCTCAGTCTGCCTCCGTCCTCGGTCATTGCATCGACTATTTTATCCGTCGTTATTTCCATATTCAGATTGCCGTAGGGCATACGGTACACCGTCTGTGTTTTCCTGTTTCTGTCAAACTTCATGATTGAGCTTACGGCACCGCTGCGCTTTACTGTCACGCATCCATCCGATACCGTAATTATAACGGAGTTTTCGCCGTTTTCGGTCTTTACCTTGTAAATTATATATTTTTTCCCGCCTTTTAAGCAAACTCTTCCCTCTGCGCACTCCTCAACGGTATCACGCTCACCGTCAATCGTCTGACGGTTTTTTGTTCTTATTTTAAAATCTGCCATATCAGTATTTCTCTATATCCACCTTGCTCACCTGACCGTTTATCCTCTTTTCAAGGAATATCGAGCCAAGCTCCTCAAAGCCCGCAACGTTATCGCTTACAAAATATTTATACTGCTCCTCATCTGTCTTGTCACCGTGCAGACCTCCGTCGTCAAACTTTTTCCTGAGATACAGCGCAACCTCCGCACCGGGATCAATCAGAGTAACGTCCTCGCCCATAAATTCGCCTATCGCCTTTTTAAGCAGCGGATAATGCGTGCAGCCGAGAATCAGCGTATCAACCCCGGCATCACGTATTTCGGTGAGGTATTCCTCTATCACAAGCCTTGTCACCTCTGTTTCAAAATGTCCGTTTTCAACAAGAGGAACAAACAAAGGACACGCTCTCCTAAACGTCTGCATACTGCTGTCGTATTCCTTTATGAGCCGCTCATACGAGCCGCTTTTTATCGTGCCCGGCGTTCCGATAATTCCTATCTTTTTATTTTTTGTCGCACGAACCGCCGCATAAACCGCCGCATCAAGCACGCCGACTATCGGCACGTCAAATTCCTCCTTAACTGCCGGCAGCGAAACCGAGCTTGCCGTTCCGCAGGCAATAACTATCAGCTTCACGTCAAAGCTTTTCAGAAAACGTATATCGTTTCTTGTATATTTTAAAATCGTTTCGCTGCTGCGTGTTCCGTAAGGGACTCTTCCCGTATCGCCGAAATAGATTATGCTTTCGTTCGGAAGTGATTTCATTATTTGCTTTACGGCGGTCAGTCCGCCCAGACCCGAATCAAACACGCCTATGCTTCTGTTATCCATTATTTTACTCTCTCCTCCGCAAGCTCAATGAGCCTGTCGAGCAGATCGCCGTAGCCAAGTCCCACAGCGTCCCACAGCTTCGGATACATACTGATGTTTGTAAATCCGGGAAGTGTGTTTATCTCGTTAAGCACAACCGAGCCGTCCGAATATCTCACAAAAAAGTCCACTCTCGAAAGTCCCTGTCCGTCAAGCGCCTTAAAGCCTCTTACGGCATACTCACGGATTTTGTCTATGGTTTCGGCGGGCAAATCGGCGGGGATTTGCAGCTTTGTTGAATTATCGTTGTATTTTGCATCAAAGTCATAGAACTCAACCGTCGGCATAATCTCGCCGACCGTCGCCGCCTCTGCGTCAAAGTTGCCGAGCACTGCCGTTTCCACCTCATGACCGTCAATGTTTTCCTCAACGAGTATCTTGCGGTCAAATTGCGCCGCATTTTCAAGTGCAGCCTTTAATTCCGCTCTGTCATGAGCCTTGCCCACGCCAACGGACGAGCCGGTGCAGGCAGGCTTTACAAAGCACGGATATCCGAGCTTGTTTTCGATTTCGTCCATCTTCGCTTCGGTATCGTCACCCTTTCTTACAACGACCCAGTCCGCCTGAGGTATACCCACAGAGTCGAACACAAGCTTTGTATATGTCTTGTCCATGCCGTTTGCCGACGCAAGCACTCCCATGCCGACATATTTTATTCCCGACAATTCAAAAAGTCCCTGTATCGTTCCGTCCTCTCCGTATTCACCGTGAAGAACAGGAAAAATTACATCCGGATATATTTTTGATACAGTGCTGTCATTTTCAAAAACTATAATACATTTTTCATCCGCATCGGGAGAAACTACCGCCTTTTTATTGTCATGCTTTTCCCAACTGCCATCCTCAATATCGGCATAATCGCCGTCATACAGATACCATCCGCCCTGCTTGGTAATTCCTATCACGGTTATTTCGTATTTTTCCTTATCAAGATTATTCAGCACCGATGTTACCGATTTTCTCGAAATATCATGCTCCGGCGACTGACCACCGAATATTACACATATTTTTTTCATGCTAATTCTCCCTTTCTTCTTATATCCATTATCAGGTAATTGTAAAATGTGAGAGTATTTTTGAGTTTGTTCGGACGAGTTCCCGAAAGGGATGCTTGAGTACGAATAAACTCAAAAATACTCTCAAATCCCGAACCGGCATTTTAAAATCGCCCATATCTCCATTATACTATCTATTGACGATAATTTCAAGCTATTTTGTCGTTTTTACAAAATAATTCGGTTTTCCGCTCTCAGCCGTCCGAGAACCTCGCTGAAATCCTCCGGCAGCTCCGAATCAAACTCCATAAGCCGACCTGTTGACGGATGCACAAAGCCTATCGTCTTTGCGTGCAGAAGCTGACCCGAAAGCTTGAATTTTTCATGCGATATACCGTAGGTTTTATCGCCGACTATGCTGTGACCTATCGATGCCGTATGCACTCGTATCTGATGCGTGCGCCCCGTTTCGAGTCGGCATTCCGCAAGCGTGTACCGCCCGAACCGCTCAAGCACCGTTATGTGCGTTATCGCCTCTCTGCCTCCCGTAACAACCGCCATTTTCTTTCTGTCGTTCGGGTGACGCGCGATAGGCTTATTCACCGTAAGGCTGTCCTCTTTTATGTTTCCGTTAAGCAGCGCCCAATATTTCCGCAGAGCCTTCCTGTCCTTTAGCTGCTCCGCAAGCTTGATGTGCGCCTCGTTATTCTTTGCCGCAACGAGAAGTCCCGATGTATCCTTGTCTATTCTGTGAACAATCCCCGGCCGTACCACTCCGTTTATTGCGGAAAGGCTGTCACCGCAGTGGTACATAAGCGCATTGACAAGCGTCCCCGATACATTCCCCGGCGCAGGATGCACCACCATTCCCTTAGGCTTATTTACAACGATTATATCGCTGTCCTCGTAAACAATGTCAAGCGGTATCGGCTCAGGCATAACCTCCACCGTTTCAGGCTCCGGGACAAGCACACGGACGGTATCTCCTATCTCAATCCTGCGCTTTTTGTCGGCGAACACTCCGTTCACCTCCGCCGCACCTTCCTCGCATAGCCTTGCGGCATAGCTCCTCGAAAGCTCCGTACATTCGGAAATGACCTTGTCAAGTCTGCCTGCTATGTCCGAAACAAATACAATTTCCTCCATGGCTCACCCTTTTTTATCAAAAATTATCGTGTACAATACCACAAGCGCCGCTCCCACGGTTATCCCTATATCGGCAATGTTAAACACCGGGAAATCGATAAAGCTCGTCTGTATAAAGTCAATCACATATCCGTAAAAAATCCTGTCCCATGCATTTCCGAGCGCACCGGCAAACATCATCGCAAGCGATATGCAAAGCAGTCTGTTTGTCGGCTTTTTCACAATAAAATATACTATTACTGCTATGCAGAAAGCTATCGACACAAGCGACAGAAGCCCCAGCCTGCCGCTCATCATGCTGAATGCCGCGCCCTTATTTTGAACATACGTTATATTAAACAACGGCACACTCGCCGCCGTTTCACCCACAGCAAGATTTCCGGCTATCCACAGCTTTGTAAGTCTGTCTGCGGCAATGATAAGCGCCGCCGCAAGCGCACAGATTATATACATATTCTTAATCCTCATCTATAAAATCCAATGCTCTCTCTATTTCCTCCGCAGTTACGTCTGTCGTCTGCGTGACCTCTCCTATTGCAGTCGGCAGAACGAATTTCAGTCTGCCCGTGATTTTCTTTTTGTCCTTCTGCATAAAGTCCGTTATTTTGTCATGAGCCGGAAGCTTGATTTTTGTGCGGAAGCCGTATTCCTTAAATACAGAAATAATCTCCTCAAGGTCTGCATCGCTTATCATGCCCCTGCGCTCTGCGATATGTGCCGCCGCTACTGCACCCAGTCCGACACATTCGCCATGCGTCATGCGAAAATCGAACGCCGATTCAACGGCATGACCGATTGTGTGTCCGAAATTCAAAATCGCACGCAGTCCGTTTTCCTTTTCGTCATGCATCACAACGTCCGCCTTTATCGAGCAGTTTATCTTCGACATTCCGATAAAGGTCTGCGTATTGAGTGACTTTATCCTTTCGGAGTTGTTTTTTATATAATCAAAAAAGCTTTTATCACGTATAATCCCGTGCTTTATAACCTCGCCCATGCCGGAAACAAACTGCTCCTTCGGCAGAGTTTTTAAGGTGCTTACATTTATGTAAACAAGCCTCGGCTGATGGAACGCTCCGAGAATATTTTTACTGTCGGCAAAATCAACTCCCGTTTTGCCGCCTACGGAGCTGTCCGACTGTGAAAGCAGTGTTGTCGGTATCTGGACAAAATCTATCCCACGCATATAAATCGCAGCGGCAAAGCCCGCCATATCTCCCACAACTCCGCCGCCGAGTGCGGCTATCATGCTTTTTCTGTCAAGTCCGTTTTCGATACAGGCGGAGCATATTTCGAGAATACCGTCCATTCTCTTATACTCCTCGCCCGCTCTTAACGTACATACCGACACCTTTGCACCCGTTTTTTCAAGCTCACGCTTTACCTCATCGGCATACAGCGGTTCAACGTTTGAATCGGTAACGATAAGCAGCTTTTTCGGTGCGTTTATCTTCTCCATCTCCGCTCCGAGAGCGTTGAAGCTGTCGGTAAAAACTATGTCATACGAATTTTCGCCGAGATCAACGTAAAGTCTTTCTGAATTTTCCATTTATCATTTCTCCATATCATCACAACTTTGGGTGATTGCAAAATATCGGTTTGGGAAGAATTTGTGATGTTTATGATTGAGCTTAGGCGAGTTCCCGAACACAGTGAGGGTATGTAGGGGGCGGTGTCCCTGCCGCCCCTTAATCAGAAACATCTCAAACTCCGAATAAATTTTATATTTTACAATCGCATAATCACAACTTAAGATTTGCCGACGCATTAAGGCTCATGTCCGCCCTGTCACCGTTTATATATCCGTAATATCCCGCACAGGCTATCATGACCGCATTGTCGGTGCAAAGTACCGGGCTTGGGTACAGGACTTTTATTCCCTCGTCAGCCGCCGTTTCCGTCATTTTGCGCCTTAGCGCACTGTTTGCGGCAACTCCGCCGGCAAGCGTTATCGTCTTATTGCCGGTTCTTCGTGCCGCCTCAAGTGTGTGCGTGCATAATGCGTCCGTCACCGCCTCCTGAAAGCTTGCGGCAATATCGGCTTTTTTGTATGGCGTTCCGTTTTGTTCAAGCTTGTGCAGATAATTTATGACAGCCGTTTTCACTCCGCTGAAGCTGAAATCAAGGGAATCCCCGTCCATTTTAACTCTCGGAAATGCAACGGCATTTTTATCGCCCTCAGCGGCAAGCTTGTCTATAAGGGGGCCTCCCGGATAACCTAAGCCGAGAACTCTCGCAATCTTGTCAAATGCCTCCCCTGCCGCATCGTCACGTGTTCTGCCGAGAATTTCAAGCTCAGTATAGCTTTTCACCTCGACAATGTGGCTGTGACCTCCCGACGCAACAAGGCACACAAACGGCGGCTCAAGCTCCTTATGCTCAACAAAATTCGCCATGATATGCCCCTTTATGTGATGCACCGGAACAAGCGGCTTTTTCAGCGCATACGCAAGCGCCTTCGCCGTTGATACGCCTATCAAAAGCGCACCGACAAGTCCGGGGCCGTAGGTAACGGCAATCGCCGTTATATCGTCAAATGTCACTCCGGCATCGGACAGAGCCTTGTCGATAACTCCGTCAATCGTCTGTATATGCCGTCTTGACGCAACCTCAGGCACAACTCCGCCGAACTGCTTATGTATCTCTATCTGAGTATTGATGACATTTGAAAGCACCTCACGTCCGTTCCTTACAACGGCAGCCGCCGTTTCATCGCAGGAGCTTTCAATGCCCAGTATTAATGTATCGCTCATTCTTATAATCCTAAATCCTTTCACCAATGCCCTTCGGGAAATTTATAAATGCCCGCTCTTATCCTTCAATGTTTTCATCATTATAAGAGCATCTTCGTTATTGTCACTGTAATAGCGTCTGCGCTCGCCTATCTGCTTAAAGCCGTAGCTGCTGTAGAGCTGCTTTGCCGGCTCGTTGCTGCGGCGCACCTCAAGCGTGAGCAGCTCAAGACTCAGCGACTGCGCCTCGGCTATCATCGTTTCAAGAAGTCTGCTCCCCACACCTCGCCGACGGTATTGCGGCAGCACTGCGATATTTGTTATATCACCCTCGTCCGCAACAATCCAAAAGCCGCAGTAGCCTATTATCTGCCCGTCCTCCGACGCTGTGAAATACACCGCTATTTCATTTTCCATTTCCTCCGCAAAGGACTGACGTGACCACGGAATCGAAAAGCACTGTCTGTCCACTGCCGCAACACTGTCTATATCCTTCGCTGTCATTCTATGAATTTTCATTTTGCATATCGGCTATCCTTTCAGCCACATCAACAAGTGCGTCATATATCTCCTTTGCCGTTTCACGGTACTCGTCCAGGTCACCGCCGTAAGGGTCACTTATATCCCCGTCATCTCCGGCAAATTCCTTAAGCGTGTACACATCGCCGCCCGCCATAGGCTTTAACAGCTCCTTGTGCGCTCTTGTCATTGTGAGTATTATATCGCTCTTTTCGATAAGCTCCTCGGTAATCGGCTTTGTTTGATGAAATGTGAGGTCTATCCCCATTTCGTCAAGAGCCTTTATCGCATTTTCCGACGCCTTTCCGCCGACCTCGGCAAAAAGTCCCGCCGATTCTATAAGCACGTCAAGGTCATTCTCAACCGCTATTTTTTCCATTATTGCCGCCGCCATGGGCGAACGGCACGTGTTGCCGGTACAAACAAATAAAATATTCATATCCTTACTTCCTTTCATACGTGAACAACGTTATATCCCGCAGATTTATACAGTCTGTTCTTCACCGCAAGACCGTAACCGTCACGCTCGCAAAATTCCGCTATTATAAGCTCCGCTCCCAGCTTGTCAAAATCACGCAAAGCCGAAAAATAATTTTTTGCGTATTCCTTATTGTCCGCTCCGCCGCTTATCATCACAGGCTCATCGTATACGTTGCCGTACATCGTCAGAACTCCAACGATTTTGCCCCTGTTTTCCTCCAAAAGCTCTCTAACCTTCGCCTGTACTCCGTCACAATCTCCCTCAACCACTATCATTTTCGCCTTTGGCGCATAGTGGCGGTACTTTGTACCGGGGCATCTGGGCTGTTCGTTTTCACCGACTGTATTTAATATATTTTTATCTATCTCAAGCTCCGGCACAACCTCACGCAGCATTTGAGGAGTTACGCCGCCCGGTCTTAACAGCACAGGTATCTTACCAGATGCGTCAACTATGGTCGATTCCACTCCAACCTCGCAGCTGCCGCCGCTGATTATCGCATCTATGCGTCCGTCCATGTCGCTTATAACGTCCTCCGCACGTGTCGGACTCGGACTTCCCGATAAATTTGCGCTCGGTGCGGCTATCGGTGTTCCCGCCGCTCTTATAAATGCCTGAGCCGTTTTATCGGACGGAAAGCGTATGCCGACAGTGTCAAGTCCCGCCGTAACCTCATTGGGTATGCTCGGACGTTTTTTCATTATTATCGTAATCGGCCCCGGCATGAATGCCTCTATGAGCCTTTTTGCATTATCGTTTACCTCTGCCGCTATCTCATTTATCATGCGCTTATCGGCTATATGAGCAATAAGCGGATTATCGGACGGTCTGCCCTTTGCGGCAAATATTTTCAGCACCGCATCGCCGTTCATTGCATCTGCGCCGAGGCCGTATACGGTTTCCGTCGGAAAAGCTACAAGACCTCCCCTTTTTATTATTTCACCCGCATCGGCGGCATTTTCAGCTTTTATTATTCGTGTTACCATTTCAATCTCCGTTTTTTATGACATCTCGCCCTCAAGCTCCGAAAGCATTCCGTTTTTAAGCTCCCATAGCTTTTTTGAAAGGTCAACATAATATGCGTGAGGATTTTCAAATCTCTTTACCTCGTCCCACAAGCCGTCAATCTCAATTTTGCAGTATTCCCTCAGAGCCTCTATCGGAGGAGCATCGTACACGCATTCTCCCTTTTTGAAAATCTGCTTAAGCAGCGGTCTTGCGTAAAAATCCGTCACTGTTTTTCTTCTCCACAAATGCTCCGGATCAAACAGCTCATACGGCTTTGTATCGTCAATAACCTCATCATGAAGAGTAACCACGTCCGCCATGGCACGGCTTGTTTCTCTCGAATACAGTCTGTATACCTGCTTAAAGCCCGGGGTTGTTATTTTTGCGACGTTTTCGCTTATTTTTATCTTTGGAATTATATTCCCCTCGCCGTCCTCGGTTGCCACAAGCTTATACACACCGCCGAAAACCGGCTCGGAGCTTGCCGTTATCAGCCTTTCGCCCACGCCGAAGCTGTCGATTTTTGCTCCCTGTATCAGCATATCCCTTATGATATACTCGTCAAGGGAATTGGAGGCTACTATTTTGCAGTCGGGATAGCCTGCGTCATCAAGCATTTTGCGGCATTTTTTTGACAGATACGTTATATCTCCCGAATCAATGCGCACTCCCGCCGGACGCACTCCCATGGGCTTTAACACCTCGTCAAAAACACGTATCGCATTCGGAAGACCCGATTTTAACACGTTATACGTGTCGATCAGAAGCGTTGTTGAATGAGGATAAGTTTTTGCATATGCTTTAAATGCCTCGTATTCGCTGTCAAAAAGCTGAACCCAGCTGTGAGCCATTGTGCCAAGAGCCGGAACTCCGTATTTTTTGTCCGATGCGGTACAAGCCGTTCCTGCCGCACCTGCGATGTATGCTGCTCTTGCGCCCTCTATCGCTCCTGTGTACCCTTGCGCACGTCTTGAACCGAACTCCATAACGGCACGTCCGTCTGCGGCACGCACTATTCTGTTTGTTTTTGTTGCGATAAGGCTCTGATGATTTACGGTCAGAAGTATCATTGTTTCAAGGAACTGCGCCTGAATTGCGGGGCCTCTGACCACGACTATCGGCTCATACGGAAATATCGGTGTTCCTTCCGGTATCGCCCACACATCGCACTCAAATTTAAAATTCCTCAGATACTCAAGGAAATCCTCGCAGAAAAGCTTTTTACTCCTTAAATATTCAATATCCTCCTCGGTAAATTCCAGCTCTTTTATATAATCGATAACCTGCTCAACTCCCGCCATAATCGCAAAGCCTCCGTTATCGGGCACTCGGCGGAAGAACATATCAAAATACGCCGTTCGTTCCGCACAGCCGTTTTCAAAAAAGCCGTTTATCATTGTAAATTCATAAAAATCCGTCAGCATTGTAAGGTTCATATCTTTCTCCCTTTCCGGTGTTTGCCGCATCATTCCGCATGAGGGAATGTATTGTTTACTCCCAAATCATACTTTACCACAGCACGCACTCCTCGCTTATTTGTTACATTCGTGCGCAGTACAAAGCCGTCGCCGTTCATGTATCTCTGCATTTTATCGTTGTTTGTGTACGGGCATAAAATCCAGAAATTGTCCTTTACATCTATTTTCTGCATCATATCGAGAGTGGGTATATATACCACATCATCAAGATAATAATGATATGCCGTTTTTGCAAGATCGTCCACATTTTTCTTTGTGAAGTTGCAGTAATGGGGATGATCTCCCGCAACGGCAAGTCCTCTGTCGTTGTAAGCAAGAATCACCTCGTTTGTAACACGCTTTATCCTTGATTTTTCCTCGTCCGTAAATTCCGCAAGGAAGTCGCTGTTAAGCCAGCTGCGCAGGTCACTCTGCTCCCATAGGTTATTTGTGCCGTTAAATTCGAGATAATCCACACAATCCTTTGTCACGAGAATATACGAATTATCGTTAAGACGCTCGAATATCTCCCATTCTATAGGCTCTCCCTTGTACGTTCCGAAGGTAATCGTTTCACGTGACGGCTCAACGTTCATAACCACAGTTGTCAGCACAACCGCAGCCGCCGTCAGTGCGATATTCCGCGGCTTCATCATAAAGAACGTTATCACACCGAGTGCGAACAGTATATCTATGCAGTTGGTAAACAGGAACAAATGCTTTGCCAAATCCGCCTCGCCGTTTCCGAGTATCGGCAACATCAGATTTATCCACAGTCCCAGCACAAGTATGTTCATTGCGCTCAGCTGATACAGCCGCCTCGGCTCCTCCTTTTTCCTGTTCACTATAAGGAATACGTCCACAAATATCATATAAAGAGTGATAAGTCCGAACAAAATCAAAACTATCACCGGGTTGTACAGAAACTTAAGCGTAACCCTCAGCTTGCTCCATGCGCTGTAGCGTTCCGTCGTTTCGGCGATTACCACAGACGAATTGCCGATATTGGGCGGACGGACATATGCCGAGTTTTCGACTGCTGTCGCAAGCTTGCCCATAAAGCGTATCGGGTGGCGCAGATAGAAAAACGCTATATCCGGTTTTGAAACCTTGTCGTAAAAGCCTCTTTCAAATTCCTCGCTTTTTATATCGATAGGATAAACATTTTCCTCGTTATACACCACAGTATTTGCAAGTGCCTTGTAGCCGTTATTTATATCAAGTTCCTCAAGATCCTCGTCAAGAGTGTCAGAACCTTTTAATATCCCGTAAAACACTGCCTGGTACGTGGTGTCCTTTTCCATCCAATCGGGAATGGAAAAATACAGATTCACTATGCACACAACCGAAACAACCGCAGAAACCGCCACGCTTATTTTAAACAGCTTATCACGCCTTAATACGCTCATTGCCGCAGCTATCAGCGCCGTTATTATCGAATACGGAACATTCGCAAGCTTTGCCCCCGCAAAGAAATACAATGCAATAAAGAAAAGTATTACCTTTGGAATACTCGGACGCTTGTACATCATCAGTCCTATCGAAATAAGCAGCATAAGAGCAATGTATTGCAGCGGCTCGCCGTAGAGCGAATTGAAGTACATTATATATCCCGCATCGCAGAAAATAAATATGAACAGCAAAAAGACCAAAAGGCGCAGCCATATCGGTCTGTCATTAAAAAACGTGAATATGCACCACGCAGCAACGGAAAACATAAATATATATATTCCCGCAAGCCACGCTATGTTATATTGTGTTTCGTCACGGCTGTGAACGATATTATCGAGCAGATTAAGCACCTTTGAAAGCTTGATAAATATAAAATGCGGTGACGAATATATTTCATTTTCCGTATCGGTCGCCCATACCGAGGCAATTTTGTCCTTAACGGTATAGCCGTCAACCTCCATTTTATAATTCTGCTTGAACAGATACTGATAATCCGCTTCGTCCGCATATTCCATTCGGCTGGCAATCAGTATGCGGCGAAAATCGCCGTTGTCGCTTAAGCCTATGTTGTCACCCATGTACAAAACGCACGAACACAGAACGCATACTATCAGCGCACCGATAAACGGCAGTATTCGCTGTTTTAAGGTTACCTGCTCTGTTTTTCTTGTTATTTTCAAAAAATCACCTTTAATTTGCAAAAAAGGCGGAAAGCTCCGCCTGAATTTTTCAGAATGAATAATTTCCCTTACGGCTGTAGCCTCCGCTGCGCTTTGACGCCGCATTGCGCTTAAGAGTTCTTATCGACTCGTCGCTGTCCGTTTTAAACTTCAGCAGCTTATCCTCAAAGGAAAGATTATCCTCCTTTGCGCTCCAGTCGATATCCGCCGGGCGAACGTGTCCTCTGTCGTTCGTTCTCCTGACCTTTTCCTTTTTTTCTTTGGGCGGTTCCGCCTGCTTTATCGAAAGGCTTATTTTGCCCTTTTCATCGATTTTTATTACCTTTGCCTTTACGGTCTGCCCTTTTTGCAGATGCTCGCTGATGTCCTTTACATATTCGTTCGATACCTCCGAAATATGCACAAGACCGGACTGCTTTTTGTCCCATTCGATAAACGCACCGAACGGCATGACGCTCATTACTTTTGCTTCTACAATATCCCCTATTGAAACCACTGCTATTCCCCTTTTAGTCCTCTGACGATACATCTATAAAGATTTTTGAATTATTCTTCACAAGGCCGAGCTTTTCTCTTGCAATCTTTTCGATGTATTCGTCGGTGTTAACCTTCTCGCTCAGTTCATCTATCTCAATCTGTCTTGTTTTTTCGTATGCAATCTTTTCTTCAAGCTCCGCTATCCGCTGTTTGTTTGCGTAAATCTGAGGCTGCTGCATTATGCCCTTAAAAATCATGGAGCATACAAGAAGTGCAAAGCCGCCTATTATGAGCTTTCTGCGATTATTCATCACGAATGACAGAATTATTTTCTTTATATTCATTCGGGTCAGTCTCCGTTCCTCTGCTTTGCTGCGACACGGCGGTTACACCGTGTGAACAACGTTTATATACTTTATATAGAATTTTATACAAAAATTGCGGCGGTGTCAAGAGTATTTTGAAAATAAATCCGAGGTTTTTAAAAAAAATTTTAAATATGACGGTAAAACAGCGTACAACCGGGGTGCTTATTGTGAAAAAGTACAAAACAGTGCCCGCCGCCGCTCCCAAAACCTCGTAGCCCCGCAGTCTGCCGCCGTTGAAATATATCAGCGAAAATCCGAAAATCCCCGCCGCCAAAATCCAGAACAGCGCATCCGTCAGCGCTGCCGGCAGACGCATCCCGCGCCTTAACGCACGCAAAATATCAAACACAACGCCCGCCGCCGCTCCCGCAGCCGCAAATCCGAGGAAGGCAAGCGCCTCCGCCGCCATTATTTAAACAGACCCTCAAGCAGATTCGTTTTCTTTTTGATATTCGTATACGCTGCGGAGTGAATATCGCCGCTTATGCTAAGCTCTCCGCTTGACGTATCAAGGCGGCTCATCGTAAGTCCCTTGCCTTTTATGTCAAGCCCTCCGTAAGAGGTCGTAAGCTCGATCCTCATATCCGAAAAATTGACTACCTCCTCAACTCCGGTAAGATTCATTACCGAGCGGTTTTCAAGTGTAATGGTATGCTGCCGCTTATCGGCCGGTGTTTGTTTCTGCATAAAAAAGCCTCCATATACAATATACTTTACTATAATGTATATGAAGGCTTATCTTAATTTATTACCTCATAAAGAGATGATGCGTCATTTTTAAGAACGTGTTCGGCAATTCCGGTCACCTTGACCTTCATAACACGCTCTCCGAGCTTTATTTCCATGACATCGCCCTCTTTTACATCATACGACGCCTTGACAACTCTGCCGTTTACGGTTATCCTGCCCTGATCGCACGCCTCGTTCGCAACCGAACGGCGCTTTATCAGACGGGACACCTTAAGATATTTGTCTATACGCATTATTTCACTGCCTTTTTAAGAAATTTTTCGTGTGCGGCTCTTAACTCCTTCGCCTTTTCCTCCGGAGCGGTCGGATTGCAGTGCGCCCATGCGCCCGTTTCCGATGACGCATTGAACTTAACCTTATCTGCGCTTCTCATCGGCGGATAGAATGCTATATGGAAATGATAGTAATCCGATACGTCCTCGCCGTTTACGGGATTCTGATACATACACATCATATACGGGAAGGTGTAGTCAAACAGACTGTCAAGCGTTCCCGCCGCCTCCTTAAGCGTTCTTGCAAGGCTGTCCTTTTCCTTATCGGTAAGCTGCGTCAGATTCTGCACGTGACGCTTTGCCGCTATGTATATTCCGTAGGGATATTCGCAGAAAAACGGCAGAAATACAATGAAATCATCATTTTCAAATATCACTCTGTCCTTTGCCTGTACCTCGTCCTCTATCATGTCGCAGATAAGGCATCTGCCTGTTTCCTCCTTATGCTCCCTGCACGACTCCATCTCAAGCTCTATCTTCTTGGGTATTACCGAATAGCCGTAAATCTGACCGTGCGGGTGCGGCATCGTAACTCCCACAACATCGCCTCTGTTTTCAAATATAAACACGTATTTTATATTTTCATCGCTTGAAATTTCCTCAAAACGATCCGTCCACAGGTCAACAAGCTCACGTATATGCTCTGCGGGCAGCTCCGGCAGCGTAACGGTATGCTCCGGCGAGTAAAGTATTACCTCGCACTTGCCGTATGCCGGCTTTGTTTTGTATATTCTCGTTTCCACATCATCGGGAACAGGCGGATTCTGCGACAATGCCGGGAAGTCGTTGTCATATTTGTAAACCGTAAAATGATCGGGTACCTTTCCCGATCCCGGGCAAAACGGACACCAATCCTTCGGCATCTGCGGTCTGTTCTGTCTGTGTGAAGCTATCATAACCCAATCCTTTATAAGCGGGTTCCAACGTAATTCTGCCATAAAAATTCCTCCTAAGCTTTTTAATACATCTCTTACTTTCTATATATATTTTACAACCTTTTTCGGTGTTCGTCAATATTCATTTTTCCGCTTTTCATGTAAAAAAAACACAAATATTCAATTTGAACGGAATTTTTTAAAGGTTATGTATTGAATTTTTGGGATAATGTGATATAATAAAACAGCAGATAATATTATCAATTTCAACTTAGGCGATTGTAAAACTCGATATTTCATCGGAATTTGAGATGTTTCTGCTTGAGCTTCGGCTCAGACATCCCTCACTTAGTTCGGGAACTCGCCGAAACTCAATCATAAGCATCTCAAATTCTTCCAAAACCATAAAAGCTTGCAGGATTTGAGAGTGTTTTTGAGTTTGCTCGGACGAGTTGCCGCAAGGAATGTTTGAGTACGAACAAATTTAAAAACACTCTTAAATCCCAAACCGGCATTTTACAATTACCTATCAATTTCAACTGCAAAGGAGCAATATATTTTGACACTCAACGATCTTCAGCCGGAGCAAACCGGCATCATTACGGAAATACATATAACCGGGCTTATGAAGCGCCGCCTTATCGATATGGGCGTCACCTCGGGAACGGCTGTCACCATGCTGCGCACCGCTCCGCTCGGAGATCCCGTGGAATACTCCATACTCGGATATAATCTGTGTCTGAGAAGAAACGAAGCGAAAAAGATTACAGTAGAGCCTCTGCGCTCCGATACATCAAATTCCGAAAGGACTGACAGACATGGCAAAAACAATCAATAACAGGACTGTCGTTTTCGCACTCGCCGGCAATCCCAACAGCGGAAAAACAACGCTCTTTAACGAGCTTACCGGCAGCCATTACGAGGTCGGAAACTGGGCGGGCGTTACGGTTGAGCGCAAGGAGGGTATATGCAAATACGTTTTCCATAATCACATCACTCATATGGATACGCATGAGCACGAATCGGCTCACCGCCATGACGACGCCTCCCATAACCACATAAAAATCGTAGACCTGCCCGGTACATACTCCCTTTCGCCCAACTCCGCCGAGGAGGTTATAACGAGAGATTTTATCCTTAAGGAAAAGCCGGATCTTATCCTTAATATAGTGGACGCAACAAACCTCGAAAGAAATCTGTACCTTACAACGCAGCTTGCCGAAATGGGTACTCCGATGGTCGTTGCACTTAACATGATGGACGCATTAAAGTCAAACGGCTTTGAAATAGATATAGAATCCCTTGAAAAGCGGTTTGGTATACGGATAATGCCCATTTCCGCCAGCAAAGGGCGCGGCGTTCAGGATCTCGTAAATGAGGCTCTGTACATAGCGGCAAACGAAAAGCTGCCAAAACCGCCCGTCCATTACGGCGCAAAGCTTGAAAAAGCAATATCAGCAATAAAAGCCGAGGAGGACTGTCCCAGACTCTGCGCGGTAAAGCTCCTTGAGCGTGACGCAAGACTTGCGGAAAGCGTAAAATCAGATACTTCCAAAATGCTTGTAGAGAATATTAACACGGAAATTCCCGATATGGAAACGTTCGTTGCGTCAAAGCGGTATAAATTCATCAAATCGGCAGTAAAGCAGTGCGTTTCGGTAACAGGCGAAAACCGCCAGGCAGAGCGTACAAAGAAAATAGACCGTGTTCTGAATCACAAAATCTGGGCGATACCGATTTTTGTGCTGATAATGTTTCTGATTTTCCAGATAACCTTCGGTCCGTTCGGAACGATGCTTTCGGACTTGGTTGATATGCTGTTCAACGTGAAATTTTCCGGTCTTGTCAGCGGTTGGCTTGAAGCGCTCGGAGCGTCCGATTTTGCGAGGGGGCTTGTTGTTGACGGCATAATAGCCGGAGTGGGCGGAGTTATTACATTCTTCCCGCAGATAATGCTGCTGTTTTTGTTCCTGTCGTTTATGGAGGATTCGGGATATATGGCAAGAACGGCGTTTATCATGGATAAGCTTTTTATTAAGCTCGGACTTTCGGGAAAATCCTTTGTGCCGATGATCATGGGCTTCGGCTGCTCCGTTCCGGCAATAATGTCGGTGCGGACGCTTGAGAATGAACGTGACCGAAAGCTTACACTGCTGCTTGTTCCGTTTATGTCCTGCGGAGCAAAAATGCCGGTATATGCCGTATTCGTTGCGGCACTGTTCCCCAACAACGGCGGACTTGTCATATTCAGCCTGTATTTTATCGGCGTTATACTCGGTATAATTTCGGGACTGATTTTTTCAAAAACGGTGCTTAAGGGCGATATTCCGCCGTTCGTACTGGAGCTGCCCCCGTACCGTATGCCGACGCTCAAATCGACCTTCCATCATATGTGGGAAAAGGCAAAGGATTTCGCAGTAAGAGCAGGTACGGTGCTGCTTGCGGCAAGTGTTATCATATGGCTGCTGCAAAACCTTGATTTTACACTGCACGTAACGCATGACAGCTCGAAAAGCATAATCGGAGTTATCGGACACATAATTGCTCCCGTGTTTGCGCCCTGCGGCTTCGGAAACTGGCAGGCGGCGGTCAGCCTTATTTCCGGCTTTGCGGCAAAGGAGGCAGTCGTTTCGACAATGAGCATACTCCACGGCGTGGGAGATACAAGCGCTCTCGCCGGCTCGCTGTCCGGGATCTTCACACCGCTTCAGGGATATGCGTTCCTTGTATTCGTTCTGCTGTATGTTCCGTGCGTAGCTGCCGTTTCAGCACTCAGAACGGAGCTTAATTCACGCAAGCTGACACTGTTTTCGGTTGTATGGCAGATAGGCATTGCATGGATTATGTCTATGCTGGTATACCAAATAGGAAGTATTTTTGTATAAATTTAATAGAATTTCATTTTTTTGCCGTCGGCTATTGCAAATAAAGCATTTTTGCGGTATAATGGATTTAGATAAATATTTTATGCCAACGGAGGCACAAAGCTTGATTGCTTTGTGCCTTTTATTTTTTATAAACGGAGGGTACGAATATGAACACAGCTGCCGATACGTATATTTCAAACGCTCTTGAGGACTATCTTAAGGCAATATATCTTCTGTCAAGGAAAAAGCCTGCCGTCAGGATAACGGATATTGCACTTCAGCTCGGAATCTCAAAGCCGAGTGTAAACCGTGCTGTCAATACTCTTAAGGCGCAGGGTCTTGTTCTTCATGAGCCTTACGGTGATATTTTACTCACCCCGGAGGGCGAACGGCTGGGAGGCTCATTTTTCTACAAGCATAAGATGATAAAGCGGTTTTTGACCCAGGTGCTCGGTGTCCCCGAAGAGCAAGCGGACAGCGAGGCGGACAGCATCGGTCATACGATAAGCCCCGACACAGTGAATAAAATGGCAATGTATATGAACGAATAAATGATACGGGACTGCCGCCGGTAAAAATATGATAGTTTCAACCATAATGAACGCAGTTTGTCATCTCTGCTACCGGTGTACCCATATCATGAGAGCCTTCATCATCACTGCACCGTATTAATCGGTTTTCCATCAATAAAACACCGCAGATTATCCGCAGCAATATTCATCAGCCGACATCGCGCCTCAAACGCCGCCCATGCAATATGCGGCGTGATGATACAGTTTTTTGCCGTCATGAGCGGATTATCACTCAAGGCAGGCTCCTTCGAAAGAACGTCAACCGCCGCTCCCGCAATTCTCCCGTCATTGAGAGCAGACGCAAGAGCATACTCATCAACCAACGGACCTCTCGCAGTATTAATCAGAACAGCATTCTTTTTCATTTTCGATATATTCCCCTCACAGACAATCCCTCTTGTTTCATCCGTCAGCGGGCAATGAAGGCTTATTATGTCCGATTTCCGGAATACCTCCTCCAAAGATGTATGTCTACAATCAATATCCGCATAACAGCTGCTTCGACTCCGTGAATAAACCAGAATTTCCATTCCGAACGCCGCTGCAAGCTGCGCGACACAGCGGCCTATCCTTCCGTAGCCTATGATACCAATTGTCTTTCCTTTTAATTCAAAAATCGGCTTTTTCCAAAAACAGAACTCTCCGCATTTACTCCATTCTCCCGCCTTTACTGCCTCATGATGCATATGTATGCTTCTGTACAGCTCAAAAATCAGCGCAAATGTCATTTCCGCCACAGTATCCGTACCGTAT
Source organism: Clostridia bacterium (assembly GCA_034090805.1). Lineage (GTDB taxonomy): Bacteria > Bacillota > Clostridia > UBA1381 > UBA1381 > Ornithomonoglobus_A. Next base: position 20,261 of record JAXDRV010000107.1, read on the forward strand.
GCGGGAATATTTGTTACCACGATTCCCTTCTCGGCAGCATATCCGACATCAACAACGTCATATCCTGTTGCCAGTACCCCGATATATTTCATTTTATCCAGCTTACTGATAGTTTCTTTTCTTAACGGAGTCTTGTTCGTAATGACTATTTCGCAATCCTTTGCCCGCTCCGTAATCTCATTCTCCGCCGTCACGTCATAAACCGTCAGACTGCCCATTTCTTCAAACGCACTCCAGTCCAGATCTCCCGGATTCAGGGTGTGTCCGTCCAGTACAACAATATTCATTACCATTCCCCCTTAGTGTTGAATTTGTTCCTTGCATTAATATTAAACTGCGCTCCGGCTCTGTCCATCTGTTCAAGAAGCTGCTCCTTGCTGAGTCCTGAGTTTAAACGTGAACTCGGAATAACCGTACTGCATTCGTTTGTATCCATAAATCTTGCCGCCTCAAGAATATAGTCCTCGTCCTCCTCGGGAATTACAATAAAACCATGTTTGTCCGCGTGTATCAGCTGCCCCGGCTTTATTTTGCAGCCAAATACCTCAACCTCGCAGCCCCAGCGCACCGGTGTGGAAAACGCATGACCGATACACATTCTTCTTGCAAGTGCCTTAAAGCCGGCATTGCACATTTCATCTACATCACGCACAGCTCCGTCTGTAATAGTTCCTACACACCCCAACGCCCTGTGTGCATTGCTGTTCACCTCTCCCCAGAATGAGCCGATCACATTTGGCTTGTCCAAATCCTGCACCACAACAATCTTCGGTCCTTCGACGCTTGCTATGTATTTGCGGTACTCCGTCCAGGCATTCGGATTATCCTTAGGGTGGTTCGGATTCGACGGTTCGAAAACAACCGTAACCGCTCTGCCTACCATACTCCCCATCTGCGGCATAAAATCTCTCGTTTCCTCAATATTAAAGCATTCCTTACTCAGATCATGCTTCGTTATTGCTTCAAGTCCGTTATAAATTGTCGGAGTATTCCATCTTTTCAGCTCCAGCATTCCTGTATAGTCAATCATTTTTAGTCTCCTTTACGTACACTTTCTTTCCCTTTACACATATATTTATGCCGTCATATACAAGATACACGTCAATATCGGACGGGTTATATATAACATCCTCCTCACACACCAGACTACGGTATGCTTCGGTATATCTCACTATTGAAATATTATCGGCATACCATACGTCATCTCTTCCGGATACCATTTTACAAAAATTCTCGATTCTGTCCCAGTTGTTTTCTATGTCAAATTCATAGGAATGTCCCCAGACGTAAAACAGCTTTATCTCATCATCGTCCTTAAGAAAATCTTCGCACAGCTTAAAAAGCCTTTCATCTCTGTGCCGGCACGTTCCGTTCCAACGCAAAAAATCCTCCGGTATTCCGAATCCGTCCGAATCCTCGATTGTTCTTGCATATTTTATTCCGACAGCCTTTAAAATCTCGATGGTTTCATCATCAAAACGTCCGCTCGGATAAGCGAAGCCCTCCGCCTTTGAGCCTGTTATCTCCTCAAGCACCTGCTTATCCTCCGCAATTTCAATAAGCTTTTCCCTTCTGTCAAGCTTTGTCAGCCACGGGTGAGTTTTTGTGTGGCAGGATATTTCAAACCCGCCGTATACCTCATTAATCTCCTCCGGCTTAAAATGCGAATGATCAGCTCCCATATGTGTATACGATCGTCCCATAAGCCCTGAGTTCAGATTAAACGTTGCCTTCAGACCGTATCTTTTAAATATCTCAATCAAACGTCTGTCCTGAAGGACACCGTCATCGTAGCTTAATGTAAACGCCTTTTTCCTCCGGCTCGGAAATCTCATCTCCATAATCTCAATTCCTCTTTTACTTTATTTGTACAGCAAGTATCTGTCAACACTTTGTCATCCTTATATAATGACTGCTGAACAATTATGAAACGCAGCCGCATAGCGGCTTAAAAGCGTTTCATAATTGTTCAGGTGCAAGGATTTTTTCATAAATATGAAAAAATCCTTGCACCCC
>JAXDRV010000108.1:0-18075 GCA_034090805.1 Clostridia bacterium
GCGATTTTCAATCGCATTTGGAAAAATTATGACTATTGTCAAAATTTTTCGTGTAAAATCAGAGATTTTACACAGTTCGCATTGATAAAGTCTGCCCAAATAAATATTTTGAGAGCAAAATATTTATTTGGGGTGCAAGGAGTTTTTCGTATTTATGAAAAAACCTTGCACCTGAACAATTATGAAATGCTTTTAAGCCGCTATGCGGCTGCGTTTCATAATTGTTCAGCAGTCATTAAAATAAGACGTTTGATTAAGTCGATTAATAATTAAGCGCATAATAAAAACAGCGGCTCAAGCGGCCGCTGTTTTGTTGTGCTTATCTATCACGTGTTACACGCTTTATTACAAATAATACCGCAACGGTCAGTGCAATGCCTATGGGCAGCAGTACGAACGCATTCTGGACGAATGCAGCGAGAATGTATACCGCAAAGGCTATCAGCGCAACCGTTATCGAATACGGAAGCTGAGTTGAAACGTGGTTTATGTGGTTTGAGCAGCTGCCGGCGGACGACATTATCGTCGTGTCGGAGATGGGCGAACAATGGTCACCGCATACCGCTCCGGCAAGGCAGGCAGATACACCTATTATCAAAAGCTCGCTTGTTGGGTCGAAAATTGCCGTAACGATCGGAATCAGAATACCGAACGTACCCCAGGACGTGCCTGTTGAAAACGCAAGCACAGCCGCCACGATAAATATAATGGCGGGCAGGAAGTTGGCAAGCCCCGCCGCTGCCGAGTTCATGAGCGTTTCGACAAACTCCGCAGCACCCAAAAGACCGGTCATGTTCTTAAGTGCCGTTGCAAAGGTTAAGATTAAAATTGCAGGCACCATAGCGACAAAGCCTTTGGGGATACACTCAAGCGCTTCCTTGAAGGTCACAATTCTTCTTGCCATGAGGTAAAAAATCGTGAAAATCAGGGCAATCAGCGCACCCCACGGCAGACCGACTGTTGCATCGGTATCTCCGAATGCCGTTATAAAGTCAGACCCGGAGAAAAATCCTCCGACGTAGATAAGACCGATAACCGCCGCAGCAACAAGCACCGCAACAGGTAAAATCAAATCTATCACACGCCCCTTGGGATTAGCCTCGGAGGTTTCGGTATTCGATATGCTGTCTTTTCCGCTTGTGAATAAGTCGCCTTTTTCAATCGCGTTTTTCTCATGGAGCTTCATCGGACCGTAGTCGAACTTCATAAGCGTAAGAGCGATTATAAATACAAGCATCAAAATGGAATAGAAGTTGTAGGGGATTGCACGGACAAACAGCTCAATGCCCGAATATCCGGTACCCTTTGTAAATTCCGCAACTGCTGCCGCCCATGATGAAATAGGTGCTATCATGCAGACGGGAGCGGCTGTTGCGTCTATCAAAAACGCAAGCTTTGCACGAGAGATTTTGTGCCTGTCGGTAACGGGACGCATAACGCTGCCGACTGTCAGACAGTTAAAATAATCGTCGATAAATATCAGCACTCCGAGAACGAATGTAGCGAGAGCCGCCCCGGTGCGTGATTTTATATGCACCTCCGCCCAGCGTCCGAACGCCGCCGAGCCGCCCGCCTTGTTGACAAGTGCAACGATTGCACCGAGGATAACGAGGAATATAAATATTCCCGCCGTACCCGATACTGCGGCGATAAGTCCGTCATTCAGCACGTTGTCAAGCGCACCTACGGGATTCATGTTTGCGGAGAATAATCCGCCAAGCACGATTCCGACAAAAAGCGACGAGTAAACCTCTTTTGTTATGAGGGCAAGTCCTATCGCCACAAGAGGCGGCACCAATGCCCAAAACGTTGAATAAAAATTGCTTGTGTTTTCCACAGCGTCCTCACCGACAGCAAATGCAACTACTCCCGTTACGCAGAGCAAAAGCACGACAGTGAAGAGTGCGAAAACATTTCTTTTGTTAAAAATTTTCATTTCTAACCTCCTTGTGTTTATTTAGTTATAGGCAATTGTCAAATTCGAGATTTCATCGGAATTTGAGATGTTTCTGATTACGGGGCGGCAGGGACACCGCCCTCTACACACCCTCACTTCGTTCGGGAACTCGCCGAAACTCAATCATAAACATCACAAATTCTTACAAAAGTGTAATTTCTTATAGGATTTGAGAGTGTTTTTGAGTTTGTTCGGACGAGTTACCGCAAGGGATGTTTGAGTACGAATAAATTTAAAAATACTCTCAAATCCCGAACTGACATTTTGCAATTACCTATTTATTTAGTTAAGTATATGTTACCATAATGAAATTCGAATGTCAAGTTAAATTCGGCAATATTCTACATATTTTGCGAAGATGCGGCGGATTTGTTTTTGCAAAATTCCGGAGCTTGCACGAGTATTATTGCCGCAAACATGAGAACGCAGCCGAGAATCTCACGCATTGACAGCGCACCGCCCGTAAGCTGCCAGCCGCACGCAACCAAAACAACGGTGGTAAGTGTCGCAAAAACGGATTCAAGGCTCATAAGAATCGATGCTGAGGTGGGGTCGGTGTATTTCTGTCCGACGATTTGCAGCGTGTACGCAACTCCGCACGACATTATCCCCGAATAGCATATTGACATACGGCAGCTCCAAATCGGCGCAAGCTCCGGCTTTTCAAAGGCGAACACCCATATAAGATTAAGAATACCGCAGACAAAAAATTGCAGACACGCAAGCTTTACTCCGTCTGTTTTGGGTGAAAAGTAGTCCACCGCAAGTATATGCCCTGCAAAAACGAATGCACACAGCAGCGTGAGGACATCGCCGAAATTGATTGTCAGCCTTGAGTCTATGCACATAAGATACAGTCCCGCAACGGCAATTAAAACGGATAGCCATATGACAGGCTCCGGCTTTTTATGGGTAAATAAGCCGATTATCGGTATTATCACCATGTAAAGAGCCGTGATAAACCCGGATTTTCCGGGACTTGTGTAAATCATGCCCGCTGTTTGCAGAGTGCTTGCAACGCACAGAAACGTTCCGCATATAAGTCCGCCCAACAGCAGCGTTTTTGTGTCCTTTGACTGCTTTTTTGAGCGAAGCGACATAAATATAATTACGGGAATAAGCACAAGTCCGCCCAAAACACTGCGGACTCCGTTAAAGGCAAAGGGCGATATTTCCTCAACTCCCTTGCTTTGCGCAATAAACGATGTTCCCCATATAAACGAGGTGAGCAGCAATATCAGATTTCCTTTTAATTTTTGACTTTTCATTTCGATCTCCTTTTGTAAATAATCTAACTAAACTATTCTATATCTTTTTTGCCTTACAGTCAATACCTAAATCGCAATTTTCGGCAAAAAATAAGCGGAACACGAAATTTTCCGTATTCCGCTTGTGTTTTTATTCGGCATGAGCATATCGTCCGCAGAAAAGTATTTCACCGCTGATGTTGTCCTTTATTACGTAATAAAACGGTCTGTTAAGCTTAAGCTCGACAGGTATAGGCATAATCGACGATGTGCCGGCGGCGATGGCGGTTACCGCGGCCGCCTCTGTTCCTTTTTCGTTTACGTCAATGTATGTTTTGTGAACGGTATCAAGCACCTGTATACCATTGGGACTGTCGAGTATTTTGCCAAGCTCCGCATTGTCGCCGAACATTCTGACCGCTCCGAGAGCCTTTAATATATCGTTAAGCTTCATTTCAAACTCCGTTTTGAATTTCGGCATTGACAGCTTTATATATGATGATTTAAACAAATCCTTTGCGCTGTCAACCTCTTGCTCCGGCGAGATGCTGTAATCTCCGTGGGGGAGGATTGCGTACATACTCACGTCAAGATCATCGTAATGCTTGAAGCCCTCGTCGGGATTGTCCGAAATATTGCCGTAGGGCAGCTCGATTATGCTTGAAGTCGGAGTATACGCATAATTAAAATATGCGGTTTTGTTCATAAAATCAATCTGCGATTTTTTGCCTGATAAATCCGTAAATTCATCGGGAGCGGTTGCGCCATCGGAGAACGGATGCTGCCATGACGCTTTGAAGTAAATCGCATTGACGAGCATTGTCCAAAATTCGGGACTGCTTACGACAGTCGGGATTTTGCCGTTCGTTTTTTCGCTTGCCCATGCGTTTATTTCGTTTACGGCATTTTTGTTGTCCGTTTCCCTGACCTCTGCCGAATAAAAATCGGAAGTGAGCTGCTTAAAGTCGTCTGTGAATTTGCCGGGAGCTTTGTCGGTGTTTAACCAAAGAGAATTTGCGATTTTGAGCGTTAATAGCTCCGTCTGAGAATATTTGGCGATAAGCTCCTTTGACTTTTCGTTAAATTCGTCAAGGTCGGAAATTCCCAACGATGTCAGAAGCTCGGATTTGGTAAGCCCGTCCGCACCGTTTGCAAGCATGGCAAATGCCATTTTGATTGACAGCGGCGAAAACATATAGTTTTCGTCGGACGCTGCGGGTATAAGTGAGTTTATCTTGTCCGAAAACGTATGCGGAGCTGATGTGTCAAAGCATTTTTGATAAGCGCGTATAATCGTGACAAGAGCCTGTTCAACGGTATACGAAGCCTGCGGAGCAAACGCTCCGTCACCGACACCGTTCATAACGCCGAGGTTGCATATTATCTGAACGGATTCCGATGCCCAGTCGGAAATTTCGCCGCCGTCCGTAAAGTCAAACCACAGCTCCGTAACGGGCAGATTGGGATTGACCTTGTTTATCATTCTGCGCAGAATGACCGCCGCCTCCTCACGGGTAAGAGTATCCTGAGGCGCAAAGTCGGTTTCGGATTTTCCCTCGATTATGCCCATTGAATTAAGAGCGGCGATTTTTTTATCATCATCGGTGTCGGTAAACGGCGAACCTAAGGACGGCTCAAGAGTTGTGACCCATTTAAGACAATTGTAAATAAAGCTGCAAAATTCCCCTCGTGTTACGGGCAGAGAGTAGTCACGCTCCGTATCGTTGTTGATATTAAGCCTGTTTGCGATATTCACGCTTTCGGATGCCCATTCGCTCGGACGTGAGCTTGCGGCAAAGGATGTGCCGCAAGGCAAAAGCATTGCTGCCGCCAAGACAGCGGAAATAAATTTTTTCATGGTAATCCTCCTTTTTGCGGTGAAATTAGCTGATTATAAAATATCGGTTTGGGATTTGAGAGTGTTTTTGAATTTATTCGTACTCAAACATTCCTTGCGGTAACTCGTCCGAACAAACTCAAAAACACTCTCAAATTCCGAGAAAATCTTGAATTTTATAATCGCCTAACGGTAAAATATTCCTTCTGATATATTAGACGTATAAGTCGTGAATTTGTTCCGCATATTTAAAAAATTTTCATCGGCTTGACACATGATGAAAATTGTGGTATATTGTATTTAATTAATTGTCGCCGCATGGCGGCGGAATGGAGGATTAAAATGCTTAAAGGAATACCGAGTATAATCTCGCCGGAGCTGCTTAAGATACTTATGGAAATGGGACATGGGGATGAAATAGTCATAGGTGACGGAAATTTCCCCGGTCAGAGCATGAATGCACGCTGCGTCAGATGTGACGGACACGGCGGTGCGGAGCTGTTGGAGGCGGTTTTGAAGCTGTTTCCGCTTGATACATATCAAAAGCCGGTGTATCTGATGGCAAAGGTTGACGGCGATACTGTCGAAACACCGATATGGGACGAATATGCACGGATAATCAAGCCGTACACAAGCGAGGCACCGGAGCATATCGAAAGATTTGAATTTTACGAGCGTGCAAAAAAAGCGTATGCCGTTGCCATGACCGGTGAGAGCGCATTGTATGCGAATGTGATTCTTAAAAAGGGCGTTGTTACGGAATAAAAAAGCTTTTGACAAAGCTGCGCCTTTGGTGCAAGGTAAGCTTTTTGATGTTGAGCAAATAAAAAACGGACTGTCGTGTAAAATCGGCGGTCCGTTTTATTCGTCATCCGATGTCAGTACAAACCAAAGTGCGGTTATAAGCGCAAGGGATATTCCTCCTCCGATCAATGCGGCGGGAATCCGTACCTTTGAATCAAGCTTTTTTTCCACATTCAGCTTCGGCAGCTTAATTCCCAAATTCTCTGCACTTATGCCGCTTTTCAGCTTCAGGCTGCCGTGAGCCTTTTTGAAAAGCAGCGGGCAGCGGGAGTATTCCTCCTTAATCATTTTCAGCTCGCTGTCGGAAAGCGGTATGCAGTCGGTGATTACCTTTAAAATCTGATAGCCGCCGTCGGCAGAGCCGCTGCGCCTTAACAGCGTGTAATTATAGAAGGAACGGTCGGTGGAAAATCTTACGTAATATATTTCATCACCGAGGTCGTACATATTCGTTATCAGATAAAATCTGTCGTGGCAGTTCTGCGAATCAAGCGCCGCGCGGTACTCCTGCATCGATTTGCAGCGGAGTATGTCGAAGTCGCTGTAGCAAACCGCCTTTGAAAGTATATTCTCAACCTCCGCCTCGTCCTCTGTCGAGAGTCTTTCCGCAATATCCTCAATTGTTACGCTGTCGGCAGCGGCATTTTTCAAGTCGGTGAAAAATGTGTTGAGCGTTTTGTTGTAGTACGATATGTCAACATTCGGATGGAAATATGCGCAGTTAAAGTCCATTATTCCGGAGTCGCAGACGTTTTTCGGAGTGTTCACGTACATAAACGTTTCGCCCGACATAACGGTGTAATATTCCTCGGAAACGAGGACGTTGTTTTCATATGTTTTATAGGAAATATACCGTTTATCGCCGTTGTAGCCGAGGTTAAATTCTCCCATTTGGTTTCTGCCTATATCGGCATACGACTTGTCAAGCTTTGCTATTTTTACAGCCTTTTTCATCTGCTCGTCATAGCTCCATATATGCGCCTCTGCGGTTCTTTCGACGCTGTTTGCCGTAAATACAACCATGTACGGGTCATTGTTTGCGTCAAAATTAACCATATCGGCATAAACCGTACCGCCGGGGGATATTTCGCCGCCTTCCGTGTCAATGAGAGCCTCGCCGGGAGTGTCCGTTTTCATTGCTCCGTATTCAAGCAGTATATCGTTCAGTGCATAGGCGTAGGCTGCGGACATTCGTCCGACAATTTCATCGGCATATACCGCCGTACCCTCAGGCAAAAAGAGAGCGAGTGCGCTTACAGTGCATATTAATTTGTAAAAAAGCTTTTTAACATCTATAAGTCGTCGCCTCCTTTTTGCGGGTTTACATAATTATATGCTTATATTATATTGTACATATTATGACATTTCAACCCTGTTTTTATTATGTTTATATTAAAATTATGTAACAAATTGTAATATTACGCCGTCAAAAAGTGTACTGCGGTATTGACTTTACAGCCGTATAATGATAAAATAATATCAAAACAGGCATTTAAAAGCAAGGAGGTACGCATATGAAACGACAGGATTACATATCATGGGACGAGTATTTTATGGGAATAGCGATGCTTTCGGCCGAGAGGTCAAAGGACGGTCATACTCAGGTGGGAGCTTGTATCGTTGACGAAAACAACAAAATACTGTCACTGGGCTACAACGGTATGCCGACAGGCTGCGATGATGATAAAATGCCGTGGGAGCGTACGGGAGAAAATCTTAACACAAAATATATGTATGTGTGCCATGCGGAGCTTAACGCAATACTTAACACAAGAATACCTCTTAGGGGAGCAAAGCTTTATGTTACGCTGTTCCCGTGCAACGAGTGTGCAAAGGCGATTATCCAAAGCGGCATACGTGAGATAGTATATCTTTCGGACAAATACAGCGGCGAGGACGACAATACTGCGTCAAAGCGTATGTTCGATATGGTGGGAATCAAATACCGCCAATACAAAAAAACGGGAAGAACGGTGGAAATTGAGCTATGAATAAAAAATCAACAGGCAGGCTTATGCCGCTGCTTACGGGGCTTGTTTCACGAATGGAGGACAACGCAGATTTTTTCGTAAGCCTGACGGCGGAATTTAAGTCGGGGACAAAGCCGTTTACTGCGGTGATAGAAAACGCAAAGTCGCCGTCGATAGACTATCAGGCGGTAAAGCGCAGCATAGCCGCCGGGGAATTGCGGGATTTTTGTGTGCCGAAGCGTCAAAGTACGACAGTGCAAGAGTGACCTACAGCGAGCGCGGTGCGAAAATAATAATTGACGCAGACGACAAGGGTGTGAAAATGCACCATGAGGACTCTGTTTCCGATGAAACAGCCGTCAGCGTTGTTCAAACGGGCAGAGAATACGTGGTGAATCCGTCAATGGCAAAGGAGCTGCTTTCGGAAATAGGGATACTTGCCAAAAACGGAAAGATAAAAAACGACAAAATCCGCAAATACAATCAGATAGACTATTTTGTTGAGCTTATACAGGGAGTGTTAAAGGAACTGGGCGAGCGTGACGAGTACGTTATTCTCGATGCCGCCTGCGGAAAGAGCTATCTGTCGTTTGTGCTGAATTTTTATATGCGTGAGATTCTTAAAAAGAAGTGTCGGTTTATCGGAGTGGATTATTCCGAAACGGTCATAAGCGCATCAAAGAGGACGGCGAAAAATCTAGGCTACAACAATATGGAATTTATACAGGCAGATCTGAATACATATATGCCGAAAAGCAAAATCGACCTTGTTATATCGCTTCATGCGTGCGATACTGCGACAGATATGGCTATGGGACTTGGTATACGCTGCGGAGCACGTGCGATCGTCTGTGTGCCGTGCTGTCACAAGGACATACTGAAGCAGTATTCATACGAGCCGTTTTCGATGATAACACGTCACGGAATATTAAAGGCACGTCTTGCCGATACTCTTACGGACGGCTTGAGAGCAGCATATCTTGAGGGAGCGGGATACAAGGTTTCGATGATTGAGTACATATCGCCTCTTGAAACGCCGAAAAATATTATGATAAGAGCGGTATATACGGGCAAGAAAAACAAAAAGTCCATGGAGGAATATGAGGAACTGAAAATGCTGATAAACGTAAACCCGGCAATAGAGAAATTTAGCAGGTAATTGTAAAATTTGAGGTATTTCTGCTTGAGCTTCGGCTCAGACAATATTGCAAATTCTTACAAAACTATAAAAACTTGTAGGATTTGAGAGCGTTTTTGAGTTTGTTTGTACGAGTTACCGAAAGGGATGTTTGAGTACGAATAAAATCAAAAACACTCTCAAATCCCAAACCGAAATTTTACGATCGCCTATAGAAATTTAGTATAAGGAGTTAATGCAAAATGGAATATTATGAAAAATCAATCGCAACAAAAAGAATTTACGAGGGGCGTGTTATAAACGTTCGTGTTGACAAGGTGGAGCTGCCGGACGGCAGAATATCCGACAGGGAAATCGTAGAGCATCACGGCGGCGTGGGAGTTATACCGGTAACAGAGGACGGCGAGGTGTTCATGGTGTCACAGTACAGAATTGCCGCAGGCTCCATGATGCTTGAAATTCCTGCCGGAAAGCTTGAAAAGGGCGAGGACCCGCTTGAGTGCGGAAAGCGTGAGCTTATCGAGGAAACGGGATATGCCGGTTCGGAGTTTATACCTCTCGGCGAATATTACGCAACTCCCGGCTACTGCCAGGAAAAGCTTACGATATATCTTGCAAGGGGACTTGAATGGCAGGGACAAAACCTCGACGACGGAGAGTTTTTGAATGTAAAAAAATACAAGCTTGATGATTTGTACAAAATGGTAATGAACAATGAAATCTACGACTGCAAAACAGCCATCGCCATTCTAAAAGCAAAGGCGATAGTCGGCTGAAAATTGTGTAAAACGGATATTGACAAAACGCAAAAAAGTATGTATAATATGCTTTAGTGCTTTAATGCGCTAAAGTGAAAACGGAAAGGATTTTTATAATGTCAGATTGGAAGCTGCATACGCCGATGGGCGTAACGGATATACTGCCGGAGGAATGTACACGCAAAAAGGAGCTTGAGGCTGCGATGTGGTCGGTGTTTTCGTCGATCGGCTACAAGGAGGTAGAGGTTCCGACGTTTGAATTTTATGATTGCTATGCCGGTGCGGGCGGCGAAATATCGCAGGAAACGCTCTATAAATTTTTTGACGAACAGGGCAGAATACTTGCACTGCGCCCGGATTTTACGACTTCGATAGCAAGAATGGCGTCAACAAAGCTTGCGGATAAGACGATGCCGCAGAGATATATGTATTCGGGGAATGTGTTCAGAATAGAGCAGTGCGAGGGCGCAAGGCGCAGGGAGTTTACCCAGTGCGGAATAGAGCTTATCGGTTCATATGCGCCGCAGGCGGACGCAGAGGTTATCTCTGCCGCAATGGAGGCGGTCATGGCTGCCGGAGTTGAGGATTTCACGATGGAGATAGGTCAGGTTGCGTTTTTCAACGGACTTGTGGAGCAGGCGGGACTTGACCGTGAGATGACGGAGCGGTTAAGAGAGCGCATAGATTCAAAGGACAGCGTCGGAATACAGGCGATAGTCGATAAGCTTGACATGGACGATGAGATAAAAAGGCTGATGGTTGAGCTGCCGTATATGTTCGGCGATATGAGCGTCCTTGAAAAGGCATATGTTCCGGGACTAAACGAAACGTCAAAGGTTGCGCTTGACAATTTAAAGCGCATTTACGAGCTGCTGTGCCTGTACGGCTTTGAGCAGTATATTTCGATAGATTTGGGAATGTTAAGGAGCATAGATTATTATACGGGAATAATCTTCAAGGGATATGCAAGAGGTCTCGGATTCCCGATATGCGGCGGCGGACGGTACGACAAGCTGATGTCGGCATTCGGAGCACCTGCGGGAGCTGTCGGAGTTGCGATAGGCATAAACAGGCTGCTTGCGGCTCTGCCCTCGGAGGAAACAACGGGAGTAAGCTCCTCACTGATATTTGCGGAAAAGAACGCAGAGGGAATAGGCTATGATTTGGCATACAATCTGCGTGTGAACGGCTGTCTGGTAGAGTATTATATAGGCGGCGGAGATTATAAAGAGGCGGAAAAATACGCACTCGGCACAGACAGCGGCTGTATGCTGCGGGTTTTTGCGGACGGGCGTCTGCTGATAAAGGATTTTGCACGGAACGAGGTTACGGAAACAACGGCAAATGAATTTTTGGGATATTATGATGAAGATGACGAGCATGACCATGACCATGACTGCGGCTGCGGAGAGCATCACCATCATCACCACGACTGCGATTGCTGCTAATAGTTAGGGGGACTCGCCGTCCCCCTATGACCCCCTGCTTTCGGTTGACGGCGGGTTGGTGCCTGGGAATTTGAGATATGTTCGCTTAAGCTCGGCTCAGACATCTTCGCTGCCGCTCAGAACTCGCCGAGGCTCAACCGAAAACATCACAAATTCCCTTGGGGGAGTTTGTTAGTGATACATTTCTGCTTATGGAGCGGAAGGGAAACTGCCCCGTAATCAAAAATACAATCAAATCAAATGCGGAAACCTCTGAAAAAAACGTACATTTCACAATTAATTGTACCTTATTCTGAACAAGAAAGGAAAATATATATGGATTATTTGACGGTTGCCCTTGCAAAGGGGCGTCTTGCGGAGCTTGCCATGGATATATTCACCGATATAGGCATGGACTGCTCCGAAATGAAAGAAAAAACAAGAAAGCTTATCTTCACAAACGAGGATAAGAAAATGAAATTTATACTCGTAAAAGCGTCCGATGTTCCGACATACGTCGAGCATGGTGCGGCGGATATAGGCATTGTCGGCAAGGATACCTTGCTTGAGGAAAGCAGAAATTTGTATGAGCTTGTGGACATGGGCTTCGGAAAATGCAAAATGGCGGTCTGCGGACCTGTGGAGCTTAAGGGAAAATACGATAAAATCACAGATCTGCGTGTAGCGTCCAAATACACTCACATTGCCTCGAAATTCTTTAACGAAACAAAGGGCATGACGGTTGAGATGATAAAATTAAACGGCTCTGTGGAGCTTGCTCCGCTTGTGGGACTTTCGGACGTTATAGTGGATATTGTCGAAACGGGAAAGACGCTTAAGGAAAACGGTCTTGACGTGCTTGAGGATGTGTATCCGTTAAGTGCGCGGTTTGTGGTGAACAAGGTCAGCATGAAAATGGAAAAGGATCGTATAATGGACATAGTTGAAAAATTTAAGGAGAGGGCAGAGATCTGATGAGAATTTATCCTGCGATAGATATAAAGGACGGGAAATGCGTTCGCCTTTTGCAGGGGCGCTTTTCCGATGTTACGGTATACGGCGACGACCCGGCGGCGATGGCGAAAAAGTGGGAGTCGCTCGGCGGCGAGTACATTCACGTGGTTGACCTTGACGGAGCGTTAAAGGGTCATGGTGTGAATGCGGAAATAATCAAAAAAATATGCTCGTCCGTATCCGTACCCGTGCAGACGGGCGGCGGCATACGCACCATGGAGGATATAAAAGCAAAGCTTGACTGCGGAATAAGCCGTGTGATAATCGGCACAAAGGCGGTTTCAAGTCCTGAATTTATCAAAAAGGCGGTAAGCGAATACGGCGATAAAATCGTTGTCGGAATAGACGCAAAGGACGGATATGTTGCCGTTGAGGGCTGGGAGAAATGCAGCGAATTTAAGGCGGTTGAATTTGCGGAGAAAATGACCGCACTCGGAGTCAAGACGATAGTTTACACCGATATTTCAACGGACGGAACGTTAAAGGGACCGAACGTGGCGGCGATGGAGGAAATGGCAAAAAGCGTCAATGCCGATATTATAGCCTCCGGCGGCATAGGCAGTCTTGAGCATATAAAATCACTCGTTCCGACAGGTGTTGAGGGAGTTATAGTCGGACGTGCGCTTTACACGGGCAATGTTGATTTGTCCGAGGCGGTAAGGAGCGTCTGAAATGAAAAAGGTAATCAGCCTTACGAGGCGGGCAATAGAGGATTACGGCATGATAGAGGAGGGCGACAGAGTGGCTGTCGGAGTGTCCGGCGGCAAGGACAGCCTTGCTCTTTTGTGCGCTCTGGCGGAGCTTTCACGGTATTATCCCAAAAAATTTACGGTGGTTGCGCTTACCCTCGACATGGGCGGCGATTCGGATTTTTCAGCCATTGAGGAGCTGTGCACACGGTACGGAGTGGAGTATCATATAAAGCGCACAAATATATGGGAGGTTATTTTCGATATACGTAATGAAAAAAATCCCTGCTCGCTGTGCGCAAAAATGCGACGTGGTGCGCTGACGGATTTCGCTCTTGAGCATAACTGCCGCAAAATAGCGCTCGGACATCATAACGATGATGTTTTGGAAACGTTTTTCCTGAGCCTGATGTACGAGGGAAGAATACATTGCTTTTCGCCTGTGACGCATCTTGACAGGAGGGGCGTTTACCAGATAAGACCGATGATATACGTCCGTGAGCGTGATATACGGGGAGCGGTGCGCAATAATAACATAACGGTTGTAAAAAGCAAATGCCCCGCAGACGGCTTCACAAAGCGGCAGGAGATGAAGGAGCTGATAAAAAGGCTCGAAAAGGAGCAGCAGCCGGGACTTCGCAAGCGGCTGTTCAGAGCGATACAGGACAGCGGCATAGACGGTTGGAGCAGAGATGGAATATAACGGCAGTTTTGCCGTCTGTCGGTATTTTGTTTGCAATCTGCACAATACTTTTCTGTTTTTTGCGTGTAAGTTTTAGTGGTAAAATTAAAAAAAAGGTTGTTTTTTTCCTTATTTTGCGATATAATTATGTGTAATGATATATAGGAGAATTTGCAATGAAGATATATAATACCTTAACAAGAAAAAAGGAAGAATTTGTCCCGATGGACAAAAACGAGGTTAAAATGTATTCGTGCGGCCCGACGGTGTACGACTATTTCCATATAGGAAACGCGCGTCCGTTTATCATATTCGACACAATGCGCCGATATCTTGAATATTCCGGCTGTAAGGTGAAATTCGTTCAGAATTTTACCGATGTTGACGATAAAATGATAAATCGTGCAAACTCGGAGGGGATAACCGTAAAGGAGCTGGGCGACCGATTTATAAAGGAATATTTTGAGGACGCTCATGCACTGGGAATACACGAGGCGACAGTTCACCCAAAGGCGACGGAAAACATTGACGCAATTATCGATATTATAAAAAAGCTTGAGGAAAACGGCTATGCGTATAACGTTGACGGAGATGTGTATTTTTCAACGAAGAAATTCCGTGAGTACGGAAAGCTGTCGAAGCAGCCGCTTGAGGATCTTGAGGCGGGCGCAAGAATAGACGTAAACGAGCATAAGCAGGACGCAATGGATTTTGCGCTGTGGAAAAAGCAAAAGCCCGGAGAGCCGGCATGGGAGAGCCCGTGGGGAATGGGACGTCCCGGCTGGCATATAGAATGCTCGGCAATGGCAAACAAATACCTCGGCGAAACGATAGACATTCATTCCGGCGGACAGGATTTGATTTTCCCGCACCATGAAAACGAGATCGCACAGAGCGAATGTGCCAACGGGAAGCCGTTTGCGAATTATTGGATGCACAACGGCTACATCAACATAAACAATCAGAAAATGAGCAAGTCACTTGGCAATTTCTTCACGGTGAGAGATATTAGGGAGAAGTATGACAGCGAGGTTATACGCTTCTTTATGCTGTCGGCGCATTACCGCAATCCGATTAACTTTTCGGATATGCTCATGGAGCAGGCGAAGTCGGCGGTTGAGAGAGTGTACACGTGCATAGAAAATCTCGAATTTCTGATGAATACCGCACCGGCCGGCGAGGTATCGGCTGATTTTGCGGCAAAGCTTGACGGATTTAAGAAAAAGTTTACCGACGCAATGGACGATGACTTGAATACCGCAGACGCAATAGCGGCGATTTTTGATATAGTATACATGGCAAATACGGAACTGAACGGCGAAACTCCCAAGGCGGAGCTTGAGGCTGTTTTGTCTTTGATACATGAGCTTGGCGGTGTTCTGGGACTTTTTGAAAAGGAAACGAAAAAATCCCTTGACGCAGAGGTAGAGGCGATGATTGAGGAGCGAAACAAGGCAAGAGCCGAAAAGAACTGGGCAAAGGCGGACGAAATCAGAGATAAGCTCAAGGAAATGAACATTGTGCTTAAGGACACTCCGCAGGGCGTTCAGTGGTCGTTTGCCGAGTGATATGGGAAATTCGGCAAAGCAGTATTCACCGCTTGTGCTTGCGTATATGGGTGACTGCGTGTATGAGCTTTACGTAAGGAGCAGAGTGATAGAGGAGCATAGCACGATGCCGCCGAACAAGCTGCATCTGCAAACGGTCAAATACGTCAAGGCGCAGGCGCAGGCAAGGAGCATACACGCAATGCTTGAGCTTCTGACCGAGGAGGAGCTGGCGGTATACAAGCGGGGGAGAAATTCAAAATCCCATACCTCGGCAAAAAATGCGTCAATGACGGATTACCGTCATGCAACGGGCTTTGAGGCACTGATAGGGTATTTGTACCTGTCGGGCGAAACGGAGCGTGTAAATGAATTAATGAAAATAGCGTATGAGAATGCGTTATAATAAAATAAGCCGGCGGCTTGCCGGATTCGGAATATGGCGGGGGAGTGCGCTCTCCCGGCTGTAAACGAAAGGAGTAAACAATGGACGAAAAAAGAAAAACGGAGCTTTCCGTTATTGCAAACAAGGTGCGTAAGGACGCATTAACGGCCGTTTACAATGCGGCATCGGGACATCCGGGCGGCTCGCTTTCAATAGCGGATTTGCTTACGCTGCTTTATTTTGAGGTTATGAATATAGACCCCAAAAATCCGAGAATGGAGGACAGGGACAGGCTTGTTCTTTCGAAGGGACATACAGCTCCAGCACTGTACGGGACGCTTGCCGAAAGAGGCTTTTTCCCGGTAGAGGACGTTGCCGGTTTCAGAAAAATCGACAGCTATCTCCAGGGACATCCCGATATGAATAAGGTTCCGGGCATTGATATGTCGACAGGCTCATTGGGACAGGGCGTATCGGTTGCGGGCGGAATGGCTCTTGCGGCAAAGCTCGACAATAAGGATTACAGAGTTTATTCTATACTCGGCGACGGAGAGCTTGAGGAAGGACAGGTTTGGGAGCAGGCTATGTTTGCGGCTCATTACAAGCTTGACAATCTGACGATATTTATAGATAACAACGGACTTCAGATAGACGGAGATATTAAGGACGTAATGAATCCCACTCCGATAGACAAGAAGTTCGAGGCGTTCGGCTGGCACGTGATCAATGCGGATGCACATGATTTTGATTCGCTTCTGAATGCGATAAACGAGGCTAAGGCGACAAAGGGACAGCCTACGGCAATTGTTATGAAGTCCGTCAAGGGCAAAAACGTTTCATTTATGGAGAACAATCCCGCATGGCACGGAGCTGCTCCCAAAAAGGACGAATACGAAAAGGCAATAGCAGAGCTTGACGCTGTGATTGCAGGATTGGAGGCGAGCTTATAATGGCAAAAAAGGCTACGAGAGAATCATACGGAGCTGCACTTGTTGAATATGGCAGCAATCCGAATATAGTTGTGCTTGATGCGGATTTATCAAAGTCAACAAAAACAGAGATGTTCAAAAAGGCGTATCCCGAACGTTTTATAAACGTGGGAATTGCCGAGGGCAACATGATGTGTGTTGCGGCAGGTCTTGCTGCAAGCGGAAAGATTGCGTTTGCGTCGAGCTTTGCGATGTTTGCTGCGGGCAGAGCGTTTGAGCAGGTGAGAAACTCGATAGGATATACAAAGCTTAATGTTAAAATAGGCGCAACTCATGCCGGTATATCGGTTGGTGAGGACGGAGCATCGCATCAGTGTCTTGAGGATATTGCTCTAATGCGCAGTATTCCGGGTATGGTAGTGCTTAATCCGGCGGACGACAGAGAGGCAATGGCTGCCGTTAAGGCTGCAATCGACCATGAGGGACCCGTATATATGAGATTCGGACGTCTTGCGGTTGAGGACGTAAACGGCGATGACTATAAGTTTGAGCTTGGAAAGGGAGTTCAGCTGCGTGAGGGTGACGATGCTGCGATTATAGCAACGGGACTTATGGTAGGCGAGGCTATAAAGGCTCATGATATGCTCAAAAACGAGGGTATAAACGCAAGAGTAATAAATATCCATACAATAAAGCCTATAGATGAGGAAATAATAACAAAGGCGGCAAAGGAAACAGGTGCTATAGTAACGGCTGAGGAGCATTATATTATGGGCGGACTCGGCAGTGCGGTTGCGGAGGTTGTCTGCGCAAATGCGCCCGCTCCTGTTAAGATTATCGGCACAGACCGCTACGGAAAGAGCGGCAAGCCTGCGGAGCTGTTCGAGGAATACGGCTTGACTGCGCAAAACATTGCCGATAAGGTAAAAGAAGCAATAAAAATGAAATAAGTTCGGAAAGGAGCGGCTTTTAATGAAAAAGCTATTGTTTGTAATTGCGTCACTGATGATAACGATCGGCGTTTGCTCCTGCGGCAAGGGCGGAGGAATGTTTGCAAAGCCTACCGCAACGCCGATGCCGGAGCTTGACCCTACGGCAATTTTAACAAGCGATAACGTCTATGAGGGAATAAATTACGAATACGTTCCCGTTATTGACGGAGGGATCAAAACAGAGGGAAACACAAAAAGCGCAGTTTACGTAAGCGATCCCAAGGGAATAGGTGACAGCGTGGAGATAAAAATAACGCAGTACAGTGACACCGTAACGATAGATCAGGTGTATCAGCAGTTTGCGGCGGCAAAAGCAAAGCGTTATGATATTACCGAGGTCACCGAGCTGGGAGAAACTGCGTATATAGCATATCCCACAATTCATGTGTACGACAGAGGGTGTATAATTGAGGTGACTGCGGGTTCAGGCAGTGACGAAACTCAGCAGCAGCTTTTGGTAAATCTGGCAAAGGTGGCTGTTGCCAATTTTGAACAGATCATGCCCGCCCCTGCGGTTCAGCAAGCGAATTAAGTCATCAAATTTATACGATTTGCGTGTAATTAATGCTCACTGAACAAATGCGATTTTCAATCGCATTTGGAAAAATTATGACTATTGTCAAAATTTTTCGTGTAAAATCAGAGATTTTACACAGTTCGCATTGATAAAGTCTGCCCAAATAAATATTTTGAGAACAA
>JAXDRV010000109.1:0-4323 GCA_034090805.1 Clostridia bacterium
AAGTCCAACCGAGAAACAGGTGACGGGCGGAGTGATTTAATGTTGTATCAGCAGGACAGATTTATTAACGCTGTCATTATAGAATTTAAAGTATGCAGAGATAACGAAGAGGTAGACGCTGCTGCCGAGAGAGCATTACGGCAGATTAATGATATGGATTATGCAGCCGAGGCACGAGAGCAGGGGTATAAAAACATATTAAAATATGGTGTAGCATTTAAGAGAAAGGTTTGCTGTGCTGTGGTTGAAAAGGAATAAATTGTAAAAAACAACCGGGTGAAAAACTCGGTTGTTTTTTGTGGTTGTGTGCTCGCCATGCGTAATAACTTGGCGGTGAAAGTCCGCTACAGGCTTGGCAGTAGGAACTGTTAGCTAAAGACAAAGGTGTCCGCCGTGAGGCGGAGTCTGAAGGAAGTCGGAGGCAAAACCTCGGTCTGACGAACAGGAACTGTATATAAGGCGCACTTGAACCGGACGAGTTTCCCACACAAAACAAAGTCCAATACTACCTGAATTTCAATGCGTAAATACAGCAGATATATGAGGCGGAGGTGATTACGCTTACCCGAGGATGTCTTGTCGGCAAGGGAAAAAACTTGTAGTAACAACGAACAGCAAGAAGTCAGCAGAAGCCATAGTACCAAGGGAAAAAAACTTAGGAAGGGCTGAACAATCATAAGTCTTAAGGTATCCGATCAATAAACCCACGGGGGCGTGCGAAGTTTTTTCTGTAAATTAGCTTTCTATGGTAAAATAGTGTTTTTCAGACAGGGCTTTCAACCCATGCTCTAACTGTAATATATCATAAAATTTCCGTCCTGTCAAGGATTCTCTGCTATCAATGATATGTTGCATATATAGGTGCAAATATATAATGTTAGCAGCAGCAGTAGTTCATGTGGGTAACGAGGATAACAGGGGTAAGTTTTAACTTATCCCTGTTATCCTTGTTATCCACATTTACATTGGAGCAGCCGGCTGCGTAAGACCTTGATTTGACGGTGATTTTTGATACCTGATCTTATGCAGGCAGTCTGCCCTCGTACATGATGGACAACTCGCCATAAACCTTGCCCCAGTTTCGCAGCGGCATTGTTCGGATAATTTAAGAGCCTCTTCCTTGAATTGCTTGTTGTGATATTTTTACATTTATTCCACGCCTTTCTGATGTTTTTATTATATCAGAATTTAGTGCGTTTGTCGACTGTACTTAAAGTATAACACTCCATAAAGTATAACACTCCATATTGACAATTCCAAGCTTGCCCCCTGCGAAAACAACTTAGATTATATTATCATTTTGGAGTCAAATTTGAGGTTTACGCAAAATTTGGGATAGTCTCACCGAAAGTCCGTACAGATGTGGCTCTGGAGGCGATAAACACATATATCCTCGTGAATTAAGGTAATGATTAATTTATTAGTATATGAATTAGTATATTTGTATTTTAAGAAGTAAAAAAAACGCATAGCTATGCGATAAATAAGGCTATTAACCGTAGGTCTCCAAAACCGCGTGCCCAAGGTTCGAGTCCTTGTACCCCTGCCAATACTCTAAAAATCCGCTTTAATATGCGGATTTTTTGTTTTATTATATCAACCTACATGAATTTTACATGAATTATTTTATTTTATCAAGCACATCAACCGCCTTATTCTCTTCTTGCGGGTACAAATGCGAGTATGTATTCCATGTTATTTCTACATTGCTATGCCCCAGCCTCCGGGCGATTTCTTGAATGTTTATGCCGCTGTTGACCAACAGTGAGGCGTGGCTGTGACGATAATCGTGCACACGTATCTTTTTCACTCCCGCCGCCGCTGCGTACGTTTCATTTCGTTTGCTTAATGTGCTGTCCCTGACACACTCTTGCCCGCCGCATATACGCCAATCATCTGTGAATCCGTCTACGCTCTTACACCGCTTATAATGTTCGTCAATCACCTTTTTCAGCGGCTTAGGCATTTGTATATTCCTTACGGAAGATTTGTTCTTAGGCGATGTTTCACGGTCGCCACCTCTTAGCTTCTGCGCAATGGAGCGTGTTATGCGGATTGTGCTGCTGTTAATATCCGTCCATTTCAGCGCATATATCTCACCCTTACGCATTCCGGTATAAAACGCAATCATAAAAAACACATAATAATGCCATTCGCTTATACTTCCCGTTCGGCTCTCCGCTTCGGCTGCTTGCCGTCTTGCTTCTTTTATGAATTTCAAAAACTCCTCCGCCGTATAATAATCCATCTCTTTTTTTATGGCGGCTGTGTCCTTGAACGTTCCGAGCCTTGACAGCGGATTTCTGTTTATGTATTCCATTTTGACGGCATAGTTAAGCATTGCCCGCAGTTCTCCGAATATATTTCTCTTATATTTCAGCAAAAACTTTCTCCCCTGCCCCGTTTCACGGCTCGCAATATCATCCTTCCATGCTTGAAGTACATCCATACTCAGCTTGCCGAGCTTGTATTCTCCGAGCGTGGGCAGTACAAACGTTTGCAGCAGCTTTTTTGTCTTATCCGTTGTGCTTTCCTTGACCTCGCCCTCCTTTGATGAGATATACCGCCAAGCAAGTACTCATAGGCGTTTTGATACGATACGTCATTAACGTTTTGGGTTGGCTGAGTGTTGTCCCTCGTTCGCAGATAAACCGACTGACCGACAAAAAACAACACCGCCGCTGCCACTATTATTATCAGCCTTAAACGCTTTTTTTGTCAATGCCGTATTTTACTTCCGTTTGTTCGTCCGTATGTATCGCTCCCTTTTTATTTTATTTTTTCGGTTAAATTGTTTTTAAAAACTTCAATACTTGATATTTGCAAGCTGCCGTCTACAAGCTTTATTTTATACTTATAGCACCTAAAATTTGATGTAGCTACGCCATTATCCTCCTCGGCATAACGAGGTTTGTTTGGATTTACCGTCTGTTTCGTGTCGGTTATTGCGCACGTCTGATTTTGCCTAAGTTCAAAAGCATTGATATATTTTATAAGTTTCTTTAAAAAATTTATTATAACTTTCATTTCATAACACCCGGTTACAACTTACGCACGATTTGTTTTACCAAACCAAATACACGGATGCGCAACACATCCTCACCTTCAAATCTCCTCGGAGGATACATAGGATTAATCGAAACAAGTTCAATAAAATCATCACCGTAAATTATTTTCTTTACAACGCCGTCCTCATTATCGATATTCACCACTGCAAAAGCACCGTTGTCAACGGACGCCTGGCATCTAACAAGAACAAGGTCGCCGTCCTCGAGTTTAGGGTACATACTATCCCCGACCACACGCAAAAAAGCGTACTCCTCGCCGTTTTGAATATATTTTGATTCAACAGGCTGATAACCTATTATATTGCTTTCCGCAAAACAAGCTACGCCCGCCGCAACTCTGCCGATGATAGGAATATTAACAAAATCCATTTCGCTAAGCGGAATTGCATTTCCGGGCAGCGGGTGTGCCTCATCTTCCCAACCCATTATATATGCGGGTGTGGTGTTTAATACTTTTGCAATGCTTTCTAATCTATCTATAGGTATTTTTGTAGTTTCACCTGTAGCATATCTTTGCAGTGCTGATTTTGGGATACCGGTAAGCTTTGAAAGCTCGCCGTAAGAAACCTCATTTTTTTTAAGGATTTCAAGTATTCTTTCGGATTGAATGCTCATATAAACCCCCCTTTCAAATACATAATAACACATCCGTCCCAAAAATTCAAGCCTTTTTGTAAAATTTTTTTAAATTCGTCCCAAAATAGGGTTGACAAAACACAAAAAATGTGTTAATATATAATTGTACCAAAAATGGGACGGTACGAAAACGAGGTGAATATATAATGTTAAATTCAAAAAAAACTGTTGGGACGTATGGTTGAGAAAGGCTATTCGCAAAAAAGCTTGGCTAAAGCAATCGGAATATCCGATAATACAATGACTTCACTCATAAAGCTGCGCAGTTCATTCAATACTGATGAAATTGATAACATATGCGATGTACTCGGAATAACCGATAATTCCGAAAAGGTAGAAATTTTTTTACATAATCCGTCCCATATCAGGGACGAAAGCGTATCTTCATAAAACAAAAACCGCATAGAAAGGAGGCGAACGCATATGAAATTCAAACCAATATCAAATATCGAAACAGCCATACGGATATATTACGAATATCCGGAGATAGGTCACAAGCAATTCAGTGAGCTGTTCAAGGGCATCGCAAAGTCTACGGTATGCAGGTATATGTCCGAAATACGCAAGGTGCAAGCCGAACGCAATATCAAGACTTGTACGGTGCACTCGGTCAATACCC
>JAXDRV010000110.1:0-10302 GCA_034090805.1 Clostridia bacterium
GCTTTTTGTTCGGGGCGGTAGCTTACGCTATCGGCTTTGCCGATAGTCGCCTTTGGCGAGTTTTGCAAGCAAAACCGTTGGATACAGCACCACTCAATGCAAAGCGGCAATCTGAGTGATTTTCTTTCAAACTTGGTTTTGTGAAAGGAGTTAATGGTCATAAAAATGATAAATTTATGCTGTAGGGGCTGCGCAAGAGCGGCAGGCTTAAGCGCGCTGTCCTTTTGTATCGGAGTAGCGGCGGGGCTGTTTTTCCCGATTGCGGTTATTGCGATTATAGAAACGATTCTGCTGCTGATTTTCGGGTATCTATGTTTATTCAAATGGTGATACATATTTGTTTCGCACAGAAAGGAGCAAGACATGAAGGTTGTTATTTTTAAAATGCCTAAATTTTTGAGAGGAATTACAAAAGCAATATTTAAAATGAGGTAATGCCGCCCTAAGGCAAATGTTTTGCAATCCGTCTTGATATAAATCGGGACGGATTGTTTATATTTTACCGCCAACATCAAAAAATCAAAAATATTTTGCGGCTTTCTATTGACAAATGCGCATAACGGGAATATAATATAAGAAGTAATAATCTTCGGGGTATGTGAAATTCATAATCGACGGTGATGGCAGATGCCTAAGTCCGTGAGCCTTGCGGCTGATTCGGTGCGATTCCGAAACCGACGGTAAAGTCCGGATGGGAGAAGATATTTAATATTTCCGCATTTTACACCCCGATTAACGAAAGGGGTGTTTTTTGTATGAAATTCATGGAACGTGCAGTTATGCTTGCAAAAACCGCCGAAGGCTTCACAAATCCAAATCCGCTTGTCGGAGCGGTCATAGTAAAAAACGGCGCAATAATCGGCGAAGGCTGCCATGAGCGTTACGGCGATTTACATGCTGAAAGAAAGGCTCTTGAAAGCTGCACGGAATCGCCGGAGGGTGCGGATATATATGTTACGCTTGAACCTTGCTGTCACAGCGGCAAGCAGCCGCCATGCACAGATGCGCTCATACGCTCCGGTATCAAGCGTGTTTTTGTCGGCTCTCCCGACCCCAATCCGCTTGTTGCAGGCAAGGGCATTGAAATTTTGAGAAATGCCGGGATTGAAGTAATCGAAAATGTCGAACGTGAGCTTTGCGACGGGATAAACAAAATATTTTTCAAATACATAACCACGCAGCAGCCGTATGTTATTATGAAAACCGCCGTCACAGCCGATGGAAAAACAGCGTCGTACACAGGCGATTCAAAATGGATAACAAACGAAAAATCACGTGAAAACGTTCACCGCACACGCAGACGTGTATCCGCCGTTATGACCGGCATCGGCACAGTACTGCATGATGATCCCATGCTTAACTGCCGTATTGAAAATCCGAAAAATCCCGCAAGGATAATATGCGACAGCACGCTGAGGATTCCACTTGACTGCCAAATCGTTAAAACCGCACGTGAAATCAAAACGATAGTCGCAACGCTTTCAAACGACCTTACAAAAACACGTGAGCTTGAGGCCCTCGGCGTTCACGTTGTCAAGGTTCGTGAAAACAAGCATCGGATTGATATTTCAAGTCTTATGTCGATTTTAGGCAAAATGAGCATTGACAGCGTGTTGATTGAAGCGGGTGCGGAGCTTAATGCCTCTGCGGTTGAGGCAGGTGTCGTTGACTGCGTTCAGATATACGTTGCGCCAAAGCTTCTCGGCGGTCAGGACGCACGCTCCTCAATAAGCGGCAAGGGAATCGCAAAGCTTTCGGATGCAGTGCGGCTCGGTAAACCGCAAATAAGCGTGTTTGACGGCGATGTACTTCTCGAATACGATGTTATAAAGGACGGTGTGCAATGTTTACCGGAATAATTGAAGAAATCGGAACGGTTGCAAATATTGAGCGCGGCGCAAAAAGCAGCCGAATTACAATAAGTGCAGACAAAATATTTGACGATTTAAAAATCGGCGACAGCGTTTCCGTCAACGGTATGTGCTCCACCGCCGCACAGATAAGCGGTCATACCTTTACTGCCGATATTATGGCGGAAAGTCTGCGCCGCACAAATCTCGGAGAATTAACAAAAGGCTCAAGAGTGAATCTCGAACGCGCCATGACTCTGAACGGCCGCTTCGGCGGGCATATCGTTTCGGGGCATATTGACGGAACGGGAGTAATACTGTCGCTCGTTCGGGAGGATAACGCCGTATGGGTTACGATAAGTGCCGATGAAAATATCATGAAATACATTATCGAAAAAGGCTCTGCCGCCATTGACGGGATAAGCCTTACCGTTGCGAAGGTATACAAGGACGCTTTTGCTGTTTCGCTTATCCCCCACACCGCCGACGAAACCACGCTTTTGTCCAAGCACAGCGGTGACAGGGTAAATATCGAATGTGATATTATAGGAAAATACGTAGAAAAGCTTGCCGCTCCGAAAAGCGGCGGTATTACGTTTGAATTTTTAGAAAAATATGGATTTTAAGGAGATAGATCAAGTATGAATTCAGTTGAAGAAGCGCTTAAAGCGCTGCAAAGCGGAAAGGTGATTCTTACAATAGATGATCCCGACCGTGAAAATGAGGGCGATTTAATCTGCGCTGCGGAATTTGCCACAACGGAAAACGTTAATTTTATGGCAAGCTGCGCAAAGGGATTGATATGTATGCCCATGAGCAGTAAATATGTCAAAAAGCTCGGTCTTTCGCAGATGGTAGCCGAAAACACCGACAATCACTGCACCGCATTCACGGAATCGATTGACCATATATCGACAACCACCGGTATAAGTGCCGAGGAACGAGGTATAACCGCAAGGGCGTGCGCTGCCGATAACGCCAAGCCATCGGATTTCCGCCGGCCGGGGCATATGTTCCCTCTCGAAGCAAAAAGAGGCGGCGTTCTCGAAAGAAATGGCCATACCGAGGCAACGGTTGATTTATGCCGTCTTGCCGGGTTAAAGGAAGTAGGCCTTTGCTGCGAAATCATGGCAGATGACGGAACAATGATGCGCACCGCAGAGCTGAAAAAATTCGCTGAAAAGCACGGGCTTGTCATGATAAGCATAAAGGACCTTCAGGCATACCGCCGCAGAAATGATAAGTTTATGGAGCGTGTATCGGCTGCTCATCTGCCGACAAAGTACGGTGATTTTGAGATTTACGGCTACGAAAATAAAATCACGGGCGCTCAGCACATTGCCGTTGTAAAGGGTGATATCAAAAATGCCGATACGGTGCTGTGCCGTGTACATTCGGAATGTCTTACCGGCGATGTGTTCGGCTCATGCCGCTGCGACTGCGGTGAGCAGCTTTCAAAGGCTCTTGAAATGATCGAAAAGGAAGGCACAGGCGTTCTTGTATATCTGCGCCAGGAGGGACGAGGAATAGGTCTTTTGAACAAACTCAAGGCATACACCCTACAGGAGCAGGGGTATGATACAGTTGAGGCGAACGTCAAGCTCGGCTTTGCGCCCGACTTAAGAGATTACAGCGAGGGAGCGCAGATCTTAAAAGATCTCGGCGCATACAAGCTGCGGATTATGACGAATAATCCGCTCAAAATATCCGATCTTGAGGAATACGGGATAAAGATAGAGGAGCGTGTGCCGATTGAAATAGCGGCAAAAAAGGAAAATGAGTTTTATTTAAAAACCAAACAGCATAAGATGGGACATTTAGTCCACTATGATAAATAATTGTTATTTTTAGAAGGGAGTTTTATATTATGAAGAAAATTGAAGGTATTTACTGCGGAAAAGAGCTTAAAATAGGTCTTGTTGCGTCACGTTTTAATGAGTTTATTGTGTCAAAGCTTGTGGGAGGTGCGGAGGATTGTCTGCTGCGTCACGGCGTTGACGGCGATAACATATCCCTTGCATGGGTTCCTGGAGCTTACGAGATTCCGCTCATAGCGCAGAAAATGGCGAAATCGGGCAAATACGATGCTGTTATATGTCTCGGCGCAGTAATCAGAGGTGCGACAAGCCATTATGATTACGTATGCAACGAGGTTTCAAAGGGCATCGCCCAGGTGTCGCTTGCATCGGATATACCGGTTCTTTTCGGAGTTCTCACAACCGACACAATCGAGCAGGCAATAGAGCGTGCCGGCACAAAGGCGGGCAACAAGGGCTACGACTGCGCAATGTCGGCGCTTGAGATGATCAATCTTATCAAAGAGCTTTAATCTGAGGTTATATATGAACAAATTTGAAAATTGTCTGCTTGTTTCGGATATGGATGCAACGCTTTTGACGAGCGGTCACGAAATTTCCGAGGCAAACAGGCAGGCTATCGACTATTTTATCAGCGAGGGCGGACGTTTTACCGTTGCAACGGGACGCATGACGGACGCTGTGGGAGCGTATCTTAACCGAATGACAATAAACGCCCCCGCAATTCTGCACAACGGCGCAAGGATTTATGATTTTGAAAAATCCGAGGTGGTATTTGAAAAATTCATAGAAGAGCACCGCAAGGCAGCCGTCAAGCGTGTTTATAACGATATGCCGGAGCTTGGGCTTGAAATTTACAGTGATGAAATTATTTACATTTACAAGCCATGCGAGGAAACAAAGCGTTTTCTTTCAAAGGGCTACAAGGTCGTTTACGATATGCCGCCCGAAATATGGGACAGGCCTTGGATAAAGCTTTTGCTTATCGGCGACACAAAGGAAATACTTGACAAATATGAGCCTATATACCGCAGCCGCTACGACGACGGCTACTGCGTAAGGAGCGGTCCGCTGTATCTTGATATTGTAGCAGGCGGCGTGTCAAAGGGCAAGGGCGTTGAACGTGTGGCGAATCAGCTCGGCTGCGGCAGAATAATAACGATCGGTGACAGCGAAAACGACATTGAAATGCTGCAAACGGCAGACATAAGCTTTGCCGTGAAAAATGCAGTCCCTGCCGCAAAAGCAGCAGCGTCTTATTCCGCCCCGCATCATAACGACAGCGCCGTTGCGTATGTTGTTTCACAGCTTGAAAAGCTGATTAATCAAACGGCTTAATGCATAACTTGAAAGGATAGCTATAACAAGTTTGGAAAAAGATAAGCGGCGCATCTCGCCTTCTTTCGGGACTCGGAGTATACACATACGCCGCCGTCCCTCAAGAAGGCAACCTGCTTGCTTCTCTTTCACCAAACGGGTTTTGTGAAAGGAGTTAATGGTCATAATTATGAAAAAAACAGCAGCAGTTACTGCGGCACTGCTTTCATTTACGTTTTGTGCGCATTCATTTGCGGAGGGAACGTTTCTTTGTATGCGTGCGGACGAAAGCACCGCAATAACGGCAGACACAGACGGCAGCCTGAAATACATAGACATGACGGCATCAAACGGCGAGGTTGTATATCCGCAGATTTCAACTGACGGCAACACCTACCTTCCCTTTCGCTACGTCTGCGAAATGGCAGGCTTAAAGGACGCAGCCGGAATTGCCGGCGAGTTGCCCGACGGATATTTCCGATATTGGGGAGCAGATCCGTCCGTCCCCGGCGACACTCAGAAAATAGAAATACGCTGCGGCGGCAATTACTACTGCCATGACGTCGGAAAAAGCTTTACATACGAGGTAAAGCCGGGTGACGTGCGAACCGTCAGCATTTACAATATTCGAGGCAGCCTGTACTTCCCCATGACGTACATGGCGAAAATAACAAATTCAAAAGCCGTCTGGAACGGGAACAGCGGGCGCATCATGTACATCAGCAATTCACTGAACAGCTCGGATTTTATAGATGAAAGAAACGACCTGCGCCGTGACAAGGAGCTTAACCTCGGTTTTGATTATTTCTCAAATAATCTCACCGGCTCTCCCCTATACCTTAAGTCCGATGGCATTACAGTAAGCAGCCTGTCGGACGAGATTGAGGGCAATCCTTATGTAAGGAGCGTCACAAGGAGCGGAAAAACGATATATTTTGTTGACGAAAGCGGCCGTGTCTGCACAAAGCATGAGGACAGCCCTGAGGTCAACCGAATTTCCTTCAGCAATGCGGACGGTGCGGTTGACGTTTCCGCCGATACTGCAATAGTTGTACAAAACAGACTCTACGGCATTCAGGTGAGCTCTACGGGCGAAAAATACGGCAGACTGTTCGAGTGCCGTCTTGACGGTAGCGGCTTCAGATATATCACCGACAAAACCGTATACAATCTGTTTTTGAGAAAATACGGCGGCAATCTGTATCTTTACTACTGCGATGCGGCAACAAAATCTGATTTATACATGACAGAGCTGAAAACCATGGACGAATATAAAATCGAGATAACCGATTTCAGCCGAAATAATCTTCTCTCCAATATAGACCGTCTTGCGGTCGGAGAAAAGACGGTTGCGTATATTGACGGCTCTGAGCGTCTGCACGTTATAGACCTCGGCGATAATCTTGAAGAATACGAAATTATACGTACAGATGTAAATACCATATTCGCACAGGGCGAAGACGGCGAGCCTCTCAATAACATAACATCTATGAATTACGATCATATAAACGGCGTTTTATATGTAACGCAGGTTGACTACACCGGCAAAACGTATTACTATACGAAATCTCTCGGAAAATTCAGACGGCTTGAAAGAAGTCCGCACCCTGTAACCCGGCTTGCTCTTTTCAGCGACGTCAACTACAATGACATATGCGCAAAAATCGTGAACGGCAAGCCGCAGGTGGATTATGTGCGGTTTTCCGACGGTGCGGTCGAATTTGTAAATTAAGGAGGACACAGTCTTGAAAAAAACAGCGGCAATTTTAATTATGCTTTTTTCTATGCTTTTACCCTCGACTGCATTTGCATCGGGAGTAAACATAGGCGTTATCTGCTATCACAGCATAAGCGACAACCCACTCAAATATTCTCAGTACTGCATAAGTGCCGAGGAATTTGAGGAGGACGTGAGATATTTTTCGGAAAACGGCTATACGTTTTTAAAGCCGTGCGAGATGTGGTATGCTGATGAAAATAACAAAAACATCGTACTCACCTCGGACGACGGCTACGAGGATTTTTACGAGTGTGTGTTCCCCATTCTCAAAAAGTACAACGCCAAGGCGGCAGTGTATATCATCGCCTCAAGGATAGATAAGCACGGATACTTAAAATCATGGCAGATCAAGGAAATGGACGAATCGGGACTTGTTGAAATAGGAAATCACACTACCATCATGCACCGCCGTCCAAACAGCACCTTGAGCGGATATTACAATGATGATAAAATGCTTACCGAATTTATAGAGGATGTTAAGGATTGCAGTGCCAAAATTTATACCATACTCGGTCATGGTACAGAGAGCTTCTCCTATCCCTACGGAATATATACCGACAGGCTTGAACACACCATAAGAACAAATCTCGGATACACAACGACCTTCAGCACGGATTACGGCATTGTGAAAAATCGTGAGGATATTCTTAAGCCAATGAAAAGAATATACAGAATACACGGTGACTCGCCGCAGCTTATTGAGGAGCATATAAACAAGCTGAAGTAAAATTCACAAAAATTTAATATAAAAGTTACCAAAATTTCACTCATTTATATAAAAAGTATGTTATAATAAATTCATAAGATGAAAATAACAAGCTATTTCAATATTAAATAAAATCATGAAGGGAGCTGCAGTTATAAAAATGAATGTTGCATACTTTTTAACCCCCAAATGCGAAACCGCATTTTTGTATGAGGACTATTCCCTCAGACAGGGGCTCGAAAAGCTTAAATATCACGGCTTTTCCGCTTTGCCGGTTATTGACCGTGAGGGACATTACGTTGGGACGATTTCGGAGGGAGATTTTTTATGGTATCTTGTAAAAGGCGAATACAGAGATGTTGAGCAAATAGATGTCAGAGGTCTTGAATATACGAAAATAAAGGATGTTACCGAGATACAGAAATACCCCTCCGTGTCCGCAACGGCAAAGGTAGAGGAGCTTTTTGAGCTTGCTTTACAGCAAAACTTTGTACCCATAGTCGACGACAGAGGCTTGTTTATGGGAATAGTTACAAGACAGCGTATAATAAACTATTTTTACAGTAAAGCGGGATTTATCGGGCAGGAAGCTTACGAAAATCACAAAACAGTCAAAACAGCTTAAAATTGTCACAAAGAAATATTGCAAAATAGTATTGACATTTCTAATTTTAAGTGGTATAATATTAACAGTATAAAGTCTTATTAAAGATTTTACTAATTTATATATAGGAGGAATTAATTATGGCAAAATATGTATGTCCCGTATGCGGTTATGTTCATGAAGGAGATAATCCCCCCGAGAAATGTCCCCAGTGCGGAGTTCCGGGCGAGAAGTTCACAAAGATGGACGAGGGTGCAGCTCTCAATTTCGTATGTGAGCACGTAATCGGCGTAGGCGCAAAGGATAAGATTGAGGCTGATGTGTATGAGGGCTTAAAGGCAAACTTTGAGGGCGAATGCACAGAGGTTGGAATGTACATCGCAATGAGCAGACAGGCTATCCGTGAGGGTTATCCTGAAATAGGTGAGTTTTACATGAGAGCAGCCCTTGAGGAAGCTGAGCACGCTGCAAAATTTGCAGAGCTTTTGGGTGAAGTTGTTACACCTTCAACAAAGAAGAATCTTGAATTAAGATCAGAAGCTGAATGCGGAGCAACAGCAGGTAAGCTTGAGCTTGCAAAGAGAGCCAAGGAGCTCGGCTACGACGCTATCCATGATACAGTTCATGAAATGGCAAAGGACGAAGCAAGGCACGGAAAGGGCTTTGAAGGACTTTTGAAGAGATACTTCAACTAATCTAAACCCTTGAAATAACAACGAATTTAGAACCCATTGACAATAGGTAATACCTACGGTCAATGGGTTTTTTTATTTTTTCTTTCAAAAAAATTTTAGTGGTGTTAAATGCACATTGAAATCTCAACATTTCGTTCACTTTGGAATTCAAACTGGCAAAATCTGTCGGACACAGCCATTTTAAAAAACTAAAAAAAGGTGTCAACTGTCGACTAAGTTGCCAGTTTATTCTCTTAAACCCTTGCTACATAAGGGGTTTGAGCAATTTATACAACGCTTTATTTTACCTGTTGTGTAAAATGTGCTTTTTGAGGATTTTTGGTCGTAGGAATTGACCAAACTATATCTTTGTGTTATAATAAATACATAAACTGGTAAATGTCAACTATTTTCGATAGAGGTGAATTAGAGAATGAACACTAAGGAGAATTCTGTTGTTAGATTTGTGATGGATGAAACTAATATAACAGAACAAGGAAATGAAGAAACTTTAAAACAAACAGTTGAAGTAGAGATTCTCCCTCCTGTGGATATTACAGATAAAAGAAAACTTGAAGTATATAATGGTATTTCTGAAATTGATAAAAAATTAAGTGTTATTTCCGAAAGAGTTGAGAAACTCAATTCGGAGATAGATAGTTTGACAAATCATGCTGATGGACTGGACTATGCGGCATCTGTAATAAGTGGAATTATATCTGGAATTGTTGATAGTTTGTTTGTTGGAGAAACGGAAATAGACAAGGATAAGATACAAGAATTATTAGAGAATAAATACCATACAGCAAATGATAGTGGATATAAGCATAAAGACGCTGATGGTCATTGGACAAGCAGTGCTATGTATCATAGATTGGATGATTTAGCTCACCATCCTTCCATTGCTGGATTAGTAGCTTCTATTCTCGTGCGCTATTTTCACTTAGTTATTTTTATAGATGGCTCCGATGGAAAACCACATGTCTTCTTTGCTGATACGAGTAGTCCTGAGGTTACAGCATTAGAAAAGAAAGAACAAACAAAGGCATGGATAGGTGCTATTATTGGCGGATTGTGTCTCTGGCTGTCAAATCTGGCAATAAAAAAATATGAAGAAATCAATTGTGAAGAAATGCCTGAACCTTTGAAGAAATTAATAAAGGTTGTAGGAGCCTCACCTCTTATGCTTGAAATTCTCAAAACTGTTGATGTTTGGGTAGGTCATATGATGAGTGATGTTTCCACATCTCAAGGAATTCCAGGAATCTTTTTATCATTGTTGAAAGAAATCTCCGTGTTGCCAATAATTAGAGATACTGATTTTAGAGTTTGGGTAGATGGTCTTTATAATAAAGGAGATATGAATCTATCTGAATGGGGTGGTGTTGTGTTTGTAGCTGCAAAAAAACAATCACTGGAATTGTCAATATATGTACAGTCATAAAATACACTAAATTTCCAATATCATATTTTTAGATTTTCTAAGCCGGAGCAAATTTAAAGTTTTGCACCGAACGTAGCACCGCGCAGCGGCTTGCTCTTGACCGTTCAAAA
>JAXDRV010000111.1:0-4237 GCA_034090805.1 Clostridia bacterium
TATTTTGAGAACAAAATATTTATTTGGGGGTGCAAGGATTTTTTCATATTTATGAAAAAATCCTTGCACCTGAACAATTATGAAACGCTTTTAAGCCGCTATGCGGCTGCGTTTCATAATTGTTCAGCAGTCATTATATAAAATCAGCCGATTGTAAAATGTGGTTTTATTTTGTCTTAGGAATTGTGATATTAACAGTCGTGCCTTTTCCGAGGTAAGATTCAATATTGATACCGTATTCCATGCCGAAAATGATTTTTATTCTCATATTCACATTCATAATTCCGATATGGTTGCTTTCGGTGTAAGCGTCCTCACGCAGCCGCCTATTTAAGCTTTTTACCGTAGCTTCGTCCATGCCGACTCCGTTGTCACGCACGGTAAGCACAATATTTTTACCCGACAGCGAGCCGGAGATCGTAAGCAGTCCCTTGCCGCCCTTTGGCTTAAAACCGTGGTATACCGCATTTTCGATAATCGGCTGAAGGCATATTTTTATTATCGTGTACGAAAGTATCGAATCGTCTATATCCCAAACAATGTCGAACAAATCACCGTATCTCAGCTCAAGAATTTTCAGATAATCCTTGGTGTATTTGATTTCCTCGCCGATTGAAATCAGATATCCTGACGAGGAGAGCGTGTTTCTGAAAAAGCTTGCAAGGTTGACAAGCGCCGCCGAAACGGGATTGTCCGAGTTTGATAGATTGTAAGCCATCCAATTTATCGTTTCGAGCGTGTTATAAAGAAAATGCGGGTTTATCTGCGCCTGAAGCATTGCATACTGTGATTTTTTCAGCATTTTCATTCGTTCCTCAAGGATTTCCTTCATTTTTTCCTTATCCTCAATGTGCAGACGTATGCTGTTTATGATGTAGATAAGCTCATTTTTATCCTTCGTTGTCATGTCCTCGACGGGGACGGTTTTGTCCAGGAATGAGATTATCTCACGCAGCGGTGTGTAGCTTTTCACCGAAACAATATACGCTAATATAAAGCCGAATGCCAAAAGTGCAATTGAAATAAAGAAAATGTGCCACTTCATCTTGGCGAGCCTGTCCGAATACAGCGATATCGGGTATGAGCTGATGTACGTAAAGCCGAACGTATTGCTGCTGTGATACAGAACCGTGCTGCCGGTGCGGGTTTCGATTTGGTTGTTTGTGCCGTCTTTCATGTCAATATCGGACGGCAAACATTCAAGCTCATCTATGCTCCTGCCGAAATAGGAAACATCACGTGCAAGCAAAATCCTGTTTTGCGAATCCGCAAGGAAAAATTCCTGACCGTTTTTGTATCTGTTTGACACAAGAGAGCGGTAGAGCGTCTGACAGTTGATGTTCATAATAACTGCGCCCTTGCGTTCATCCGCAACGTATATCGGCTTGATAATCGTGAGAAGAGGGGGGTAGGAGTTGTTTTTCTCTCGCGGAACAATACTGCCCCGACGACTGTCAAGCTCCTTGTAGCCGTCAATCCAGCCGGTGTCGGAAAGCTCATTCATAGGCATATTTTTTTCGCCGACGAATACGGAATCGTTGATTTCCGAATAAATGTATACGGAGTCAATGTACTTGTATATCAGCGGGATTGTGGTTGCAAGCTTGGTGAGATCCCGAAACGATTCGGAGGTCTGCGTGCCGAGCATGAAGCCCTGCATACTGTCGTTTATGGCGATATAGCTACTCATCATGTCGCATTCGTTCAGTGTGTTTTCGATTACGTTTTTTGTCCCGTCAAGCATAGAGGAGTTTTCAAGGACAATTTCGTCCTTAAGCGTGTTATACGTATTAGCGTAAAATACGACGCCGAGAGAAGTAAACGGAACGACAAGCAGCAGAGAAATAATCAAAAATGTGCGCCAGAACAGGCTGTTCATCTTGAAATTTTTAATGTAGAACCAATTATCCTTGGTATTTCCCATATTAATCCTCCATTCCGCCGCCCTGCGGCGGCACAAATCATAACGTGGAAAAGACACAAGCAGATTGCCTTCTTGAGGGACGACGGCGTATGTGTATACTCCAAGTCCCGAAAGAAGGCGAGATGCGCAGTGTATTTTTCACGTTAATCCTCCATTCAGAAATTGCGTATATACTCGCTCGGAGTGCATTTGTAGTATTCCTTGAAAATGCGTGAAAAATAACCCGAACTGCTGTAGCCGCACTGTTTGCTGATGTCACTGATTTTTTTGTTTTTCTTTAGGAGCTTAACGGCGTGCTCCATGCGGACCCTCAGCAGATAGTCGCTGAAATTTTCGCCGGTCTGCGCCTTAAAAAAGCGGCTGCAATAGGCGGGATTGAAGAACACCTTGTCCGCTGCGTCCTGGAGCGAGATATTTTCCGAAAAATGCTCGTTTATAAACTGAATAAGCTTTGCCGCCACGATGTCGGAGGTCTTTTCGTCCTTGCCGGAAAGCTGATCCGCTATCATGCCGAGAAGCTGCACAGAAAAGCCGTAAACATCGTCGTAAATTTTCATTTCCGGCAGACAGTGGTAGTCGAGTTTGTCAGTTCTTATCTGAATTTTCATATTTGCATACAGTCGGTCAAGGATAATTTCAAACAAGTTAAACGCATATTGACCGAGACACTCGTTGCCGTGGGTGTTTGTGTCGAGTAAAAGCCGGAAGGTGCTTTTTGCATCGTCAAGACTTCCCGATACAAGATCTGCATAAAGCTGCTTTATGCTGTCGAGGAATGCGTTTATATCGATTTTTTTCGGCGCTTCGAGGGCGTCTTTTATTTTGAGGAGTGCATTTTTCAAATCGGTAAAATTGGTTGGCTTTGTGATGTATTCCGAAACGTTGTACTTGATTGCCGCCTTTGCATACTCAAATTCCGCGTAGCCGCTCAGAAGAATCATTTTTATACGTGGCTTGTTTTCGTAAAGATACTGCGCAAGCTCTATTCCCGATACATTTACCATTTTTATGTCCGAAATAACAAGATCCGCATCATTTTCTTCGAGAAATTGAATTGCGTCCCTGCCGTCGGCGAATGCTCCGACAACCTCAAAGCCGGTATCGCTCCCGTTAATAAAGGAAGAAATACCGCTGCGTATCATTGCTTCATCGTCCACAACAATTACCTTAAACATATGCCGCCCTCCGTGTTATTGTTATATTTTTGTTGAAATTTAACGTAATTATAGCATATTTTACGGGATTTTTCAAGAAAATCTTGAAATTGCGGGGCAATGTGTAAATATTTTAGCATAAAGTAAAATTTTTATTATTGTAAAAATACCGGTTTGCGTGATAAAATTTAGGTAAATAATATCATGAAAGGAATGGTAAAACATGAAAAGGGTAATTGTGATGATTTTGTCGCTGGCGGTAATGCTCTCCGGCACGGCGGTATTTGCGGCGGATTCCATCTTGAAAAACGATGGTGAGAAATTTGTCGATATTGCGTATAACGGACAGGTGTATGTGGCATTGGCAAAGAGCAATCAAATTTTTAACGGGTCAACAATAGAATATGCATATCCGCGTTTGTATTATTCAACGGACGGACTTACATGGGCAAAGCATACGTTAAAACAACCGGACGCATATGTAAATTCGGTTTCCGCTAATCCTCAGTCACAGCAGCAGCTTGTATGGTGGGCGTCTAAGAATAAGTTTGTTTTTCATAGTGTAGATTCAACGTATACTTCAACGGACGGTATGAATTGGACTAAAGATCCCAACATAAAATGGAGTGGAGCGGCAATGACGGAAGTGTCAGGAGATTATCTTATCCTCGGAGCAAACCAAAAAGCTCGTGCGGCAGGTAATGCGCTGAAAGACCAAACATATAGCGTTACATCAAATGTAAACTATTTTACAAGAGCGGTAGCGGCAAAGCCTATAGCTGATGACGGAAGTATAGATGTGTTCATGTGCGGTTTGAAGTATGCTTATGATTTAAAATATACACCGGCTACAGACACGTGGACAGCCGTATCAAATAAAAGTGGGGGATATATTCCCGCTACTCCAAAGGATGCGATGTATTCGGAAAAAGCGGGTCAGTATTTGATTGTTGACGGCGAGGGCGGATTGATTGTTGCAGTAAGTTCAACGGACATTAAAAAATTCACCATAAAACCCAACGTAAACGTCACGGGTGTGAATGCAAGCGACAAATATATTGTTGTCGGAATGAGTGACGGGACTATGTATTACACCAACAATGCACCTATAACGAGCGACACCGTCTGGACGGAGATTAAGCCTTTTGCCGGAGCATCG
>JAXDRV010000112.1:0-5154 GCA_034090805.1 Clostridia bacterium
TCGTGTAAAATCAGAGATTTTACACAGTTCGCATTGATAAAGTCTGCCCAAATAAATATTTTGAGAGCAAAATATTTATTTGGGGTGCAAGGAGTTTTTCATATTTATGAAAAAACCTTGCACCTGAACAATTATGAAACGCTTTTAAGCCGCTATGCGGCTGCGTTTCATAATTGTTCAGCAGTCATTATATAAATTTTTATTATCGCTGTTCTTATCTCAAAAGCAAAAATGCCGTATATGCCGCATACATAAAAATCATGGCGATACCCGCCGGGCGGTTGATTTTCTTCAGTGCAAGAGAAAGGATATATGCAGCAAGCATTATTCCGATAAGTATAAAAGCGTCAAATATGACAAATTTATCGTTCGGTACGATATTACCGACTGTGGAAGAAGCTCCGAGTATAAACAAAATATTAAATATATTCGAGCCGATAACGTTTCCTACGGCAATGTCGTTCTGATGCTTTTTTGCGGCGACCATGGAGGTCACGAGTTCGGGAAGGCTTGTGCCGATTGCAACGACCGTAAGACCGATAACCGTTTCGCTCATGCCGAACATATGAGCCATGCGTACCGCACCGTTGACGGTAAGCTGACCTCCGGCGATTACTCCGGCAATGCCCAGGATTATAAGTAAAATGCACTTCCACATCGGTGCGGAGGCGTTGCCGATTTCTTCCTGTAACGTAACGGCATCCTTTTTGCCGGACAGAACAGAGCCGGTCATAAATATTATAAACGCCGCCAGCAAAATTATACCGTCCGTTCTTGTAAGTGACGGTGTACCGCTGTTAAGCGTAAGCATCAATGCCGGCAGCAGTGCCGTTATACACAGGCAAAACGGCAAATCACGCCGCAATACGTTCTTTTTCACGGCAACGGGCGCAAACAGTGCGCTTGCGCCGAGAACGACAAGCGTATTAAAGGTGTTTGAGCCGATAACATTGCCTATCGCAATTTCGTTACTGCCGGAGAGTGAGGCGGTTATGCTTACAGCCGCCTCCGGCAAGCTTGTCCCAAAAGCAACAACGGTAAGACCGACTATGTATGCCGGGATTTTAAGCTTTTCCGAAAGACAGCACGCACCGTCAACAAAAATGTCCGCTCCTTTAACGAGCAGTATAAATCCTATAATTAAAAATATAAGCATCCAAAAAATCTGCATATTTAAAACATTAACTCCTTTGCTATTTATCCGATCCAGCCGTAAATATCCAAATTGATTTTTCCGTCATCGTCAAATTCTATTCCCTCGTCCTCAAGCAGCGAACGCTGAGCGTCTGCGCCGCCGAAGGCAAAGCCGCTGCACACCTCTCCGAAGCGGTTGACAACTCTGTGACACGGAATAACTCCGGGCATGGGATTTACGTGAAGTGCAAATCCAACCACACGAGCAAGCCGCACGTTACCGCAAAGGCGGGCGATTGTCCCGTAGGTCGCAACACGTCCCTTTGGAATTTTCATTACTTGTTCGTAAACTGCGTCAAAGGTGTTTTTTCTTGAACTATTCATTTTCTTTTTCCTTAACAATAACGGTCGGCAGTGACATTTCGCTGTACTGGGTTGAAATTATGCTGTTTCGTGCGATTCGTGAATATACTCCGCTGAGCTTTCCGCCGTAGACGAATAACCCCGTGATGTTGCTGTAATCACGGTATTTTGCGTCACTGTCATGGAGAAGGTCGATATTTGTGCATTTATAAGGCTCGCAGTATTCCTGTAAAAGATACTTGCCGCCTATAGCTGCCTTTACTTCCTTTCGCCATTTTTTGCCGTCCTCGATGCCTGCGTATACACCTCTTGAGGCATAGGAGTCCTCCGGTTTTATAACCCATTTTTCACGTTCCTCAAGTACTCTGCGTCTGCGGACGTTTTCTTCTGTCAGCTCCTCGGTAAAGGGTATATGCTCCATAACAAAACATCTTTCGTCCTCGGTCAGGAATGAAAGAGTGTCCGGGCTGCGCAGAATTTCAAATACACGCTTGTTGTGAATTACCTGCGTTCTGAAATCGCCGATAAGTATAACGGCATTGTCCTTGACAGCGGAAATAAAATCACTTACCTCGTCGTATGCCTCCATAATATCGCAGGTAACGGCACGACGGTAAATTGCGTGTATCTTTTTGCCGCTTTCCGAATAAAGAACGCCGTTTTCGTAGCGCAGCTTTGTTATTTCGCATATTTCACAGGTACAGCCGGCTTTTGAAAAGGCTTTTTTAAACACCTCAAATTCGTTGTTCTTCTCTCCGTGCAGGAAATCAACAATCGCAACGTGCGGCTTTTTCACTGCATTTTCGGTTGTGCGGTAAATGCCGAGAAACGTTTCCGCCCACGAATCGAACAGCTCGCTTGTGCGTACGTTAAAACGTTCGCTGAAGCGTTTGAAGGCTGCGGTTCGTGAGATGACTGCGTTAAGCTCCTTGTCCTCGTTCATTGCGCTTGCGCCGTCTGCGTTAAATTCGCAGAATTTGAAGGAGTAGTCGTCCTCGTTGAAGAATATATCTATTCTTGCTATAGGGAGCGAGCAGTCATATGCTCTCGGTCTTAAAATAAGCTCCTCAAGACGCTTGTCAAAGCCGAAAAGCTTTCTGTATTTCTCATTTTCCTCATATCTGCGTATGACCTTGTCCAGTATACCGTACATTGTGTCGGATATATATCTGAAATAGTTCACATCATCTTCCGTAAAAATTTTCGGCATATATAGCGTGTATACGAGTATACCGTGGCTGTATGCCGTTGACTTGACCATGCGCTCCTGAGCCTTTTTGCCCTCCTTGCGGTGAAGCTTCATGTCCGAGTCGATTATTACTTTATAATAAGCATTTTGTTCAAGCATTTTGAGTACACTTCCTTCATATAATATCAAGCACTTCTTTTGGTGTTTGTTTGCTGAAAATAAGCTCTTTTATTTCGGACAGATAGCATCTGTCGCGTGAGCTTAGCGATGTAAGCGCCGACATAAACAAAAATTCATAAATATCCGACGCACGCTTGTTGTATACGCAGGCATTAAATCCATGCGCAATAAGCTCCTCCTTAGCATACATAACATCACTGTCAGTTATCTCGTCAACATTAAGATAACGGTAGACAGTGTCAAGCGAATTGAATATCCCCTTTACAAATGCCGCATAGGAAAGCGCATAATTAATCGGCATGCTGTCCGCGGGACGTATTTCAATATATTGCTTAAGCCGCACATCGGGAAAAACCATTGAAAGTGCGTGTTCAATCTCTGACTCTGTCATTTCGTGATCATCGTAAATTTCCTTGAGCCTTTTTGAAACCGTGTATACGGAAGCGCCGTCACGCTCAATAAAAATCGGCGGAACGTTCATTATATATTCAGCATATTTTTTGAATGAGAAGTACGCATCGGTCCCGCCGGGAACGATTCCGCATCTGGCATTGTCGACCGAATTCCATATTGTTGTGCGTATCATGCGTCCGTTGTACGGCTTGCCCTCAAATATCGGAGAATTGTCGGTAATAAGCGCAAGCAACGGCACGAGGATATTCGCAAGACGGAATTTTTTTATGCAGTCTACCTCGTCCGTGAAATCTATGGATACCTGCGTTGAAGCGGTACCCCGCATCATATTTCGTCCGTAAATGCCTGTATCGGCAAAATACCTGTCCATAAGCTCGTAGCGGCGCTTGGGGATTAAATCAAGCTCGTCAACCTTGTCGGAAGGCTGATACCCTATACAGAGAAGCCTGTATCCGTATTTGTCAAGAACGGGATTGATCATTTCGAGAAATTCGTTATAGCATGACTCAATCTCATCGATATACTCGCACGGCTCAATGCTTATCTCAAGCTGTG
The DNA here is from genome assembly GCA_034090805.1 of Clostridia bacterium. Classification (GTDB taxonomy): domain Bacteria; phylum Bacillota; class Clostridia; order UBA1381; family UBA1381; genus Ornithomonoglobus_A. The sequence goes on from JAXDRV010000112.1 coordinate 3,836, forward strand.
CCGCAGGCTCAAGCGTCAGATGCCAACGACCGTTTGAAAGACCTATAAGCTGCCCCTCCGAATAGGATCTGTTATCAAAAGCCTCCGAAAGCTCGGTCAAAATTTTGCCGACTCCGCATTCGCCGTAATAGCTTACACTGCTGTTGTTTTTATCAACTATAAAATGTTCTATCTCTATGCCGATATTTTCGGCGGACTTTGCGCCCGAACGTATATATGCAGCTATTTTTTCAGTATTCATAATCAATAAAAAATAGAAGGCACCTTCGCAAGCCGTTCTATTTGAACATCTCCTCTCGTAAGCGGTTTTATTGAGTCAAGAAATTTCACGAAATGCTTTGCGCTGTTGTGCTGTTCTATTGCGGCATCGTTTAACCATTCCTCAATAAATGTAAAGCTGCCGGATGAGGTTTCCGATTTCAATATTTTATAGAATAGATTCCCGCGTTCCTTGCGGGTTTCCCTCGTGACATCGACGGCGCATTTTATAAATTCCTCCGTCTTGTCCGGCAAAACATCAAATTTTGCAATGATTGTTATCATATACTCTCCCTTTCTTTCTTATTATATTATCTTAAATATACAACATAACTATTATAGCATATTTTAAATCTCTTGGCAAGTGTTATGTTTACAATATAATAATTAATTTGAAAGGATAATAGATCAGATGAAATAAATAATAAGAAAAAACATACGGAGGGGATGCTGCAGTTTTTGACGCAGCATCCCTTTAGGGTACCGACCGGCGATTCTCTTAACCGGCCGACAATGGTATTATACAATTTACTTTTAAAAATATCAAGTGTTTTTGATGAATACCGTCATATTGTTTTTCAAAAATATATTTTTGAACAAAAACATTGAATTTTGTGACGCTGAAAATGGCATAAAAAGGCGATTTTTTGCATAAAACGTCACAAAAAGGCCATTTTTCCTAAGGAGGGTGTGACGTTTTGTATATAATGCACAAGAAAAATTGAGTAAATGTAAATCATATACAATGCGAAACAGAGTAAACGGTGTCGTAAAATACAACCTGCACAAAGGTAACAAAAGTGGCAAAAAATTTGCAAAAAAGTGTTGACAAAGGGAGAAGTGTGTGGTATACTAAACAAGCTGTTTCGGTGAGAGGCAGTTTGGAGAAAGCTTTGAAAAAAGTTTTTTAAAAAAAATTAAAAAAAGGTATTGACAAACATAAAAGTTTGTGGTATACTGAATAAGCTGTCATTGAGACAGAGATTGTACATTGAAAAACAAATAGTGCGAGATTCTTGTCAAAAGAACATCTAATAAATAGATATTCTAAAAAAGAGTTT
>JAXDRV010000113.1:0-3285 GCA_034090805.1 Clostridia bacterium
ATCCGCCTTGCGTTTGTTACGCCACCCTGATAATGTGTAGTACGCCAATCCGAGTTGAGCAGCTGCTTTCTTAACACCAATTTCATCGGATAATTTAAGAGCCTCTTCCTTGAATTGTTTGTTGTAATATTTTGACATTTGCTTCACACCTTTCTGATGTTTTTATTATATCAGAATTTAGTGCGTTTGTCGACTGTACTTAAAGTATAACACTCCATTCTGCTATCACGGAGATTTGGTAATTAGAGCGTCAACAAAAGAATATGTAAAAGCATAATAAGAGTTTTGTGGATTTTTTTGCTGCAAAATGTTGACGGTAACATAAATGGTAAGATAACGTATTGTGAGAAACAAGGAGATAGAAAGCTTACAATGAAAATCAGAGACTTTATTCCCGAAAGTGTTGTTACTGCAAGTCCGATAGTTGATCCGGACACTCCGCTCGGTACTTGGCAGGAACAAAACAAGGACGGAAAGGTTGTACAGAAGAATATAAACGAAATAAAGGTTATGGAGTATACATTCTGATAAATCAATTCCGCTTGTATCGTGTACATCGATATACCGATGCACGGTACAAGCAGAAACATTGTTTACCTCAAAACATACGTCATTTCTTCATTTTTAGATATTTCTCTCTATCTAACTAAACCGTATTACAGTAAAGTGCAATTTTTTTTGACTCTCAAATTAAATAACTAAAAAAGAAAGGTTGTATGATTTTATGACAAACAAAAAGATTTTAGAGGAAAAACCATATGCACCTCTTGCCGAGCTTTCAAGAATGATTGCCGCAGAGGGTTGCGTTTTGCTTAAAAATGAAAATAACGTTCTGCCTCTTGATAACGGAAAAACCGTTTCATTTTTCGGAAGAACACAGATAGATTACAATAAAAGCGGTACAGGCTCCGGCGGACTCGTAAACACCGAATACGAGGTAAACATTATTGACGGAGTCCTTGCAAATAAGAAAATAAAAGTCAACAAAGAGTTGCTTGAAGTTTACAAGGAGTGGATTAAAGAAAATCCGTTTGATAACGGCAGCGGCTGGGCAACGGAGCCGTGGTGTCAGAAAGAAATGGTGCCCTCGCAAAGCGTTGTAGAGGCGGCACGTGAAAAATCCGATACCGCTGTAATTATCATCGGAAGAACTGCCGGAGAGGATCGTGACAATGCTCCCGAAAAAGGAAGTTGGTTTTTGACCGATGAGGAGGAGGCATTGCTTGATATAGTTTCAAAGTATTTTGAAAATACAGTCGCTGTGCTTAATGTCGGTAATATAATAGATATGAATTGGGTTGAAAAATACAATATAAAGTCTGTTTTGTATGTATGGCAAGGCGGTCAGGAGGGAGGAAACGCTGTAGCCGATGTTCTCGCCGGTGATGTCAATCCATGCGGCAAGCTTTCGGATACAATAGCGCGGGATATATCCGATTATCCGTGCAACCGTGATTTCGGTGGTACCGAATACAATCTGTACAGGGAGGATATTTATGTCGGATACAGGTATTTTGAAACCTTTGCACCCGAAAAGGTTTTGTATCCGTTCGGATTCGGTCTTTCCTACACAAGCTTTGATATTGTAACCAAAAAAATATTTGAACATAACGGAATAATATCCGCTGAGGTTGAAGTAACCAACACGGGCAAAAAATCCGGCAGAGAGGTTGTTGAGGTATATTTCGGAGCGCCTCAAGGCAAGCTTGGAAAGAGTGTGCGTGAGCTTTGTGCATTTGCAAAAACGCATGAACTTGAGCCGGGCGAAAGCGAAACAATAATGTTTGATATTAACATTGCAGATATGTCAGCATATGATGACAGCGGTATAACCGGACACAAGTCATGCTATGTCCTTGAGCCGGGAGAGTATAATATCTACATAGGAAAATGCGTCAGATGTGCAAAAAAAGTTTTTTCATTCGTCATTAACGACTTAACTGTTACAAAAACACTTTCCGAAGCTCTTGCTCCGGAGCGTGATTTTGATGTCATGTACCCGGAATTAAAGAACGGTAAATTTGTACCGGCATACAGAAAGGTATCGACAAGAACGGTTGACTATGATATGAGGATAAAGGAAAATCTTCCACTGACAATTCCATATACGGGTGATAAGGAAATTAAATTGTCAGACGTCAAAGAGGGCAGAGAAAGGATGGAGGATTTTGTCGCACAGCTTTCGGACGACGACTTAAGGTGCATGATTATAGGTGAGGGAATGTCATCACCCAAGGTTCGTCCGGGCAGCACGGGTGCCTTCGGCGGTGTTACACCGTCACTTGCCGCTTTCGGTATTCCCGTAGTATGCGTGTGTGACGGTCCGTCCGGTGTCCGTATGGATAACGGAGATGCGGCTACAAGCTTGCCGAATGGTACGCTGATTGCCTGTACATGGGATGTTGCGGCGGCAGAAAAGCTTTATGAATATGTAAGTGTTGAGCTTTCATCACATAATATCGATTCGCTGTTAGGACCGGGCATTAATATTCACCGCTCACCGCTTAACGGAAGAAACTTTGAATATATGTCCGAAGATCCGTTCCTAACGGGTAAAATCGGCGCCGCACTGGTAAGAGGAATAAATGTGCATAACAATGCTGCAACCGTAAAGCATTTTGCGGCAAATTCACAGGAGTTTCACAGGTCTGAGGTTGTATCCGTAATATCGGAACGTGCCTTGCGCGAGATATATCTTAAGGGCTTTGAAACAGCCGTTAAAGAGGGCGGTGTAAAATCGATTATGACGTCATACAACCCTTTAAACGAACGCTGGACTGCAATAAACTATGAATTAAATTCTGTTATACTGCGTGAAGAATGGGGTTATAAAGGCTTTGTTATGACGGATTGGTGGCCGAGACTCAGCAAAACCGAAAGTGAAAAGATAAATCTCAGAGAAGTGGCAGAGTCTCAAAACGATGTATATATGCTCGCAAGTAATTCAGCAACTCTTAACACAAATATACCGGATGCCCTTAGAGACGGCACTCTCACAAGAGGACAGCTGCAGCGAAATGTAATGAATCTGTTGAGGTATATAATGACAACAAATACTTTTGACCGCTTTACGGCAAACGGAGGTGTTCTTGTCAACTCACTGAGAGATGAAATTGACAAGCTCAATGTCGTATTTGAACACGGAAGTGTGGAAAATAATGAAACGGTAAGTATAAAATACAATAGGACCGGCAAGCATCTGCTGTGCATTGACTATACCGCTGACGCTCCCGAACTTTCACAGCTTGTAATATCCGCAAACATAAACGGAACGATTATACCAAC
>JAXDRV010000114.1:0-39783 GCA_034090805.1 Clostridia bacterium
TAATAGTCCGAGGGCTTGACCAAAGCAATTTTGCGGAGCAAAGTTTGCGACAAAAGAGCAAACAAAGAGCAGAGTTGAAAAGTGTGCAGACGCTACGCACACAAAGAGGTTCAGGCGAAGCATAAAGAATTAGAAGAGAAGTCAGAGTTAAGTTGTTTAGTTTTGAGGGTATAACCCCAAAGAAATCCGGTGGCGATAGCAAGGAGGATCCACCTGTTCCCATGCCGAACACAGAAGTTAAGCTCCTTTACGTCGATGATACTTGGCGGGAGACTGCCCGGGAAAGCAGATAGCTGCCGGATTTTCTTCATATTAGGCCCGTTGGTCAAGAGGTTAAGACACGGCCCTTTCACGGCTGTAACGCGGGTTCGATTCCCGCACGGGTCACCATGGCTACAGTTCTCGTGAGGGGGCTGTAGTCTTGTTTGGACCATTAGCTCAGTTGGTTAGAGCATCCGGCTCATAACCGGACGGTCCTAGGTTCGAGTCCTAGATGGTCCACCATAGGTCAACAATAAAGTTGATACAAGAAAAATCGCTTGAAATCAAGCGATTTTTTGCATTTCAGGCACAATTTTGAGTCTCTCAAACCACTGACTTGCAACGGGGGAGTTGCGCTTTGCACCCCCCTGTACACAATTTAGCGAAATAACGGCAGTTTCAAGGTGCTTTGCCCCCCTCTTTATTGGGGCTCTTTGTCAATTTTTTTCGGCTATACGTCGCATATCGCTCGGCGATGTGCCATATTCTTTTTTAAATTCTCTCAAAAATGTTGTGATCGACTTAAAGCCCGAATCAAGGCTTATTTCCGTCACATTTTTATTTGTACTCACCAATTGCATTGCAGCGTTGCTCAATCTGATTTTTCTCAGATATGCATTAAGTGTTATTCCCATATTCTTTTTAAAGAATGCCGAGAGATAGTTTCGGCTTATATAAAACGAATACAAACGATTAAAAGTATAGAAAAACATAAAACAATACCGCGCATAATTATCTATGCGCGGTATTTGTTAATCAATCTGAATATAGTTATTATTATTCGGAAGCTGTTTTTCTTCCTTCTTCGGAACGGTCAGTTTTAGTGTGCCGTTTTTAAAGCTTGCTTTGATTTCGTCTTGTGTTACAGCATCACCCACATAAAAGCTTCTGCTGCATGAGCCGTAATGACGTTCACGGCGGATATATCTGCCGTCCTTGTCAGTATCGTCATTGCTGTAACCGGAGGTAGCGCTGATTGTCAGATACCCGTCTTTAAGCTCGGCTTTTACATTTTCTTTTTCGATTCCCGGCATGTCAACCGTTAGTTCGTAATTACTGCCTTTTTCCTTGACGTCTGTTTTCATTAAATCGGTTGTATGATGATTAAATTCTCCAAACGGAAAACCTCCGAAATCATCAAATAAGCCTCTTCCAAAAATGCTTGGTAACATAACTCATCTCTCCTTCCATAAAAAACATTATGTTGTACCTTGCTTTCTATGAGCATCGGATGAAGGGAAATAGAAAAGTCATTAACAAAGGCTTTCTTTGTTTCTCTCTTTCCTTATGTTCAAGAATAGTATAGCACTGCTCATTAGCACTGTCAACAGGAGAGTGCTAATATTAACAAAATATATGATTTGTTAATATCTTATGTTATTTTGATATGTTTATACTAATTATTCTTCTAAATTTTCCAGTGCATAATCAAGGCACTGACAAACAACTTTATTAAATGAAATATTATGCTTTTCAGCGAGTTCCATTAGCTTATCGAAACACTCCGGTTTTATTCTTATTGTACGATTTATTGATTTTATTGCATCAACATCTGACTTAATTACTAATTTTCCCATAACAAACACCTCTCAAATTATAATTATGTAATCAATATTGTAATTATATCTTGACAATAGTGTTTTTGTAATGTACAATAATATAATTATATAATAATTACAAATATGCAATTAAAAAATACTGCGAATTTTAGAGAATAAATTAAAGGGAATATTATCCATAAGATGACAGAAATATCTGTTTTTCTAAGCTATTCTCTGTTTTTCCGAGTAGACAAATAATGTTGCACATAGTATAATTATTATATAAACAATTATACAGCATATGAGAAAAAATTGTTAAATTTAACAGAGAATTGAAGGAAAAACTATAGACGTTAGGAAGGGTAGATATGAGCGAGAGGACAGCGGAAATTCTAAAAAGAATGAGTACAAGAGAGAAAATAGGTCAGCTTAACCAAGTACCGCTTGTAGATGTTGAAGAGGCGAAAAATAAAGCGCGCAAAGGCGAAATAGGTTCAGTAATTTTAGCTCATACTGCTTTTGCTGGTTTAGAAGAGACAGAGCGAGCTTGCATGGATGATATAAATGAAATACAACAAGCAGCCATCGAAGGAAACGGTATTCCCGTAATTGTGGGGCGAGATGTTATTCATGGTTATGGTGAGGTTTTTCCAATCCCATTGGCCATGGCAGCATCTTTTAATATGCATCTTGTAAAAGAAGGATATGCAATGCTTGCGGAGGCGGCATCTGCGGATGGAATACACTGGACATTTGCGCCTATGCTTGATGTTTCCCGTGATCCAAGATGGGGACGGATAATAGAGAGTCCGGGAGAAGACCCGTATCTTGGAGAATGCATTGCAAAAGCGGCAGTAGAAGGCCTTCAGGGAGATAATCTTGCTGATGAAAAACATATAGCTGCATGTGCAAAGCATTATATAGGCTATGGAGCGTCTGAAGGCGGTCGCGATTATTATAGTACAGAAATATCCGAATATACTCTTAGAAATGTATATCTCAGAGCATTTAAGGCAGCAGTTGATTCGGGAGTCTGTACAGTAATGAGTTCATTTAATGAAATAAGCGGGCAGCCGGTAACTTCCAATCAATATCTTCTAAAAGATGTATTAAAGAAAGAACTTGGTTTTGACGGATTTGTAGTAAGTGATTGGGAATCTGTCGAGCAGTTAATAAATCAAGGAACCGCTGATAATAGAAAAGAATGCGCATATCAAGCTTTTAGCGCCGGTGTGGATATGGATATGACAGATGGATGTTATTCTGAAAATCTTGAGGAATTGGTTTCGGAAGGTCGGATTTCAATGGAGCAGCTTGATGAATCCGTAATGAGAATTCTTGATATAAAAGAGAAATTAGGCTTACTTGATAATCCATACACAAAACCGAGGAAAGTTGATACCGAAAAATTTAGAAATATTGCATATAAAACGGCACTTGAGTCAATGGTGTTGCTGAAAAACAACAATAATGTCCTTCCACTCAGTAAAGAATCGAAAATAGCGCTGTTTGGCTATATGGCAGATGAAAAACGCGCGTTACTTGGCTCGTGGGTTCCGGATTTTACTCTTGATGATGTACATTCTATTCGTGAAACATTTGAAGATACTTTTGCAGATGTATATGGAGGTTCTTATTTTTTACCTGAAGAAGTATATCGGCATGGAAGAAATGCAGACGCTTTAATATTGGTTATAGGTGAAACACATTTTGTATCGGGTGAAGCAAGAAGTCTTACATCTATTGAACTAACGGCTGAACAAAAGGAACTTGCAAAAAGAGCGCGTAAATGTGGAAAGCCTGTTATAGGGATTTTGGTATGCGGAAGACCCATAGCGCTCGGAGATACTGAGGAATTGTTTGACGCGTTAATATGTGCGTGGCAAAGCGGTACGATGACAGCGGAGGCGGTTGCCGCATTACTTACAGGCAAGGAATGTCCTTCGGGGAAAACACCTGTATCGTTCCCAAGGGCAACGGGGCAGGTGCCGATTTATTATAATACGCATCCGGCGGCTCGGGTGTGCAATTTATATTATGATGAGCCGTATGAAATATATAATTATGAGGATTGTCAGGGAACTCCGATGTATCCGTTTGGATTTGGACTTTCATATACTGAATTTATGTATGATACACCTCAAATAAATACAATGCAATTATCGTATGACGAAATAAAAAGCGGTAAAAAGTTTTTAGCAGAACTTTATATAACTAATATTGGCAAATATACGGGCAGTGAAGTGGCTCAATGTTATATAAGAGACAGATGTGCTTCTATGACCCGTCCGATAAGAGAATTAAGGGGTTTTGTAAAGGAAAAGCTAAAACCCGGAGAAACAAAACGAATTGTTTTTGAATTGGGTTTTGATGAGCTTGGTTTTTATAACAGAAACGGTGATTTTGATGTTGAACGCGGGGAATTTAAAATTTATATAGGAAGAAATTGTATTGATACTTATTGTTTGAAGATACGAGTTTATTAATAATAAAATTGAAAAGCATAAAATTAAAAATTTAAATCAGTAAGAGAAAGGAAGAAATTATGAAAGCGAGAAAAAGAGATGTTTCCATTGCAAGGAAACCATTTAAGAAAATTCTTAGTCAAATGTACGCAGATAGACAGTTGTATATTATGTTAATTCCGTTTTTACTCTTTTATGCGTTGTTCGTGTATAAACCCATGTGGGGCTTGCAGGTGGCATTCAAGGACTATAACATATTTAAGGGTATGAGCGGAAGTGATTGGGTAGGCTTTAAAAATTTTCAGACGGTGTTTGGTAATCCGTATTTTTTCAGAATTCTGAGAAATACGTTGCTGATAAGCTTTTATTCGCTGGTATTCAGCTTCCCTATGCCGATAATATTAGCCCTGCTTTTAAATGAGGTAAGAAATAAAAAATTCAAGGGTACAATTCAAACACTTACATATCTTCCGTATTTTATATCTGCGGTTGTTGTCTGTGGTATGGTTACAAGCTTTTTATCTCCTTCAACAGGTATTGTGAACATAATTCTTGATAAGCTTGGATTCGATAAGGTTTATTTTTTATCAAAGCCGCAATATTTCAGAACAATATTTATATTGCAGGCTATATGGCAGAACACGGGATATTCCTCAATTGTGTATATAGCGGCGCTCGGAGGAATAGATATGGAGCTTTACGACGCGGCAAGAGTGGACGGCTGCGGACGATGGAAGCAGATGCTTCATGTTACATTACCCGGACTTCTTCCGACTATTGTTACACTGTTTATTATAAATGTAGGAAATGTCCTTAACGTTAACTATGAAAAGATAATACTTCTTTATCAGCCGGCAACATATGAAACAGCGGATGTTATAAATTCATATGTGTATAGGCTTGGTATTGAACAATCGAACTATGGAGTGTCAACTGCAATGGGACTGTTCAATTCTGCTGTTGGATTTGTACTTGTATACATTGCCAACAAGATGAGCAATAAGATTAACGGTATGGGATTGTGGTAAAAAGGAGTGACGGAGCGATGAAAACGAAAATGAAAAGCAAAAGATTTAGTGAGTGGAGAAGCAAAACGCTCGGAGAAAAAATATTTACCGTAATCAATGTCATATTGCTGTCCGCTATCGGTTTTATATGTTTATATCCTATTATTTACATACTTGCCGTATCACTGAGCGAAGCTAAGTATGTAAATATGGGGGACGTATGGTTTTTGCCAAAAGGTTTTAACTTGAACTCATATTCTCAGATAATAAAGAGGGAGGGAATATGGACAGCCTATTTCAACTCGTTTTTCTATATGATAGTAGGTACGGCGGTGAGTATGGCGTTAACAATACTTGGGGCATATCCCCTAAGCAAAAACCGTCTTGTAGGAAACAGAGCATTGAATTTGATTGTAGTGTTTACAATGTGGTTTGCAGCGGGAATGATTCCTATGTATCTTAACTTTAAGGATATGAATTTGCTTGACAGCAGGCTTGGAATCATCATCGGGTTTGCTGTGAATACATATAATTTTATTCTGCTGAGAACGTATTTTAAGTCAATACCCGATGCGCTTGAAGAAGCTGCAAAGATAGACGGAGCAAATGATTTCTATATACTTTTTAAAATATATCTTCCATTAGCAATTCCGTCGCTTGCTACCATCGCTTTGTTCTATGCTATTCAGCATTGGAACAGTTATTTGTGGCCTATGATATTGTTGAGGAGCGACAGCAAGATACCGCTGCAGGTTGTGCTTAAAAAGATGGTAGTTGATATGAGCAGCAGACTTGACAGTATGGAATTTGGAAGAGATACGGTAGGGTATTCGGAGGACGGATTTATATACAGTACAATGATAATGGCAATACTGCCGATGGTTATTATTTATCCGTTTGTTCAGAAGTTCTTTGTAAAAGGAGTTATGATAGGTTCGGTAAAGGGATAAGGAGAAAAGAAAATGAAAAAGTTGGTAATTGCCGTACTAATACTTATAATATCGGTCATGACAGGAATGACTGTATCGGCAGATGAAAGTATGTACGCACTGTATGATTTTACAACGGATACGGTTACTGTATCGGGAAACGTAAATCATAAAAAAGAATTGGTTCTTTTCATGATATTGCCTGAGAGTGAAAATATCAATTCCATTACAGAACAAAGTATAAACAAGAATAAATATGTTACATATCAAATGAGAAATGACAGCTACGGTAACTTTGAGTTCTCCGTTCAGATGCCGTCCGGCATGAAGGGCGGAAAATACAAGGTCTATGCGTTCTGCGGAAGCTCTGAGCTGGTCTGTGAATTTTCGTATGTAAATGAAAAAGAAATAAATGACTTAATAAAGGATATAAACAAGGGCAATAAGACGGAAATCACGCAGATTTTAAAGGACAACAAAGATATTGTCGGAATTGGAGAAGAGCAGATTTCTGTTATAGATGATATTGCTTCATTGGTATATACTATGCGCCCGTCGGCGGGATATACTGCGAACAGTTTCATGGATGAATTAAAACGAAGCTCTGCTATTGCACTTATCAAAAAGGGCGGCCCTCTTGATGATGTTATCAGAAATTACGGTGTTTCTTTCGGCTCCGACGCCACGAGTGAAATAAATTCTATGTCGGACAAAAACAAAGAAACATTTGTTGATTACATAAAGAATAACAGCGTGCAAAATGATACAAAGAAGTTTTTTTATCAAAGCATAATGATGACGTATGTTATAAATGCAAACAGCTATGCTGAAATGGGTGAAAAAATTGAGAAATACAAGGGAAATGCAGGACTTATAATAAACGGAGTAACATCGGAAGTATATAAAAAAGTGTTTGCAGCGAACGTAAAAACTTTTGGGGCATTGGAGTCAGCGCTTAAAAGCGCCTCTGATAATCAAACCAACGGTAACAAAGATACATCCGTTTCCGGCGGCGGTAGTTTTGCTGCAACATGGTCCGGTAATGAAAGTATAAATATCAATAATCATTTCCCTGTAACACCTGACACAAATCAAAATAAACCGCAGGGCGGATTAACCGACATTTCAGGTCATTGGGGAGAAGAAAGTATTAAACGTCTTGTTTTTCAGAACATTATTTCAGGATATACTGACGGGACCTTCAAACCTGACAATGCTGTTACAAGAGCAGAATTCGTTAAGCTGATTGTATCAGCGCTTGATATGGAAATTAAAGAGGGACAGTCGTTTGACGACGTCAATGAAACAGATTGGTGTTATAAATATATTTCAACAGCATCACAAAATGGAATTATTTACGGATACGGCAGTGAATTCCACCCCAATGATTTTATAACACGTCAGGACGCGGCGGTGATTTTGTACCGTGCATTGAATATTGAAAACAGTTCAGAAAGTGTTTCATTAAGCTATGAGGACAGCGCTGAAATATCCGATTATGCGATTGAAGCTGTTTCTGAGCTTAGCAGAAACGGCATTCTTTCAGGAGATGGTAATAAGTTCAATCCTAAAAATAATACAACAAGAGCAGAATCGGCAGTTATGATTGAGCGAATGCTTGATTATAGTGAAGGACTTGGAACCGAGGATAATAAAAACAGCGAAGAATTATCTGATTATAAAGAAGTATATGGCTTAGTTTCTGCATTGTCAACGGCTGAGGAACGTATGCCTTACAGCAATGAAACGGTAAAAAGAGGCGATTTTGTTCAGACGGTCATAGAATTGTCGGATATGATGGGAGTTTCGGGTGCAGAGCTTAGCTTTGAAGATGTAGATAGCGGCAGCGATTGGTATAAGGCATTATCAGCGGCGGTTGGAATGTTTTTGGTAGAGGACGGAAAAAATTTTCGCCCCGAAGACGCGATAACATTTGATGAAGCGGTGCAGATTTGTGTGAAGCTGACAGGCTACGGTATAAATACGGAATCTGGAGGAGGTACAGCGCAGAATTATATAAGCACGGCCGCCGGATTGGGAATAACAGACGGAGTGGCTCAAAACACATATTTAACCTGTGCTGACGCTTATCGTATGCTGATGAATACCTTAGAATCTGATTATCTCACATGGGATGGGCGTAATTATAAACAGGGAAACGGAAATGTGCTTAAATCATACCGCAACATAGAAAAGATAAAGGGAATTGTCACATCGAATGAATATACATCGACAGGCGGTTATTCGCAAATGGATACCGACCCTTCATTATTGTCGGGAACTATCGGTATCGGAGGTACACGATATGATGTTTCGGATGATTTTAATAGATATCTAGGATACTCTGTTGATGCATATATTACCGAAAGTAAAGACGGACAGCAGGAGGTTGTATATGTATGCAAAAGGAAAGGAAATTCGGTCGCTGAATTTAAAAGCAGAGATTTTGAGTATAACGATGGATATATATACGATGAAAATAACCGACGTAAGAAATATAAGTTAAACAGAAGCGCAGAGGTTATATACAACGGCAGAGTATATTATGACTATAATTTAGACGATTTAAATAATATATGCGGATCGGTAAAGGTTGTTGATAACAACGATGACAGAAATTTTGATTACATTATAATAGAAGATTACTATTATATGGAGGTCGAATCATTTGACCGTACAGATAAGATAATTCGCGATACACGGGATGCAGATAAAGAATTGAGATTTGAGGATGATGTTGTTTATTCTGTATACAGTGATGAAGAACAGAGAGAATGTGATTTAGGAGAAGTTTCTCAAGGGTCAATACTTGCAGTTAAGCGCTCGGCAGACAGCAAGCTTGTTGATATGATAATTATGGGCAGACTTGTGAGCGGAAAGATTGACTCACTCACAGATGATAAAATGCGTATTGACGGTAAGGAATATTACATGACAGGTTATTTTATCGCAAATGACTATGACGGAATACGCGCAGGAAAAAATGCCGATTTATATCTTGGTATAAATGACGAGATAGTTGCATCGAGCTATACCGAAAATGTTATGAAATACGGATACTTGGTAAATGCATGGCTTGAAGATAACGGTGATGATATCGGACTTAAAATATTCACTGATAAGGGAGAAATGCAATACTTCGCATGCGAAGATAAGCTGATATGCGATGGTAAAAGAACAAAGACAGAAGATGTGCTGAATATAATTACCGAAACAGGGAAAAAACAACTAATTAAGTATTCACTGTCAGCGGATAATAAGGTAAAGTATATTGATTTCAGTAAACGTATAGATGGATATATTGATGATTTAAAGGCAGTTAATGAAACAGACAGCCTTGTACGTCAGGTATTTGCAAATCAATATTATTACAGGGTATCAACTTTCTATCCATACTTTAATATTCAGAATACCCTGATATTCAGAATCCCTGAAACAGATGATGATGAAAGTTCATACGCTATTGGATATTCGTTTAATGACGGTATGGTATCAGACGGCAAGGTTGAGGTATACAATGTGGGTTTTGACGGAACAGCGGAAGCTTTAGTTGTTTATGCTGACAATAATGAGTCAAGTATAAACAGAACCAGCCCAAAGATTATTCTTGTAGAAGATGTAACCTTAGCTGTTACAGATGATGATGAAGTTAAAACAATGATAACAGGCTGGGAAAACGGACAGTTTAAGGAATATTACCTCAAGGAAGGGCTTACAGTACAAAAGTATCGTCAGGATGCGTCAATAGCATCGGGAGATATTATAAGATTTACTGAAAATAACAATGAAATTACAGCGGCGGTTGTAGAATTTATAGGAGAGGATAGAAGTCCTAATGTTGGAGATAATCTTGGTTCCTTTAACGTACAGAGTACAGATTGCCATTATCAGATAGGAAGCGTATATTCATATGAAAATTCGTGGGCTCTTATATCCAACAAAACAGGAGATGACGGATATGAATATGCATGGTCAAATTTGATAAATGTGAATATACCGGATAATATTGCTATATTTAATACACAGACAAAGGAAATAAGAACAGGTACAAAAGACAATATAAAAACATATTTAAATTCGGGAAACAATGCAAGCTATATAGTAGTTAAGCAGCATTACGGTTCAAGTAATTTCTGCATAATTTATGAATAATAATCGGGAGGAGGTAATGAAATGAAATCATATATTTTAAAACGAGTTTCAATATTTGCGGTGGTTGCAACTATGCTTTTATCGGTTATTCCTGCAAAAGCCGCTGCCCAGTATCTGGTTGATATAGGTTTTGACGATGCCGTAACCAATGACCAGTCGGAATATATGGCAGTTGACGGAAGCTCAAGTGCAAGAGTAGTTGAAGATGGTAAAGGCAATAAATCATATACGGTTGAGTGCGGAAATGTTGACAATATTATCAATATGATTTTGCCTGAATATACGGCAGGCTCTAAATATACTGTTCAGTTTGATATTAGAATGCAGGGCGCGCCGGTAGAAGGGAAAATTACATTTTCCAATGTTGCAGGAGCAAGCGAGGATTTAATAACTATTGATGAAAAAGGCAGACTCAAAGCTAAAGACAGCAGAATTATAGGCGGAATAAACTCAAACCGTATGTCAACGGTTTCGGCTATGGTTGATACTGAATTAAAACGCCTTACACTGTGCTATAACGGAAAAACACATTATTACAGACAGGATATGGGAGTGGCAATGCCCAATATATCCCAAATATCAATTTTAACATATGCAAATAAACAAAATTCAAGTTTGTTTATAGACAATATAAGGGTTTATGACGGAGACAGATATATAAACAGAAAAACGACGGTTCCTTATAATAATGAGTCAATTGATTATGAGCCTGCGGATGAAAGCGGTCTTGCAGATAAGGTATATTATAAAAATGACCTTAATTCTGAGAGCGCGTTATCAATGGCTAAAACAGCAAAACGTAATAAAATAGAATTTGCTGAAGAACAGGACGGGGGATATTTGAGACTTACAAAAGAAACCACCGATGATGTTTTTGTTGATATGACAATTGGTCAAACTGCTAAAAGAGTTATTGTTGAAAGTGATATTCGATTTAAAAAGAATATGCCGGAAACAATCTTTTATCTGCGAGATTCTACAACATCAACACAAGTCAATATTACACCTGTAACACTAAAAGATGACTACATAAATGTGCAGGGTTCAAAAAAGCAGCTAAGAAAAAATGTATGGTATAAGATTAGTATTGCAATGAATATTGCTCAGCATACATATGACGTTTACATTGACGGAGAAGCATTTGTTAAAGGAAAAGGTATTACGACTGATTTTTCAACGATTTCAATATGGAGATTATATATCGGCGGAAATGTTATGGGTTCATTGGATATAGATAATCTTGCCGTATACGGCGGTAGCGAACCGAGAAATGTTGATGATGCGGTTGTAATTTCAAAAAGCAGGTATTCAGATACAGCGGCAGTTGGACTTCTAAGAGGAAAGAAGGCTATTCAGCTATATGGAAGTACGGCTTTTCTCAATGGCACAAAACAGAAAACGAATAAGCCGGTAATAATAAAAAATGACATTGGGCTTGTAGATAAAGATACTTTCGAGAGTTTCTTTGGTGAAAAAGTATCTGTTTCGGAAAATTCAATATCAATCGGAAGTAAGGTCAAGATGACCATAGGAACTGACAGGATGACTGTAAACGGCAAGGAGTATACGATAGGTGCGGGTCCGGAGATGTTTGACGGAGTGCTGTACTTGCCGGCAAGCGAATACGGAAAGTATGCACAGGTAAACGATTTTTATGATGATGAGCATGGAATGATACTTATTGGAAGTAAGATTGATAAAAGCGACGCGCGTTTAAAACAGGCAAATATATATATGTATTTTGACAGAAAACCGGCAGAGGAACTTAAAAATCAATTCCTTGAAAATACAGACAACGGACAGAAGCATCCGCGTCTTATCGCTGATAAAGATGATTTTAGCAGATTGAAAAATGAAGTTAAAAACGACCCCGTGAAATCGGAATGGTATCCTAAAGTAATATCAGCTGCGGATAATATACTTAACGCAAAAGTGCTGGAATATAAAATAAACGACGGAAGATTGCTTGATGTATCAAATGATGCTCTTTCAAGACTTGAGTATCTCGGATTTGCATATCAGATGACAGGAGACAGAAAATATTCTGAGAGAGGAATAAAAGAACTTGAAGCTATATGTGCGTTTCCTGACTGGCATCCCGACCACTATCTTGACACAGGTACTCTCGCTTCGGCGGTAGCGATAGGATATGACTGGCTGTATGAGGCTATGACAGACGAACAGAGAGAAAATATAGCTCTTAAGGCGCAGAAATTCGGACTTGAAACAGCTAAATTGGGTTATTATGCATGTGCTAACTATAATGATTTCTGGTGTGATACGGAAACAAACTGGGGATTTATATGTAACGGAGGAATAGTAAATCTGGCATTGGCTACGGCTGAGTATAATACCGATGAGGTTATGGATGTTATGAATAACGCTCTGCGTTCAATAGAAATTCCGTGGTACAGAATAGCGCCGGATGGCGCGTGGTACGAAGGTACAAGTTATTGGAGCTATCTTCTTACACATTTGACATTATTTATGAGCAGTTACGAAACTGTTATGAATGAGTCATTCGGAGCAAGTTATATGGGAATGGATAAATACGCATATTTTCAGTCATATTTTCAGGGACCCGACGGTATGCCGAACAATTTCCACGATGCAGACGAATCTCAGGCGCAGAATACAGGTCAGTTCTATATGGCGGAGATATATAATGACCCATCGTTAATGCTGTACCGAATAAGACAAATGAGGCAATATAATATTGCACCGTGTATATTTGATATAATTTGGTGCAAGTCAGGACTTGACACAAATAATTCTTCAATAGCTCTTGATAGGGAAAAATATTTCCGTGAAACAGAGTTTGTATCAATGAGAGAAGATTGGAATAGAAACGATTCGGCTTGGCTGTCGTTTCATGGAGGATATTCAAATACAGCGCATGACCATGTGGATGTTGGAACATTTGTCTATAATATCGGCGGAGTAAGATGGGCTATTGACCCCGGAAAGGAAATGCTCAGTTATGTTTCGGACAACATAAATCCGTCAATAATTGCAGGTTATGATTCGAAGTATTTTTACCGCCGAAAGGGTGAGGGACATAATATTGTCGTTATAAATCCGGATAAGAATCTCGAAATGGATATAAATGAGTTTGCTCAGGTTTATAAACCCGTAGGAGGTAAAAGCGGAAGTTATTCAAAGATAGACCTGTCAGCCGTATACAAATCAAATGTAACAAGCTATACAAGAGGATATTTATTAACCGATAACCGAAGAACACTGACAGTAAGAGATGAAATGAATCTGAAAAAGGATTCCCAAATGCACTGGTTTATGCATACAAAAGGCGAGATAAGAATTGTCGATAATAATACCGCGATTATATATCAGGACGGAAAACAACTGAAAATGCAGTTTATCACAAACGCGGCAGACGCAAAATTAACAGCTATGAATGCAGAGAGTCTGGAAACATCACCACAGTTCCAGAATACAGAAAATAAGGGAATTTCAAAAATTGATTATCAGTTGAAGAGTTCGGGTGAAACAACCATAACGGTTAAGCTTTCGATGATAGGAGAAAAGGGAAGCGAAACGGGTGTTTCGGATGTAAATATTGCTGAATGGGATTCATTGATAAATACTGATGAAGAAACGGGAGTGTATGAATACGGCAATAAGAAGCTGACGGGTATATATGCCGATAGTGAGATGATAAGCGGCTTTTCCACTGATAAATATAAATACAATGTTTCGCGTGACATAAACGGCAAGGCTCCCGAAATTTCTGTAAATGACAGCGACAATGCAAAACTAGAAACTTATACGAAATTTAACGGTTCGGAAGTGGCGGTAATTACCGTGCCTGATGAAAAAGGCAAAGAAACTGCATACATAGTTGAAATTAAAGAGTTTGACAGCACGGATATTACGGCAGTTTATAACCGTCATAAATTGACAGCAATCGCAGTAAGTTCAGAACAGATTGAAGAAGGCATAAATAATGTTATGAGCAATAGCTGTGATAATGATTATGAAACACGCTGGAGCGCAAATGGCACTGACGAATGGTGTATCTATGACCTTGGAGAGTCAAAGCCGATTGACGCAGTTGCAGTAGCACTATGGATGGGAAATCAGCGTCAGTTTAGCTTTGATATAGAAGTTTCTGATGACGGCGAGAACTTTACTAAGGTAACCTCAGTTACGACAGACGGTAAAACAGAAGACGCTGTTGCTTATAAGCTGGAGAAAGCCGTGAAGGCAAGGTATGTTAAGTATGTGGGACATGGAAGCAATGTAAACGCATGGAATAATGTCATTGAATTTATGGCATTGCAGAACAAGCAGAGTTAAGGAGTGAGTCTCAGATGTTAAATATGATTAAAAACAGCAGATTATTTATATTGGTTATGCTTATAATGACAGCTCTGTTTGCGGCAGCATATACTGCATATGCCGAGGGCTCGTGGGAGTGTACGACACTCCCTGAGGGCTCGTCGCAGGTAACTGCATATGATGACAGTATAAGAATGTATTTTAAGACAGAGGGGAATGAAGGAAAAGCAAACGCTGAAAAAGCATTTGATTTTTCAGCCAATGAGCAGATTTGTATATCCTTTAATATGACCTTTACAGGTACAGACACGGGAATTGTAAGAAGACTGAATTTACAGAACAGCAGTTTAGTAACAACGGAACTTATCAATATAACGGGAAATGACTTGAAAGTGTTCGGAACTGCTGTCGGCACATTGGAGGAAAATAGAGACTATCAATTTGATATTGGCGTAATTCCAACAACAGGATATGCTGTTGTGTGGATGGACGGAGAACAAATCTATTTGGGTGAACTTGGCTCCAAATGGAAAAAATTTAATTATTCGTCATTAAAAGTGCTTTTTAGAAATACCTCCGCAAGCAAAAATTCAACTTTAGAGTCAGAATGGAACATCACAGACTTTGTGGTGGGAGATGCCTCGGCAGAATTTAAAACAAGTCCCACAGATAAAGAAACATTTGTGGACAGTAATATAGAAAGCATTTCTGTAACATTCACCGGTCAAAATGCGCCGGAAGTGTTTAAGAAAGATAACTTTGACTTGAGTGCAAACGGTGAAAGCATTACATGCTCTTCAGTCCGCGAAGGTAAAACGGCGATAGTTTCTCCTGAAAATGGGTTTGAGTCAGGTACGGAATATACGCTTACGATAAAAGCCGTGAAAGATATATTTGGTACGGTTATTGACGAAAATAAGACAATTTCCTTTACGACTGCGGATAGTTCATATGTTCCTGCGTCAGTCAGTATCTCATCTGATAAGAATTCCTTTTATGATAATGACAGCGCATACATAACAGTAAATGCAACTTCATCATCGGAAATTTTATCGACCAAAATTTATGTAAACGGCGAGGTTTACCAATCGTATGACGGAGAACCGAGAAGCTTTGTATTTAACGCGGAAAGCGGAAGGTACAGGATATATGCCGAAGTTATTGATAATATAGGCGGCAGAGCTGTTTCCCAAACACTCACCATAGATATATTGCATAATGAGCTTCCGGTGATTTCTGTTGATGGGATTGAAGATTTTATGGAATATGAACCGTCAAAGTTAAAAAATGTCAGAGTGGGAGCTTCTGACGCTGACGGAACTATTACAAAAACAGAAGTGTATATAAATGATGAATTGTATGACAGCTTTGAGGAGCAGGAAAAAATATTGGATTTAAGCTCACTGGAAGCAGGAATATATACAATCCGAATTGTAACGGAGGATAATCTTGGAGGCTTGGTTGAAAAGAAAATAACAATAACGGTTCTTATGGAATCCGTATCAACAAATTATTTTCAATCAGACTTTAACAGCTATGTGAGTGATGGAAATGTTTCTCCGGGAGTGCCGTTTTTCCTTAACGGTGATGCAAAAGTTCTTTCAAGCGAGGATTACGGAGAAGAGCACGGAACGGTAGTATTACTGAAAACGGAGGGCGAACTGATTGACGATGTATCGGCACAGGGTTCTTGGAGTCGTTTTGGTACACCGAGTACGGGTGATGGTGCTGATATTACGATGGATTTAAATTTGGTAAACGACAAAGGACAATTTTACTTTATGCTTAAACATCCAACGCAGTCAGTGCTATGTATTGATGTTATGATTGCTGATGGTGTTCTTACTCTTTCAAACGGCGGATCGGCGGCCGTAAGACGGAATTTGACTCCCGGTGAGTGGTATACAATTAACTATAAGGTGGATTTAAAAGACCATAAATACTGGTTTACGCTAAACGGCGAACTGCTTGCAGACGGATTTTCTATGGGAAATCGTAATATTGAGCAGATTGACATTCGTTTCATAATGGAGTTTGTAAATAAAATTCCTGTACCGTGCGGTGTAGCATTGGATAATTTGACGGTTGATTATGTTTCAAGCAGACCGCAGATTACGTCAATAGGATATGACAATACGGAGAAATGTGAAAAGGTATTGCCGTCAGCAGAAAATTTACTTATAAATGTAAATGCCGAACTTCTTGAAAGTACAATGAAGAAAGACACTGTATTGCTGTACTGCGGTGATGAGGCGGTAAATTATGATAGTATTTCTTATGACAAAAAAACGAGAATCATTAATTTAAAATTATCAGAAAAACTGCGTTCTGACCATGATTATAGAGTAGTAATTACTGATAAGGTTACAACATCGGGCGGCGGAATTATAACCGGCGGACTGACAGCAAAATTTAAAACAGACTATAACGATATGGATATATCACAAATTGAACTGAGAAAAGAAAACGGAAAAATTTATGCAAACGGAAAAATTTTTAACAGAACCGGTAAGACAGGAGAATGTTATATCATAACAAATATATTCAGAGGAAAAAGGCTTGTTGATACAAATGTTGAAATAACTGCGGTAAGCAGCGGCAAGGAGACTGTCTTTAATACAAATGGTGTAAATATGGACGGCGGAACACGCGCAGAAGTATATGTATGGAGCTCGCTGACACATCCAAGTTCAATATCGTCAAGGATTTATTCTCTTGACTGATAATAAATTATATTTAAAAGGAGGGCAGGAAACAAGAGGTATTTAACGGCAAGCAATAATGTAAGGAATAATATTCATAAGTAGAGTACCATTTGGTACAGAAAGGAAAGAAACAATGAAAATAAAAAAGATTTTGTCAATAGCATTATCAATTGCTATGGTATCGGCAATGCTGCAGGTAACGGCAGGAGCTGAATTCACAACGGATTATGACTTTTCAGACGCGTCACAGACAGTAACGCTTGCAAACGGCGGTAAAATCGGAGATTATACTGCGGTGGCAGCACAGGAAGAAGGGAAATCAGGTAAAGATGCAGATAATAAGGTATATACGGCAACAGCATCGGCGCTTCCGTATAGCCAAGCGGGAAGCGTAAGCTTTGAAATTCCGTATTATGCATTTGTAGTCGGCACACAGAAGGCGGTAAAAACTCTTGAGATTTCTGTAAAGTATAATGAAAATTCAGATGAAACTAAGCTTAGTTCATATATTGCAAGAGGTTCTGATTGGAATAGCAGTAAGGCAATGGTTAATTGGGTGACATTCAGAGATGGAAAGGTATATGTGGCAGACAACGATACAGGTATCATAGCAAAGCCAAATGAATGGTACAGAATTGTTGTTAAGGAATGCTATAATGCGCCTGATACAAGAGTTTATGTCAACGGCAAGGAATTCAATCCGGGAATAAGCGGAAATATTTTGGGTAACAGATGGACACAGCTTATGGCTAACGTAAATACATCTGAGACAACAGGAACAAGAGATGTGTCAATATCTATTGATGATATGAAGATTTATGATACAGAGCCATCTCCTGAAACAATCGAGTATACAGTAAGCGGCGACGGTATTACATACATAGCGGCGCGTAAGGGAGTATTTGTATCAGAAAATACGGAGGTAAGCGCTGTTTTAGGCGCAATAAATACAACTGCTGAAAAGTATATTATTAATTCTCTGACTTCAAACACTAAGAAGGAAAGCGGAACTGTTTCAGAGGGCGATGTTGTAGTTCTCAGGTCGGCTGATAAAAAGACGATTGAATATTTATATGTGTATACAAGCAGTCCTGTAACAGTCACAACAGATTATGATTTTTCAGATGCGGCACATACGGTAAATCTTGCAAACGGTGGTAAAATCGGTGATATTACAATACAAAGAGCGCAGACTGATGGAACGGCAGGTAAAGAAACGTCTGATAAGACATATACGGCAACTGCTTCAAATATTCCGAACACAACAGCGGGTGTAGTAAGCTTTCAGCCGAACTACTATGACAATGTAGCATGCCATCCCGGAGGAGATAATATTCCGGTAAGAACAATGGAAGTATCCCTAAAATATGATGAAAATGCCGCATGGACAATGATACAGTCAAGGATTTCGGCGGAAGCGGATAATTGGAACAGAGATGTCGTAACAGCGCCGGAATGGGTAAAATTTGAAAACGGAAAAATATATGTAGTCGGTAAGGATACAGGCTTGGTGGCAAATCCGAATGAGTGGTATAGGATTGCTATTGAAGAGCATTACAATGCCGCAGACACAAGAATATATATCAACGGCAAGGAATTCAATCCGGGCATGGAGAAATATATTCTCGGTAATATGTGGACGCAGATAATGTCACATATAGACAAGTCTGAAGCAGCAGACGCGAGAAATCTCAGCTTGTCAATTGATGATTTGAAAATTTATGACGGCACATACACTCCTAATACTGTTGAGTATACAATAAGCGGTGACGGCATTACATATATGGCGGCGCGTAAGGGATTACTTGTGTCAGGAAATAAAACAGTAGATGATATATTAAGCGCAGTAAATACAACTGCTGAAAAGTATATGATTGATTCTTTAGCGTCAAACACCAAAAAAGAAAGCGGAACTGTTTCAAATGGAAATGTTGTAATTCTTAAATCGGCTGATAAAAAGACGATTGAGTATTTGTATGTATATACAGGCAGAGAAGATATGATTGTTGACCAAGACAGCTTCAAGGAAAGCTCTACATATACAATGTTCGGTGAAACTAAATATGCGGGTAATGGTGTTGCTACGGGCATTTACGGCAAGGCTGCTAACGACTATTCGTATGACCTTAAAGTAACAAATCTGCCGAAAGAAACCGAAAGTGCTAACAGATATAATTTTGTGCCGTATAATAATCTTTGCGACGCAGAAGCTTTTACAAGAGAATTTTCCATCAGCGGCGAAGGTGATTTTGATGTAATAAAGCTTGTAACAAGAAGTTACTTTACAGATTCAGATGGCAATTCGGTTCTTGCTTATCAGGAACCGCTGAAACTATTGGCGGACGGAGATATTGAAGCCGGCGGACGAGTGCTGATTGATACAATATTTAAGGAAAAACAATGGTATAGAGTTGCAATGACAGTCTATCCGAAACAGTTAAGATATGATTTGTATATAAATGGTGTGAAGGTTGTAGAACACACAGAAACAGGCGATTATGGATGGCTTTCAACAGAGAAGGAGCACTGTGTGCCTGATAAGTATAATATAACCTCATTTGCATGGTTTAACATTCAGCCGGTGTACAATGCATATAATAGTGCAGAATCAAGAAACGGACACGTTTATATAGATGATACTATTTCATATTACGGCGCTTATTATGAGGACGCTAAAAATGATGTTGAAATATCATCAACAGAGTACACAATAGACGATTATGAAGGAACTATAACTGTTCCGGCAGATACTACAATAGACAGCTTTGCCGGAAACATGGATTTTGGTACATCACAGCCTGCAATATATACAAATAATACATATACAGCAGAGGTTGATGATATACTGTCCGACGGTAATGTTTTGGTAGCGGTATCTGAGAATGGTTTGGTTCGTAAGTATTATACTATAAAAACTGAACAAACCGGCGAATTCCAGTGTGACAACATAAAGCTGTATGTGAATGGTGTGGAAAGCAATACGCTTGCAGTCGGAACAATAAAGGCAACTGTAAGTATGTTTGTACCATCTGAGATGGGAGAAAAAGCAGGGAGTCTTATAATTGCCATTTATAAGAACGGAGTTCTCCAAAGTGCAAAAATGGATGAAAAGAAGGCTACCGGTAAACTCGACTTCACAATTACAACAAATATTGAGGAAACAGAAGGAGTTACGGTTAAGGCATTTTTCTGGGATGATAATATAAAACCATATGTGCCTTTTGCGAAATGTAGGTGAATATGAATAAAAACAAGAATTGCAAATGTCTTCTCTCTCTAATACTATCGGCTGCGCTGCTTTTTAGCAGCGCGGTCGGGGTATTACCTTATAATAGCAAAACACGCTTGAGTGCAGCGGCAGAAACAAGAAGTACAGACCGCTTTTCCGATGAGGATGCACTGAATTTTTTGACAGGCAAGAAAGCGCTACAATTATACGGCAGCAGTATGTATCTGAATAACACAAAACAGAGTACTGTAAAACCGTCTGTAATCAAAACCGATGGAGTTTTAATTGACCAGACAACCTTTGAAAACTTTTTCGGGGTAAATGTAACACTGAATGGTTCTTACATATATATCGGAAATGTTACCATGAAGATTGGCTTGGACTATTTGATGGTCGGAAGTGAAAGAGTCAGATTATCAGTTCCGCCCGAAATGATTGACGGAGTTTTGTATCTGCCCGCAAGAGAATATGGCAGCGTGTCAGGGATAAACGGTTTTTATGATGATGAACATGGTATGCTTGTCATAGGTGAAGGAACAAATAAAGCGAGCAAGGGCATTAAAGATGCAAATTTATATTTGTTTTTTGAAAGAAAATCGGCAGAATTGCTTAAACAGCAGTTTTTGCAAAATACACAAAACGGTTCGGAACACCCAAGACTTATAGCGCGTAAAGATGATTTTACAAGACTAAAGCAGGAGGTAAGAACTGACGCGCTTAAAAAAGATTGGTATTCTAAGGTGTTAAGTACCGCAAATACAATATGCAATGAAGCGGTTTTAGAATACAAAATTGATAACGGAAGATTGCTGGATGTATCAAACAGTGCGCTTTCAAGACTTCAATATTTGGGGTTTGCGTATCAGATGACAGGAAGAGAAAAGTACTCCAAACGAGGAATACAGGAGTTGGAAGCAATATGCGCCTTTCAAGATTGGCATCCTGAGCATTATCTTGACACTGCAATTCTTGCGTCTGCAGCAGCAATAGGCTATGACTGGTTATATGAAGCTATGACACAGGAACAGCGTGATAGTATTGCAGAAAAGTCACAGAAACTTGCTCTTGAAACTGCGAATGAAGGATACACTGCGACAGCATCGTATAATGACTTTTGGTGTCAGACCGAAACAAACTGGGGCATTGTATGCAACGGAGGAATAGTCAATCTTGCACTTGCGACAGCAGAATATAACACAGATTATGCAATGACGGTTATGAGCAGTGCGCTGCGTTCAATAGAATTTCCTTGGTACAGGTTAGCGCCTGATGGTGCATGGTATGAAGGTACTGATTATTGGAACTTTGTTCTTACCCATATTTCTTTGTTTATGGGAAGCTATGAATCCGTGATGGGAGAAGCTTTTGCAAAGGATTATATGGGTTTAAATCACTACTCATATTTTCAGCCTGCCTTTTTAGGCCCATCGGGAAAACCAAATAATTTTCACGCGGCGGACGATACAATAATTCAGAATCCGGGACAGTTCTATATGGCAAAAATTTATAACGATGATGAGCTGATGAAGTATAGTGCTGACAGAATTAAGAAGTACGGTATTAAACCGGAAGTAATGGATATTATATGGTTTAAAGCAGGTGTTGAAAGCGAAAATAAAATAAATTTGCAGCATGATTATTATTTTGGAGAAACAGAATTTGTGTCAATGCGTGAGAACTGGGAAAGCGATGATGCGGCATGGGTTTCATTTCACGGCGGATATTCAAATAATGCTCATGACCACATAGACGTAGGTACATTTGTCTATACAATAGGCGGTGTGCGTTGGGCAATTGATTTGGGCAAGGAAATGCTTAGTTATCTGCCTGACAGTGAAAATCCCGCAATTCTTGCCGGATATGATTCAAGATGGTTTTATACCCGTAAGGGTGAGGGACATAATATGGTTGTTATAAATCCCGACGACGGTCTTGAAACAGATGTAGACGCTTTTGCAAAGGTTACAAAACCTATAAGCGGAACGGACGGAGCATATTCGATGATTGACTTGACAAGTGCATATAACAAAAGTGTCAATAGCTATATAAGAGGATACAAAATGTCAGATGTCCGCCGTACTTTAACTGTAAGAGATGAGATAGACCTTAAGGAACAGTCGGTTATGCACTGGTTTATGCACACAAGAGGCGACATTGAAATCATAGATAACAATACTGCAATAATAAGTCAGGATGGCAAGAAACTTCTTATGAGATTTATTACTAATGCTGAAAAAGCGGAGCTTGGAACAATGAAGGCAGAACCTTTACCGACATCACCTCAGATTGAATACACAAAACATGATGATGTCACTAAAATAAACTATAAGCTGGAAGGCTCGGGGAATGTTACAATCACTGTGCAGATGTCATTACTTGATGAAAATTGCGGAGGAGTAAGTGATAAAAGTATTGCGGAATGGACTGCGGACAAAGAAGAGCGCGTTATTGAAACCGAACTTGTAAACCCAAATGATTTTGCGGCATACGCATATAAAAAATATGATGCGGAAGCAGTTGCAGGTAAAGAACAAGGGAAAAAAGCAACTGTTGCGGAGATATTAAATGCACCGTATTCAATTAACAATGCTATGGGGCTTGTAGTTCCGTTTTATCCTTTTGAAACATCTTCACAAGACAGGATACAAACATTGGAAATGTCGGTGAAGTATAATGAGAAAGCTGATTATACAAAGATTACTTCGTATATTTCAAGAAGCCCGAATAACTGGGGTGAATTAACCAGAATAGTTGATTTTGTGAAGTTTGAGAACGGTAAAATATATGTCAACGGAAAAGATACAGGTCTTACAGCGAAAGCTGATGAGTGGTATAGAATTGTTATAGAAGAACATTGTCGCGGAAATGCTGCCCAAAGCAGGGTGTTTATTAACGGACATGAATTTTCTGCCGGACTTGAGGATGTATCTTATTTGAGAGGAAACAGATGGACACAGGTTCTTGCGGGAATGAACGGCAGTTCAGAGTCAGGAGCCAGAGATGTTTCCGTTGCGGTTTGTGATATTGATATATATAAGGGAACATATATGTCGGCAGATAGAGATAAAATATCATACAGTGTCGGCGGTACAGATGTTGAATTTGATGAAAACAGTAAAACAATGACTTTCTCCCAAGAGAAGACGTCGGAACAGATAAAGGAAAATATAATTACTGATTGTGAAGTCAGGGTAATTGACTCTATGACGTCAAACAAAGATGTATCGGGAAAACTTTCTGACGGTAATGTGGCTGTTATAAGTTCGCCAAGCGGTAAAACATTGGAATATATTTATATAAAAATGGACTTGCCCGAACCGACCGAACCCCCTGAACCAAGTGAAACACCTAAACCGACAGAAACACCAAAGCCGAGCGAAACTCCCGAGCCGAGTGATTCGCCCGAACCAACAGTGACACCTGAGCCAACAGTGACACCTGAACCAACAGCAACGCCTGAACCGACAGCGACACCCGAGCCAACGAGTACGCCCGAACCATTAAATGAATTGAAATGTGATAATATAAAAATGTATGTGAATAGTATAGAAACCAACACATTTGCAGCGGGAACAATAAAGGCATCGGTAAGTATATATGTACCTGACAATATGCCTGAACAAACAGGGAGGCTTATAATAGCGGTTTACAAAAATGATATATTGCAAAGTATAAAGATGACGGAAAAGAATATTTCAGGAGATGACAAAGTTGAAGCTGTGACGGACGTTAGAGATACAGAAGGAATTACAGTAAAGGCATTTTTCTGGGATGATAATATGAAACCATATATTCCGGCGGCGGAATTAAAGAGTAAATAATATTTAACGGATAAATATAAGGAGGTTAATTATGAAAAGAGCAAAAAAGATTATAAGTGTTGCAATGGCGGCTATCATGATGAGTGCATTGGTATCATCATGCGGAAATAAAAACGCAGATAACACAATACAAGGAGATAGTAATTCGGAATATTTAATAGCGCCCGAAATGACGGAGCTAACGCTGTTTTCTATGAAAGACACAAGACTTGAAGACACAGAGGTGTGGAAGAAAATCGCGGAAATGACGAATATTAAGATAAAAACAGTTTCGTCTTCGTCAAACAGTGACGCGGATACAGCAATGAATGTTATGCTGATGTCAGGAGAAATTCCGGATTTGATATTCAGTGAGAATATGAAGAAATATGCCACAGAATATGGTCCGGACGGGGCGTTTGCACCGATTGACGAGCTTATAAGCGATGAAACGCCTAATTTGAAAAAAGAGCTTGAGCGTAAAGAAATCAGCTCATTTATTACCAATTATGACGGACACGCATATTATATGTGCGGCGTAAATCCTGATACAGTTTCTGCCGGATGGTTTATAAGACAGGATTGGCTGGATAAGCTTAATCTAAAAGCGCCTACTACTCCTGATGAGTTTTATCAGGTTATGAAAGCGTTTAAGGAGCAGGACCCGAACGGCAACGGACAGAAAGATGAAGTACCGTATTTCTGCAGATTTAATTCTGTTGATGATTTGACATTTATTTTTGATGCAAGAGCAGATTGGGGTGTTGATGAAAACGGAAAAGTGTATTATGGACCGACAAGACCTGAATTTAAAACTGCATACGAAAATATGGCAAAGTGGTACAGTGAAGGCTTGATTGATACTGAGATTTATACAAGAGGTGCAAAGTCAAGAGATAAATTGTATGGGGATAACGTGGGCGGTATAACTCATGATTGGTTCGCAAGCACAGCGCAGTTTAATGATATTCTTGGCGAGGATATTCCGGGCTTCAAAGTTACTGCTTTTGCACCGCCGAATGAGAGCGGCAAGGAATATTTGAGCAGAGATGTTGCTATAACTCAGGGATGTGCTATCGGAGCAAATTCCAAAAATAAGGAGTATGCCATAAAGCTTTTGGATTTCTTATTCTCAGAAACAGGAAGTCGTCTGATGAACTTTGGAATTGAGGGCGAGCAATACGATTTGGTTGACGGTAAGCCTGTATTTAAGGACAGCGTAATTCACGGCGATAAAACTGCTATACAGATATTAACTGAGCTTGGCGCATGTGCGCTTGTGTATGAGCAGGATTTTGCATATGAGGAACAGTGGATGACCGAAGAAGCTAAAAAGGGCGCTAAGCTATATATAGATAACGGTTATCTTGCTCCTAAATTCCCCGGACTTTCATATTCTGAGGAGGAATATAAGAAATTTAATGAGATAATGACAAATGTTGATACTTTCAGAAGTGAAAGATGTCAGCAGTGGATATTTGGTTCTGCCGATGTAGCGTCTACATTTGACAGCTATTTGGAAGAGTTAAACAAGCTTGGTCTTGAAGAAGCTACTAAAATTCAACAGGCGGCGTATGACAGATATATGAGCGAGTAAGAATTATAAAGCAGCCCGCAATTTGCGGGCTGCTATCAAGGAGACATAAAAGTGATTGATAAGAATGAAATTAAAGACCTTATTATAAAGACCAACGATTATTGGATAAAGGAAAATCCGAAATCGGGCGACTGTTCGTGGGAACGCGGAGCATATTTTATAGGCTGCCTTGCAGCTTATGAGATTACAAAAAATGAAACATACTATCAGTATGCTTTAAAATGGGCAAATGATAATAATTGGAGTTTCTATGATGACAAATCCGATTGGGCATATAAAAATGCCGATTATAAGATATGCGGACAAAGCTATTTAAAGCTTATGGAAATTGACCCATCAAACGGAACAATGGAAAATATGATAAGCGGAATGGAAGTAGTCCTAAAAGACACAAATAATGATTATTGGTGGTGGGTTGATACCATATATATGGCTCTGCCGTATTACAATATGATGGGTGTTCGTATGAATGACAGCCGCTATTTTGATAAAGTATATAAGCTGTTTTTGAATGCAAAGGAAGAGAGAGGCTGTTATGATGAGGAAATGGCTATGTGGTATCGTGATGAACGGTTTCTTCCGGATAAAATGCTGACCGCATCAGGCAAGAAGGTGTTTTGGGGACGCGGTAACGGCTGGGTTATTGCAGGACTTGCAAGGACTTTGGAGATTTTGCCGAAGGATAATAAATATTATAACGAATATTTAAAAATATTCAAAGATATGTCCAAAGCACTTTTGAAGTGGCAGCAGGAGGATGGCTTTTGGCGAACAAGCATAATAGACCCGCATGAATTTGATGTGACGGAAACAAGCGGTACTGTGCTTATATTATACGCGTATATGCTGGGTATAAATCTTGGTATACTTGACGAGCAGTATTTTAAAGCAGTTGAAAAAGGCTTTAACGGTCTCAACAAGACAGCCGTATTTGAAGACGGTAAGATAGGATATGTGCAGGTGGTTGCAGACCGTCCGGGTCCTGTGGATAAAAATGCGTCCAATGATTATGCAATCGGTACTTATTTGCTTTTGTGCAGTGAAATAATAAAATATATTGACAGTGAAAATTGATGGGGTGATGAAGTGAAAAGTATAGAATATGATTGCGTAAGGCTTGAAGATGGTTTTTGGAAGAATAAACAGAAATTAAACGAAGATGTTTCCATGTATTCGGTTTGGAACAGGTTTTATGATACGGGCAGAATTGGCGCATTTAAATGTGATTGGAAGCAGGGAATGGATAATCAGCCGCATTATTATTGGGACAGCGATGTTGCTAAATGGATAGAAGCGGTTGCATACATAATAAAAAGTGAACCAAATCCTGTTTTAGAGGAAAGAGTTGACGGAATAATAGACCTGATAGAGAAAAACCAATGGGATGACGGTTATTTCAACATATATTTTACTGTAAGCGGTGAGGAACGGTTTACAAACAGAAATTCGCATGAATTATATTGTGCCGGACATCTTATAGAAGCGGCAGTTGCATACTATCAGACGACAGGAAAAGACAAGTTCCTAAACTGTATGAAAAAATATGCCGATTTAATTTATAAAGTTTTTAAAGAAGAGGACGGAGCGGTGTTTACTACACCCGGTCATGAGTGTATTGAGATGGCTCTTATAAAGCTGTATAAATGCACTAATGAGAAACGGTATTTAGAACTTGCAGGGTTTTTCCTTGACAAGCGCGGAGCCAATAAAAAGGATTATTGCTGCGTGCCGCAGTCAACGGAATATTACTGTCAGGATTATGTGTCTGTAAGAGATATGGACAGTGCAGAAGGACACGCGGTCAGAGCATTGTATTTGTACTGCGGAATGGCTGATTATGCGAAGGAAACAAACGATGATAATATGCTTGAAGCATGTAGAAAGCTCATATCCGACATTATTAATCAAAAGATGTACATTACAGGCGGAGTAGGCTCAACCTTTATGGGAGAGGCTTTTACAATACCATATGACCTTCCTAATGAAAGCGCATACAGCGAAACGTGCGCGTCTATTGCACTGATGATGTTTGCACAAAGAATGCTTGAAATTGACAATGATGTAAAATATGCCGATATAGTGGAGCGAAGTATGTTTAACGGCATGCTTGACGGTATTTCTCTTGACGGAAAGAAGTTTTTCTACGAAAATCCTCTGGAGGTTAATCTTGAAACCTATAAAAGAAACAGAAGTACGACAACAGAGGAGCATTTGCCGATAACTCAAAGAGTAGAGGTGTTTGAATGTTCCTGTTGCCCGCCTAATATAAACCGTATTATGGCATCAATTCAGAGATTTGCGTATGCGGTTAAGGATGGTGCGTATTATATAAATCAGTTCATGGACAGCACAATGACCGACGGAGAAAAGCGTATACGGATAAAGACTAAATATCCTTGTGACGGTAAAATAAATATTACTGCTAAAAATATAGATGAGCTTAATATCCGTATTCCTTCATGGTGTGATAAGGTGCTGACAAATGAGCAATATGAGATGAAAAACGGTTATATGAATATCAAAAATCCGTCTGAGGATTTTATGGTAGAATTTGAAATGAAACCTGTGCTTGTGACTGCGAATACAAGTGTTCGGGCGGATTACGGAAAGGCGGCTTTGCAGTACGGTCCTGTGGTATATTGCATTGAGGGCATAGATAACGGCGATGTGTATTCAATAAGAATCGACAAGAAGCTTGAAGCGAAAATAGATTATGATGAAACATACGGAGCTAACGTCATAACAGTACAGGGATACAGGAAGCTAAAGAATGAAGCGTTGTATTATAGGCTTGATGATGACAAGTATGAGCAGATAAACGTAAAGCTCATACCGTATAGCTGTCATGCAAATCGAGGTGAAAGCGATATGCTTGTATGGTTCAATCTGAAATAGGGAGGAAATCGTAATGAGTAATAGTATTTCAGATGTTCTGAAAACGGGAGGCGAGTTTTCATATACAGGCATTGCTGATGATATGATAAGACTTGTCCAAAGAGTACAGCTTAAAGACAGAGAACTTTGGGATATGGTTTCAGAACAGTTTTCAGACACGGTAGATGACGAGGATAACGGCTGGCGATGTGAATATTGGGGAAAGCTTATGCGCGGCGCGTGCGTTGTTTATCAATACACAAAAGATAAGGAACTTTACGATATTCTTGAACATACTGTAAGAACTGTCATATCACATTCTGACAGTGACGGAAGAATTGCCACATACAGCAAAGAAAATGAATTTCATGGCTGGGATATGTGGGGACGTAAATATGTATTGCTTGGATTGATATATTTTTATGAAATATGCAATAATATTGAACTTGCAGATTTGGTTTTGAAAACTGCCGGACGTCAGTTAGATTATATCATCAGACATATCGGTTCAGGTAAAAACATGACAGACATAACAGATACCTCTGAAATATGGGGCGGAATAAATTCTTCGTCAATACTTGAACCCACAGTGAAGCTATACTGCATATCTGGCGATAAAAGATATCTTGATTTTGCGGAATATATAGTAAATAACGGAGGAGCAAAGGGCTTTAATATATTTGAAGCGGCGTATGAGGATAAGCTGTATCCGTATGAATATCCCGTCACAAAGGCATATGAGCTTATGTCCTGCTTTGACGGTCTTATAGAGTATTATAAGGCTACGGGGAACGGAAAGTGGAAAACAGCCGCAGAGAATTTTGCAAAAAGGCTTATAGAGTCGGAAATAACAATAATCGGTTCAGCAGGCTGTAAGCATGAACTGTTTAACCATTCAGCACTTATGCAGACATATACGGGATATTCGGGACTTATGCAGGAAACCTGCGTAACGGTAACGTGGATAAGGCTATGCTTTAAACTGCTTCTTCTTACGGGCGACAGCGTGTATGGAGATGAGATTGAAAAATCTGTGTATAATGCATTATATGGCGCGGTCAATACAGAAGGACAGCTTTGCGGAGACGAAGCGACATTTGACGAGGACTATTACAGAGATGTATATGATACTCATCATACAAAACATAAACGTGGACAGATTTTTGACAGTTACAGTCCGTTACGCATAGATATTCGGGGGAAAGCCGTAGGTGGCTTTAAACCTATGCGAAACAAAACAGCATATTGTGGTTGTTGCATAGCTATAGGCGCGGTTGGTATAGGCTTAGTTCCTCAGATGAGCGTATTAAACAGCAAAAACGGTTTTAATTTTATGCTGTACATTTCAGGAAACGCGAGTATGTACACGGAAAATGGAACAAAAGTTGATTTTGAAATTAAGACCAACTATCCATCAGGAGGAAAGGTTGATATATTCGTAGAGCCTGAGATAAACGAGGAATTTAGCGTATCACTTCGTATTCCGTGTTTTGCCAAATGCACAAGAGTTAAAATAAATGGCGAGGCTGTGAGCGGAGTACAAGCGGGAGGTATGCTTGATATAAAACGTATGTGGAGTAAGGACGATAAAATTGAAATTAACTTTGATATGAATTTAAGACTTGCCCATGGTATGGAAAATCCGAATGACACTGAAAATCAAAAGCATATAGCCGTCCTTTACGGACCGCTTGCGCTTGCGCGTGACGCAAGGCTTGGCGAAGTGGGAAAAAAATTAGAAATAACAGAACAAAAGCTTGATATAAATTTGTTTGATTCAGGCTTAGGTGAATTGTGCAACTGTACTGTCCGGCTTGATAATAATGAGCTGAAAATGATTGATTATGCATCTGCCGGAAAAACGTGGCGGCGCGATTCCGAAATGGAAGTGTGGATAAAGACAAAATAAAGTCTTAGATATATACAACAGGTATTATCTAAAGAAGGAGAGAGGTTTTAGATGTTTGATTTGGAATTTGCCGGAATGGGCTTATTTGCATTGGAAGGTGAGTGGATACACCCTCGGCGGATAGAAAAATCATATGAAATAATATATGTAGTGAGCGGTGAGGTAAACATCAGAGAAGAAGACACTTATATTACCGCTCATAAGAAGGATATTATAATCTTACCGCCCAATGTTGCGCATTGGGGATTTAAGAAATCATCTAAAACCTCTTTTTATTGGGTTCATTTTATGGCAGAAAATCTTGACCTTGAAATGCCGTTTTTCACAGGGAATTTTTCAAATGCCTATATTTTTAAAGAGCTTAATCATTTAAGCAATATGTCAAGGGAAATCTGCCCTCAGTATATATTGGACACATATGTAAAATATATAGTGGCGCAGCTTATCATGTCTTCTCGTTTAAACAATAGTAATCAAAAGGTTATTGATGAAATTTACGAATGGGTAAGAGTAAATGTAGACGCTAAGCTGACGGTTAGCAAAGTGGCAGCGCATTTTGGCTTTAATCCGGAATATATCTCCAAAATGGCAAAAAAGCATTATGGAAAAGGTCTGAAGAATATTATAAATATATTCTTATTAGACAAGGCTAAGGATTTGTTGTGCAATACAAATTTTTATGTTACGGAAATAGCAAATATGCTTGGATTTAGCGACTGCGCCGATTTTGTCAATTATTTCAAGTATCATGAAAAAATGACGCCTACAAATTACAGAAATCTCTACTCAAAAACGCATATGAACAGAAAATAGCTTAAAACAGCGCAGCACATATTTGCGTGCTGTGTTGATTTAAACGATTTTATCAATGGAGAAATGATTATGAATGAATTTAAAAGAAAAGAGCCGTATTACAATATAAAAATTGAAGGTGATTATTCAAATTGGTCACTTGCAGGTTTTCCGGGAACAGGAGAATTGCATAATAATATTAAGACATATTGTGAGTGTGAGGAAACCGATGGAGTAACGGTTCAATATACTGTCGCCGAAAATATATCCGGTACCGATATACGGCTGACGCATGTAAGCTCTGCGCTTGTTAACGGAATAGGCGAGTATAGCAGGGATGACTATACAGTATATATTTGCTCGTCAACGTGGCAGGGGGAGGCGCAGTGGAATGAGTACAGCTTGGAACAGCTTGGCATTTACAGAGCGTCAAACCATGTTAACGTGTCGGCGGCGAAGCTGTCCTTTAATGGCAGTCAGACTACCTCCGAACATTATCCTCTTATTTTTATAAGGAATAAGAAAACGAATGAAATATGGTTTTTTGAAATTGAGCCTTTATCGGGATGGTATTTTGAAATAGGTGTTATGGAGAATATGCTCTATGTTGAAATGAACAGCGCATATATGTGTAATGACGGCTGGAACATTGTTTTGAAAGCAAACGAAAAATACATATCATCAAAGGCATTTTTCGGACATACTGACGGAAATTTTGAAGACGCAGTCAGAATTTTAAATAAATTCAAGAGAAAGAATGCAGAAAACAGACTTAAAACACCGCCCGTTATTTTTAATGATTATATGAATTGCCTGTGGGCGAAACCGACAAAAGAAAAATTACTTCCGCTTATAGATGCAGCGGCGCAGGCGGGTTGTGAGATTTTTTGCATTGACGATGGCTGGTACGAAACGGGTGACGGCGGAGAACATCTTGGAGATTGGCTTCCGAACAATAAACTGTTTGAGCCGATTGGTTTTTCAGGGATTATAGAATATATTAAGGATAAAAACATGCTTCCCGGTGTGTGGCTTGAAATGGAATCGTGTTCATCAACATCAAATATATATCGGACGCTTAATGATTGCCTGTTAAGGCGGAATGGCGTAATAATAGGAGGAAGCAGAGCATTCCTTGATTTCAGGCGAGAGGAAGTGCGCAATTACACAATGGACGCAGTAGACCGTCTTTATACAATAGGTGTGAGGTATATCAAAAACGACTATAATCATAACCTTTGTATAGGCTGTGACGGTGCGGACAGTCTTAGTCAGGGATTGGCGGAACATAGAACGTCATTTCTGAGTTTTATAGAGCAAGTCAAGAAAAAATATCCCGATATGATAATAGAAAGCTGTTCAAGCGGAGCAATGCGCGCGGATTATGGTTTCATAAAGCATATGGACTTGCAGAGCGTTTCCGACCATGAAATATATTATAATAATCCGTCAATAGCGGCGGGAACACTTGCGTGTATGCCGCCTGAAAAATGCGGCTTCTGGGCATATCCGTATCCGCTAAAATACGAAAATCAGCTGAAGGAAAGCGATTGGAGCAGCTTAAATATTCAGAGCAATGCTGAAGAAACAGTTTTCAATCTTATCAACTCAATGCTTGGTGTTATGTATTTGTCAGGCCATATAGAAATGTGCGATACAGATAATATGAATTTGATAAAAGAGGGGATTGAGGTTTATAAGCAATATCGAAACGAAATTCCTGAAAGTGAGCCTGTGTTTTTAACACAACCGCTTAAAATATACGAAAACGGCATAATGGCTTTGGGGCTTAAAACAAGTATAGGAACTGTAACAGCGTTATGGAAGGTTAATGCGGATAACGATAAAATCAGTATAGATATACCTGAAAAGCTTGGAAACAGTGCAGAGCTTTTGTATCCTAAAAGCATAAAAACAAATTATAGCTTTGAAGATAACAGACTTGAAATGACTGTTTCGGAAAAATATGCAGCAAGATTATTTTTAATAAAATAAAGGAGAATTTAATATGGGAAGAATAAGCGAGCAATACAAATACAAGACTACACCCGTAAGTGATGTAAAAGCTGTTGTGCAAGGGGAAAATTACAGATTTACTGTGCTTACAGACCGTCTTATGAGATTGGAATACAGTAAAGACGGAAAATTTGAGGACAGGGCGACACAGACGGTTGTAAACCGTAATTTTGAAGCGCCTGAGTTTTCCGTAACGGAAAGAAACGGGAGTATAAAAATATTAACTGAATGTATGGAAATTACATATCATGGCGGTGAATTTACGAAAAACAGTCTTTCGGCAAAATTTGCAGGCACTAACGGCGATACGAGATATGAGTGGTATTACTGTGAAAATCAGTATAATTTGAAGGGTACGGCACGGACATTGGACACGATAGACGGTGAATGTGAGCTTGAAAACGGCATAATGTCAGGAGCCGCCATGACTGTGCTTGATGACAGCAAATCGCTTATTCTTGCGGATGACGGATGGGTGGATGTGCGTGATAATGATAATGTTGACATATATCTTTTTGCATATCGTGAGGACTATATAGGCGCATTAAAGGCTTTTTATACGCTTACAGGCAAAACTCCTATGATACCGCGTTTTGCGCTCGGAAACTGGTGGAGCAGATTTTATAAATATACTCAGGATGAGTATAAGGAGCTTATGCTCAAATTTGCGGAATACGGAATTCCGTTTTCTGTAGCTGTTATCGATATGGATTGGCATTATACGGACATAGACCCGAAATACGGTTCGGGCTGGACGGGATTTTCTTGGGATAAAGAGCTATTCCCGGACCCTAAAGAATTTTTGGATTTCTTGCATAACAGAAATATGGAGGTAACGCTCAATCTGCATCCGGCTGAAGGCATTGCGGCTCATGAGGACAGATATAAAGAAATAGCAAAAGCTCTGGGGGCAGATGTTGATAATGAAGAAACAGTGGCATTTGATATTGCTGACCCTGAATTTATGGAGAATTATTTTAAACTTCTGTTAAAGCCTATGGAGGATGAGGGCGTATCGTTTTGGTGGATGGATTGGCAGCAAGGTAATACAACTAAAATTCCGGGATTAGACCCATTATGGATGCTTA
Organism: Clostridia bacterium; assembly: GCA_034090805.1. Lineage (GTDB taxonomy): Bacteria > Bacillota > Clostridia > UBA1381 > UBA1381 > Ornithomonoglobus_A. The sequence continues at coordinate 34,665 of JAXDRV010000114.1, forward strand.
ACCATTTTCATTATATGGATATGTGCGGTCAGAATAAACGAGCTATGATTTTTTCAAGATATGCCGGAGTGGGTAGTCATCGCTATCCTGTCGGTTTTTCGGGAGATACTGTTGTAACTTGGGATTCACTTGATTTTCAGCCGTATTTTACGGCGAATGCATCAAACATCGGCTATGGCTGGTGGAGTCATGATATAGGCGGTCATATGTTTGGATATCGTGATGATGAGCTTGTTACGCGCTGGGTGCAGTATGGTGTGTTTTCACCGATAATGCGCCTGCATAGCATGAATAATGATTTCATGTCAAAAGAACCGTGGAATTATAACAAAATATCGGAAACCGTTATGATTGATTTCCTTCGGTTAAGACACAGGCTGATACCATATCTTTATACCATGAATTACCGAGCATATAAGGACAGTATTCCGCTTGTAACGCCGTTGTATTATATTGATAAATCTTATGAAGCATATACATGCAACCGAAATGAATATTGCTTCGGAAGTGAAATGATTGTGTCTCCTATAACATCTAAGGTGGATTGTGTTACGCAGATGGGCTGCGCCAACACATATATTCCGGACGGAATATGGTTTGATTTCTTTAACGGCAGACGGTATAACGGAGGTCAGCGCTATAAGATTTATCGTGATATATATACTATACCTGTGTTTGTAAAGGCAGGCGGAATAATTCCGATGTCTGATGATGTGACAGATATAGGAAATCCTCAAAATATGACAATACAAGTGTTTCCATATGCGGATAATCAGTTTACGCTCTATGAGGATGACGGAGTTACGATGAATTATGAAAACGGTGAATGTGTAAAAACGAAAATGGAATTACAGTGGAACGAAAAACCAAAGTTTATTATCCATAGACCTGAAGGCAGTGAAAACATTATTACCGATAACCGAAGCTATACGGTTGTATTTAGAAAAATATCTTCATATGACGGAATATCCGTAACTGAAAATAACAATGCAATCCCGTTTAAAGCGTATTCCAAAGACAGTGATACTTATGTTTGTATAGAGAATGTAAATGATGAAGTAATAATCTGCTTTGACGGAGGAGTAACGGTATCCGCCAATGATTATAAAAAAGACATATTTAACATTTTACTTCATGCGCAATACGATAATGATAAAAAAGAACAGGTATATAAGCTGTTGGAAAATTCACAGAATGCTGTGGAATTTATAAATGGTGTGACGGCTATGGATATGGACAGCAATTTGTATAATGCACTTGTCGAAGCGGTAAGTGCGGACGGCGGATTTATAAAATAGTATTAACAATGATATATCGCTGATCTCAGAATATACGGACTCGTATGAATACCACCAATAATAAGACTCTCTCCCTCTTTTTCTTATTACTTAAAATACCCGTGTATTCTGTGATGAGCGATATATTAACATTAAGGAGAATATTATGCTAAACAAAAAAATATTTTTAGAAAATAATGCAGCGTATATAACAACCTATATCTTAGATAATATAGTAAATAATCAAAAAAAGAGACCGATGATTGTCATATTTCCGGGCGGAGGATATGAATTTTGCTCGCCGCGCGAGGGTGAACCAATAGCGTGCGAATTTAACAGTATGGGATTCAATGCTGTGGTTGTAAATTATACTACAAATGCACCGTATCCGCAGTCTTTAATAGATGCGTCAGATGCCATTGTATATATACGTGAACATGCTGAGGAATGGAATACCGACCCAAATAAAATTTTCGTATGTGGATTTTCGGCAGGAGCGCATTTGGCAGGAAGTATAGGAATAATGAGCAAAAAAGAAAAGGCAATAAGAAGAGACGATGCTATGAACAGGGTGAATGGTATGATTTTATGCTATCCTGTAATTACTTCGGGCGAGTTTGCACATCGAGGTTCATTTGATGCGATAGAAGCAAAAAGTACCGAGCTACTGCAAAAAGCATCTCTTGAATTGCAGGTTGATGAAAACACTCCTCCGGCATTTATCTGGCATACATTTGCAGATGAAGCTGTGCCGGTGGAAAATAGTATTCTTTTGGCAGAAGCTATGCGCAAACATAATATACCGTTTGAATTACACATATATCCTGATGGAGTTCATGGACTTGCTTTAGCATCAGAAGTAACGAGTGATAATGGGAAATATATTGTTCCTCATGCTCAGGGATGGATAAATTTAGTGAAGGAATGGTTAAATAAATGTATATAGGAATAGACTTAGGTGGTACAAATATTGCCGCAGGTGTGGTAGACGAAGCAGGAAAGATTATATATAAAGCATCTGTTCCTACATTAGCGCAAAGACCAATTGAGGAAATAGTTGAAGATATGGCAAATTTGTGTATTGATGTAGTAAATGGTGCTGACCGTCAAATATCAGAAATTAAGTCGGTCGGAATCGGTTGTCCGGGAACTGTTGATAGTAAAAGCGGAGTTATTGCTTATTCATGTAATCTTAAAATGAAAAATACTGAATTAAGGGCAATGCTTGAAAAAAAGCTCGGAAAGCCTGTAAATTTAGAGAATGACGCAAATGCGGCGGCTTTAGGTGAATATGCGGTAAACGGCGACAATGCCGACAGCTTTGTTTTGATTACACTTGGAACAGGTGTGGGCGGCGGAGTTATTATAGACGGCAAGCCATATCGTGGATTTAACTGTGCAGGCGGCGAGCTTGGACATATAGTTATAAATGCCGATGGAGATGAGATTTGCTCCTGCGGGAATAAAGGCTGCTGGGAAGCATATGCGTCAGTCACAGCTCTGATACGACGGACAAAACAAGCGATGCAGTCTGACAGTAGTTCTATGATGCATAAATGGGTACAAGAAAATGGCGAGGTTTCAGGCAGAACTGCGTTCGATTGTGCAAAAATAGGCGATAAGACTGCAAAGGCAGTGGTAGAACAGTATATCCGATATGTAAGTTACGGACTAATCTCCATATTAAACATATTTCAGCCGAGTAAAATCCTGATTGGCGGAGGAATATCCAAAGAGGGTGATTATCTGCTTAATCCTCTTCGTGAATATGTCTACGCAGGGGACTATAACAAATATCGAGAGAAAACAAAAATAGAAACTGCGACGCTGTTCAATGATGCAGGAATTATAGGCGCGGCGTTGAGCGCAAAAGAATAAATGATATATAAATTAGCTTTCGTAAATGCAGGAGGATGGGAATTTAGAATGTATGAAATGATTTTGTAGAACAATAAAATTATAGAAGTTAAGCGCATTGCGAAATGGCAAAAACCGTTTTGCAATGCGCCTTATTTTTTTGCGCCCTAAAACAGAAAAACAGGAAAACTTTTTAAATTTGGCTCCCATTTTGACCCTTTGGTCAGTCGTAGTCTTTCGAAGGAGGTGAAAGACACAATCACAAGACTGTACACGGAAAGGAGGGTGACGAGATGTCGGCTTCCTTATCCGAAAGTAACAGTGTTGCGATGGCGATGTTTGACAGTTACAGCAAAACAGTTATGCGCAATTTGAGCAGAGATGAAATCGCCCAAATAAATAAGCGGACATACCATGAAATTGGTAGTGATGAGCGAAATAGCCCGATTCTTTGATACAATAAAGTAAAAAATTAATCATGATGACGTGATTGGCTGTAATTTCAAAGAAAAAGACACGCAAAACAGACCATAGCGAAAACTACGGTTTTGAAAGATACAATATCAATACTAAGCAGAGCGAAACAAAGCTTTACGGCTTCGCACAGAACAATCTTTCTTAGTGATAACCGCCGCAATGGCAATGGAAAGAAGTGCTATATGGGCAATGGTATTCAAATTAGCAACTGAATTCTGATTTCTTACCCACATACGTTCTTGACCGGTGCCTTTAAATCTTGAATTGTATCGCTCACATTCCGTACGGAGAGCGTACACAGATTTAAAAGCAATGCTGTTGCGGTCTATAGAAAGACGATAATCATCGGGGATTGTGACATACTTGGTGCAGCCATGGTTTTTCTTGCCGTTGTTCCAATTCTTGTGATTGCATGGGCATTCACCGCTTTTTGAGCGTTTAAACGGGCAGCAAAACTTTTGACGGGTGCGCCCACTGTCAGAGAATTTGCCGTCGCGGTGCATAGCAAGACCGGCTTCGCAAATCACATTACCGCAGCCAAGTTTTTTCGGATTCTTTGTGCCGCGCTTGTTAAGAGGGATAAAACAATCTCCGTTATACACATCACGAACGGTATTGTATATAGCTTTCACATCATACCCCTTGTCGGCAAGAAAGGTACATTCCGATAATGGCAAAAACTCGTTTGTTTCTTTGAGAATATCGAGTGTTACAGTAGAGTCTGCCACATCGGCGGTGGTGGTCAGCTCAAATATAGGCAAACCGGAGATGCAATCAACCAATACATGGTTTTTGTAACCCCAATAATATTCGAAATTCTTTTCATTGTGTTGATTAGAAGCCGAATGCACGCCTAATCCGCAATCCTTATCACAAGAGGGTCTGTTTCTTTTAGAAAATTTGTTCTTTTTAAAAGACTTCGGATTGTTGCGAGAAGTATTGGCGCTGATTGGAGTAGAATCCAATCCAATAAAAGAAGAATCAACGATTTCAAGATTGTAAGCCTTGAGAACTTGCGATTTCATTAAAGCCGATAAAATATCATTATCGATATTTTTGATAAAACGCTCAAACTTCGTGTAAGAAGGCAGGTTTTTGGTAATATCAAAGCCGCAGTAATGAGCGATAATCAGATTATTGTTAAGGTAGTCAACCAAATCGGTAATCTGAGTAAAGCCTTCGCATTTCATAACGATGAAGGCACAAATTAACGAATGATTATCAAAACCGCATCGACCTTTAGGGTTAGAGCGAGAAGGAATCATGCTCAAATCAAGGTTAAGAAACAGTTCATCATAGAATTTAGCTTTAGGTTGAGATGTAAATAATGATATATCATTCAAAATTTCCTGACGATAGATAACGACCATCTCCTTTACGGTTGTTTTGTGATACTATTATTATACCATAAAAAGATGGTCGTTTCTATACCATGGAGTGACAAATTTTAAAATTTCATAAGAAAAATGGCTTAAAACCTATGGTTTTGCTATTTCGCTTATGGCTAT